>NZ_JAIFKB010000034.1:0-19949 GCF_019641445.1 Rhodococcus sp. DMU2021
TGCCGACTCGCTCCAGTGACCGACACGACGACGGAGGTGAGCACCGACCCCGTCCTCGAACTCAGCGCCTAACCCCTACGAAGGATCACAGGCGATACACCACTACCTGGGACTTGACCCCTCGCGGATGCGATGCGCGATCTGGTAGATCGTTCCGATGCTGACCATGCGAAGCTCATCGACGAGCTCGCTGAGCGTATCGGCGAAGGAAACTTCCTCGACCCCGAAGACAACGCGACCACTCACTCGGCCTACGTGACGAGTTTTTGTAAGGAGCCGGATCTTCTTAGCCAGTGGCGAGGATACGGAGCCAATGGGTACTCCATTGAATTCCCCACGGAGGTGCTTAGGAATTTCCTGGTGCCTGTCATGGAGCAAGCACTGGCGAACTTTGGGACCCCATTCCTGGGGGGCGCAGAGCTCGCTCCTGTGCAGTACAAGGTCGATGAGAGTTTCATCCAGCGCCAGGCCAGGAAGATCGTCGACCCGGAGAATCGTCCCTCGGCTCTTCGCCTAGCCCTTGAGTGCCTTGCTCAGTTCAAGCACCCATCGTTTGAAGAAGAGCAGGAGTGGCGTCTGTTTGTCTCACTTGGGGAGACGTTCACTCGGTGCCTGTTCCGTGTGTCGGTTCAAGGCATGTTGATCCCGTATCTGCCGCTTCGGTTCACTCCTTACTCCCTGAAGGACCCGGATAAAGGCCCTTTGTATAAGGGTTTGATTTCCAAATCGGTGTGGGTGGGTCCAAGTCCTGACCGGCAGCTTCGAGCGGTATCGGTGAAGAGAATGCTGCGGCAGTTGTCCTTCAATGACGTGGAGGTTGAGATAAGCGAGACCCCTTTTCGGAGCTGACTACTGAACCGGTGGCGACCGAAGTCAGCTCGGCGTCAGATGGTGATTCTGCACCGACGCACCGACACGCCTGCCACCAATGTCCTGGCTGGGTACATCTAGTGCCGTGTCAGCTTGCGGGCCCGGCGTCCTGGACGATCAGGGGCGGGAGAGTGCGACTTCTTCTCGGGCTCGGCGCAAGGTGGCGTACATCGCGGAACGCGACAGGCCGCTGATCTCGCAGAGCTGAGCTGCGGTGTACTCGCCGGATTCGTAGTCGGCGAGCAGGCGTTTGCGCTGCAAGGCGGACAGCTTCGGTTGCTTGCCTTTGAGTCGGCCGGCCTTCTTCGCTTCGGCCATGCCTTCGCGGGTGCGGACTCGGATGAGGTCGGATTCGAACTCGACCATCAGCGACAACATGCCGAAGAAGAGTTTGCCGGTGGGATCGGTCGGGTCGTGAACAGAGCCACCGATGCTCAGCCGGGTGCCTTTGGCTTCGAGTTTGTCGGCGATCGCCCGGAGGTCAACGGCGGAGCGACCGAGGCGGTCGAGTTTGGTGACGACGAGGGTGTCGCCTTCGCGGCAGGCGGCGAGTGCTTCGCGCAGACCGGGCCGGTGTCGATTGTGGCCGGTGTAGCCCTTGTCGGTGTAGATCCGCTCGTCGGGGAATCCGAGGCGTTTGAGGGCTGTGCGTTGCGCTCGCAGATCTTGGCCCGCGGTGCTGCATCGGGCATAGCCGATCAGGATTCCGTCCATGAGATGACGATCGTGCTGTGTGGGTCAGCTATACGAGACCGACATGCAGGACGGTTAAACAGTACGCTCGGACGGCACCTTCCGCAGGACACGATCGGGTGCCGGACCGTTTCAAGGTGTGCTGTTTGAGGATCTTCAAACAGCACAGGCATCTCACGGGACCGTTCCTGAGCAAGACACGCAGAAGACCGCACAGAGAGTGAGCGCACTCGATACGGGTTCCACTGGAAAGCTGAGCGAAGCAAATGGAGCAATGTTGGCTTGCGTTTGACCTGAAGGTTTTGCTGGAAGTCCACCTCATGCGATGCGGCCGAGGCGATCGACTTTGGCGATGACCAAAATGTCGCCTTCCCGGCAGATGGCGAGAGCTTCGCGCAGACCGGGCCGATGTCGGTTGCGCCCGGTGTAGCCCTTGTCGGTGTAGATCCGATCGTCGGGGACTCCGCGTACTCGATCAGTCTGTCTTGAACCCGGTTTACTCGAAGCGGGTAGACGGCTGAACTAATCTTGGGTGGCTGTCCCCGGTACAATGCGCGATCGGCCACCATATTGAGGGGTAGAGAGTATGCAGGACTCTCGAGTGTTGATGTTCGAGGCCCAAGGTCACAGTTCCCGGTCGGCGGCGATCGACGTGCAGTCGGTGGAGGCGGCGAATCCGCGGGTACAGACGGGTCCGCACGGCCACAACGATCTCGAGTTGTTGTACTTCCGGTCCGGTTCGGGCCCACACATGGTGATGAACCGGATGCTGCCTGTGGCACCCGGCGATGTCGTGCTTCTCCCTCCGGGCGTGGTGCACGATTTGTCGATGGTGGACGCTGCCACCGGGTGGGCCGTGGAGTTTTCTCCGACGGTGCTCGAAGGGATGACCGGGCTCGGCCAATCGTTGCAGTTGTGGCGGTCGAACCCGCTGCTCAGCCCGTTTCTGGCGGCGGAGTCGAGCACGGAGGCCGGCCTGTTCCATGTCGAAGAAGCCGACCGGCCACGGTGGGAGAGTTTGCTGCAGGGCCTCGAAGCGGAGTTTCGTGGCCTTCGCGCAGGCAGTGATTTGGCGGTGCGGGCCTATCTGCTGCTGGTGTTGCTCGAGGTTGCGCGACTGGCCGGTGATGTCGAGGGGGAGCTACGGCATCGGCAGGAGCCGGTGCTGGCGGATGCGTTCGGTGTGATCGAAAAGCATTTCGCGCAGGAGTTGTCCGCCCGGGATGTAGCCGAGGCGGTGGGGATGTCGCCCGGTCATCTGACCACAGTGGTGCGGGAGCGGACGGGTCGGACGATCGGCGAGTGGATCACCGAACGTCGGATGGTAGAGGCGCGATTGCTGTTGTCCCACACCGACCTTCCGGTAGAAGCGATTGCTCGACGGGTGGGATTTCGGGATCCGGCGTACTTCAATCGTCGCTTCCGCCAGGTACACGGTGTCTCGCCGGGAGCATGGCGCAAGTGATCAACCGATGAGGACCGCGCGGACAATGGCAGCGAGTGCTCCGAGGTAGGCCAAGATGATGGCCAATCGGCGGGCACGGTCGGCATCGACTTTGTGACGCAGGAAGCCGGCGACAGCGATGCCGGTGGGGAGTGCGAACACCGCGGCAGCGAGGACCGACCACGAGAGAGCGCTGAAATCGGCCGTGGGGAGCTTGAGGAGCAGGGATCCGGTGGCGACGGTGAGGAAGAACGGTTGCAGGGTCGCGGCGAAGCTGCGATGCGGCCACCGGCTGGCCAGGGCGTAGACCATCAGAGCGGGTGTGGCCACCCCCGCGGTGGCGTTCATCCGGGTCGGGAGCGAAACGGCCAGCCAGGCTCCGGGTACGGCGCCAACGAGTGCGGCGGGGGCGAGCAGGCGATATTTCGACCACGCGATCTCTGCGCGTACCACCGGCAGAAGCATGGCCGCAGAGATGACGCTGCACAGGTTGACGGTCAGGACACCGGAGACGGGACCGAGCAGAACGGACAGAATCGGCGCGGTGACGAGCGCGAGTCCGGTACCGCTGAGCCGTTGCAAAGCGGCACCGGTCATGACCGCGATGGTGACGACGAACAGGAGCGCTGCACTCATGCGCTCTGTCGATCTCGTCCGAGATTGCGACGCTCGGATTCCGTCAGCCCACCCCAGATACCGTGCGGTTGACCGGTTTCCACCGCAAAACGTCGGCAGGACTCGAGGACGGGACAGCGCGAGCAGATTCGTCGGGCCATGCGCTCGCGTCTGATCCGGACCCCGTGGCTTTCCGTGGGGGACCGAAGAAGGTATCGACGTCGAAGTCGGTGCAGCGTGCGTGGAAGCGCCACGTGTACTGGGTACCGATGTACTCACTCATGGTGCGAGGTGGGGTGAGGTGCGGTGGACGTGCGGTGTGGGCGTGGCGGTGGTGCGAGACGCAGTCGGCACAGGCGCCGCAAGTCCGAGCGCAGATCCGTGGTCAGTCGGGGATCGTGTTCGATGGCGTGGGACAGGCGTCGATAGTATTCGTCGGCGTGGACACCGAAGTGAACGAAGATCTCTCCTTCGGGTGCGCCGTTCCACTGCCGCCAGCGCAGGGCCAGGTCGACCATCTCGTCGTCGACGGTCATCGTGTGACCTTTCGAAGTCGTATAGGGGTACGGGTTCGGGGCGAGTGACTGGATAAGGCGAGGTTCTGTCCGGATAGCTGTGGTGGTGGTCCTCCTGCGACACCGGAGGAGCCAGGGAGGAATCCGGGCAAGATCACTCGGGCGTGGGCCCGGCGGGTACACCGCATGAAGCCGGTGGTCAGTTGGTGCGGGCTCCGATGCCGATTTCCATCAGGTCTTCGCCGATGATGAGTTCTCCGGAGTATCCGGCGGAGGCCGCCTGCCATCGCTCGCTGGGGTTGTTTCCCGGGGCCAGGTGCGACAGGACGAGTGTCTTCGCGCCGGCTTGTTCGGCGACGGGGCCGACCTGTTCGATGGTGGTGTGTGAGTGGAGCAGGTGTTCGATGAATCCTTCCTCATCGGGACTGTAGGGCGGTTCGCCGTACAGTGCTCTCACCCAGTCGGCGTCGATGACTTCATGGACGAGGATGTCGGTGTCGCGTGCGAGACGGACCAGGTTCGGGCTGGGTGCGGTGTCACCGGAGAAGGTGATGGATCCGTCGTCGGTGTCGAATCGGAACGCGAAGGCCGGGTAGACAGCGCCGTGATCGACCAGGGTGGCGCTGACCTTGACGCGGTCGTCTTCCATGACGACGAAGGGGTCCATCTCGGGAAACTGATTGTCGTTGGGACGGGCTGCGACCGCAGCGGGGATGTCGATGTCGCGCGCACGGATCATGTGCTCGAGGGACGGCTTGCCGGAATCGCGGAGGCGGTCGTTGATGTCGGTGGCGTAGGCCTGGGTGAGATAGGCGGTCATGTCGACGGTGCCGGGAGTGGGATTGTCGGGATTGACTACCGCAACGTCCTCGGGGCCGGTGACAGCCGGAAGCGCCCCGCGGTCTCCTGGGCCGTAGACGCCGATCGGTTCAGGTCCGGGCAGACCGTGGTACCACCCGGACAACACGATGTTGAAGTAGTCCATGGTGTGGTCCGAGTGCAAGTGGGTGAGAAAGATCCCGCGGAGTCCCTCGTAGCCGTGAAAATCGCCGTCTCGGCCGAGTTGTGCTTTGCGGAGTTGATGGCAACGCCCATCCCGCAATCCACCAGGTAGAACGCATCACCGACAACGACCGCGGTGGCAATACCGTGACGGGGTTGATCGGTGCCGTTGTGCGCGGGGAGCCAGGTCATCGGCCCGCCGGCGGTCCCGAGCAGCACGGCCCGTGTGCGATATGAGCGCGCCTGTCGGACGTAATCGAAGGTGGCTGAAGGGGTCTGCGCAGGCCCGGAGGATGCAGCGGATGAACACCCGGTGAGAGCGGTCGCGGCACCCACGGCCATCATGCCGGCCAGCAAGCCGCGCCGCGACAATGAGTGTTGGTGGGCCTGGTGAATGAGATTGCACATAGAGGTCCTTCACGGGAGAGGTGCATGGCCGCTGTCCACGGCCACAGTGGAGCACTGTGACGCGCTGTCGGAGTCCGTCGTCTGCACCGCTGTTCCCCGGCCCACACTCGACGGACCGGGGAAGCATGCGGTGACCTCAGGCAGGGACGGGGCTGCCGTGGTGGATTTCGTCGACCTCGCGGATGCCGCGTTCGACTCCGGTACCGGGATCCTTGTGGAAGACACCTTCCTTCATGATGGCGACGATGCGGTCCTTGTTCTGCAGGACCGTGATGTCAGCCAAGGGATCTCCGTCGATGAGGATCAGGTCGGCGTAGTAACCGGGGCGGATCTGGCCGAGTTCATCTCCCATTCGCATGATTTCACCGCCGAGTTTGGTCGCCGACAGCAAGGCGTCCTTGGGGCTGAAGTCGAGCAGATTCACGAAGTGGGCGAGGTCGCGGGCGTAGGTGCCATGCGGGGTCCACGCGAATCCGTAGTCGCCGCCGGGAAGAACGCGGATTCCGCGGGCCTTCATCTTCTTGAGTCCTTCGATGGCGCATTCGAGTTCGTGACGGTAGCCGGCTGCTTCGGCTGCCTCCGGGGGGTATCCGAATTCGGCGGCGTCTTCGAGGGTGGCGACGAGCCAGTTGATGCCGGGTGCGACGAAGATGCGGTCTTTCTGCTCTTCCATCATGTCCAGGCCTTCTTCGTCGGTGAAGGAGGCGTGGTAGATGATGTCGACGCCGTTGCGCAGGGACATCTTCACGCTTTCGCCGGAGCGGGCGTGGCTACACACTCGCAGGCCGCGGCGGTGGGCCTCGGTGACGGCGGCGGCGGTTTCCTCGTCGGAGAAGTAGTTGTCCTTGGCGTGCTGGTTTCCGGTGATGTCCTCTCCCGACATGGACAGCTTGACCAGATCAGCGCCGAGTTCGACGTTGTGGCGCACGGCTTTGCGCATCTCTTCGGGTCCGTCGGCGAAGGCGGTGATGCCGTTGACCAACGCTCCGCCGGTCACGGCGATTTCCTGGCAGTTCGCCAGATAGCGGGGGCCGGGGATCTGTCCGGAGTTGATGGCGTTGCGGATGACGACATCCAGGCGGGGCTTGGCGGCGGCGGCGCCGACGCACATGGTGTAGCCGTGGTCGATGTAGGTCAGGGCGGAGCGGGCGGAGAGCAGGGTGTGTTCTTCCACGCCCATGGTGCCCAGGCCCGGCAGGTCGGCGGAGTTGGTCCAGGAGAAGTGGGTGTGGGCGTCGCACAGTGCCGGCATGAGGAATTTGCCGGCACCGTCGATGACGCGGGCGCCGGTGCGGTCGACCGAATCGGGGTGGGCGGTGATTTCGGCGATGCGGCCGTCGACGATGCGAACGTCACCGGTGTAGGGGTCGGTGCCGGTGGCGTCGAAGATCCGGACGTTGGTGAACACGGTGGCGGACATCGCGTCCACCTCCTTTCGGGAAGGCGTGGAAGAGGGGGTGGCGCCCGGGGCGGGGCCGATCCGCAGGAGGGCAGAGTTGGCTCCCGCCCCGGCGTGCGCCGGTCGGTTGGCTGTGGGTATGTGCTGGTCAGCGGTTGAGGAACTCGGTGAGCAGTGCGGTGACGCGGCTCGGGTCCTCGAGGGTGTGCCAGTGGCCGACCCCGTCGAGGATCTCGAGGCGCGAGTCGGTGATCGACTCGGCCAGCTGCTCGTTGACTGCGACGGGACTGACCTTGTCCTCGTCCCCGGTGATCAGCAGAGTAGGGACGGCAATGTCGGTGAACTTCGGTTCGGTGGCCGCGGCGAGGGCTTCGCAGGCGTTGGCGTAGCCGTCCGGGTCCTGTCCGAGCAGTAGCTCGCGTACCGCCGTGACCGCAAGCGGGCGAGTGGTCTTGGTCTCCGTGGACAGTGCAGCGGCGACGATGGTGTCGGCCACTGCCGGCATACCGCCCTCGCGCACGGTGCGGGCGCGTGCTCGGGTTGCGGCCTGGGCCTGCTCGTTCTGGGAGCGCACCGGCCCCAGCAGCGCCAGACGCGAGACCCGGCCCGGGTGGGTGGCTGCGAATGTGGTGGCGATCAGGGTGCCCATCGAGTGCGCTACGAGATCGACCTGGTCGAGTCCTTCGGCATCGAGCAGCGCGGCGAGCTCGTCGACCCAGTTCTCGATGCTGTTCGCTCCGACTACCGGGGACCGGCCGTGTCCGGACAGGTCGTAACGCAGCACGGTGTGCTGCTCGGCCAGCGCCTGTACCTGCGGTTCGTAAACCGTGCTGGCACCGCCCAGACCATGGATGAGCACGACAGCCGGGCCGTTCCCGGTCTTCTCGATGAACAGGCGGCGTGAGCCGATGCGGGTGAGCGGCTCGGGGGCCGCGGCGCCGCCGATGACATTGCGCAGTTCCCCCAGGCCCGGGGCGGAGACGACCATCTCGTCGCCGGGGACGAGGTACTTCGGCGGGTCGAAGCCGATGCCCACACCGACCGGGGTTCCGGTGGCGATCACATCGCCGGGTTCGAGGGTGATTCCTGCAGAGAGGGTTTCGATGATGGTGGGCACATCGAAGATGAGCTGGGCGGTGTTCGCGTCCTGACGCAGTTCGCCGTTGATGCGGGTCTGCAACTGGAGGTCGGTGATGTCGATGTCGTCGGCGGACACCGCCCACGGTCCCATCGGGCAGAAGGTGTCGAGTGACTTGCCGATGAACCACTGCTTGTGGGAATGCTGCAGGTCACGGGCGGTGACATCGTTGATCAGCGTGTAGCCCCAGACGTAGTCCATCGCCTCGGCCTTGGACACCTTCGAGGCGCGCTTGCCGATGATGACACCGATCTCACCCTCGTAGTCGAGGGTGGAGGTGATGTCGGTGTGCGGATCGACCTGATCACCGGAAGCGATCACGGAGGCAGCCGGCTTGGTGAACACCACCGGGAACTCGGGAATCGGGTTGGTGTTGTTGTCGGTGGCGTCGAAACCGCTGCGAGCGAACTCGGCGGCGTGCTCGGAGTAGTTGCGGCCGACACAGAAGATATTGCGGTGCGGGGTCAGCGGGGCCAGCAGCGCACCGGCCGTAGCAGTGTCCTCGGCTTCAAGGCGTGAGAGCGCGTCGCGACCTCCGGCGATGATCTGCTGCAACGACTCCACCGGCGCGCCGGTATCAGTGAAGGTGAGCGGCCGGGGGGTGCCGTCGTCACCGATCACACAGACGCGAGCGCCATCGGGAGTCTGAATTCGGGAAAAACGCACGGAGTCCTCCTGTAGAACCAATGTCGACCAATCGGTGCAATCGGTGGCAAATTCCACGTTAACGGGACGTCATGTGACCCACAACACATGTTCTTGCAGGCTTTTTCGCAAAACTTGGAGTATTTTTGGTTCGGATTGGTTTGAGAGGTGACGATGACCCCGGTCGGTACAGCAGCGCAAGCACTGCGCCATATCGAACAGCTCCTCCACGACGGCGCTTACCGCCCCGGCGATCGGCTCCCCACCGAACGCGAACTTGCCGCCACGACAGGGCTCGGTCGAGGTGCGATCCGCGAAGCCATGCGTCATCTCGTCGACACCGGCCTGGTAACCCGGCACGTCGGCCGCGGGACGTTCCTCGCGCAGCCTCAACATCCCAACCTCGACGTGAGCAGCCCCAGCCCGGCCGACATCATGGCGGCGCGACTGACGATCGAACCGACACTCATGTCGGCTGTCGTGCTTACCGCCTCCGGCCCCGATCTCGCCGAACTGGAACAGATCCTCCGCCACGGCCAACACGCGACATCGTCCGCGGAGTTCGAACAGTGGGACATCCGCTTTCATCACGGCCTCGCTGCCGCGACTCACAACGAAGTCCTCATCGGCGTCAGCCGCTATCTCATCCTCTGCCGAGAACAACCGATCTGGGGCAACCTCAAGGAACGCACCTTCAGCACCATCACGCGCGACGCCTACTGTGCCGAACACACCGCGATCCTCGAGGCCATCAAAGATCGTGACCCCGACGCTGCCGCCGAGCACATGCGTACCCATCTCCTCCACGTGCGACGAACACTGACCAAGAAGATGAGCTGATCTCGGGCGCAAGGAGGAAGCACGGTAGTCCTGAGCCGGCACACGAAAACCGTGCTGGTTAGGGATCGCCAAGCAGGACACCTGAGTCACGACTGTTCGCCACGTGGAGAACAGGACCGACACGCACCGGCCGTCCCGCTAGGCTCGGTGCAATGCTCGTATGGATCAACGGTGCGTTCGGTGCGGGAAAGACACAGACTGCATTCGAGTTGCATCGACGGGTACCTCGCTCTCACGTCGCCGATCCTGAACTCATCGGCTTCGCGATCCACAAAATGCTTCCGGCCTCCGCGCGACGCGACTTTCAGGACCGACCCCAGTGGCGAGCAGCGGTAGTCGCGACCCTGGCCGACGCGGTGGCTGCCCACGACGGTCCGGTGATCGTGCCCATGACACTGGTCAACCCGGACTACTTCGACGAGATCATGGCCGGTCTGTCCGCCGAGGGCATTGACGTCAGGCACTTCTGCCTCGTCGCGTCACCCGGCACCCTCCGGCGTCGGCTACAGACCCGCACCGGTTACTGGCTGGGCCGCATCGCGGGAAGAGATGAAACCTGGGCTATGCACCAGATCGACCGTTGCGTGAGCGCACTCGCCACAGAACGATTCACCGAACACGTCGATACGGATAATCGCACCGTCGACGACGTTGTGGAGCACATTGTGGCGCGCACGAACCTACACCCGACACACGGCCGCTTGTCCCCCGTCCGCTATCAGCTCCGGCGAGCCTCAGTCGGTATCCGCCATATCAGAATCTGAGTACGGGGTTCCCGAACCCTGGTGAACCAGTCGGCGACACACCCAAAAGCTCTCGCTCTCACTGAACGGGTACTTTGACAGAATCGCGAAGCTATCCGCCTTCTGGAGTGTTTCAACAGTGCGGAACGGTGAATGAGGAGCGCATGCCTGCCGACGACCAATCCTATGTCCTGCGACTTCAGGACGTCAGCGTTGTACGCCAGGGCCGAGCACTCGTCGCCCACGTCGATCTCGACATCCGCGCCGGTCAGCACTGGGCGGTGCTGGGCCCCAACGGCGCCGGCAAATCCACGCTGCTCGCCCTGTGCGGAGCACAATCACATCCGACCACCGGCACGGTGCACGTCCTCGGCCACCGACTCGGCCGCGTCGACATGCGTGAGCTGCGCACCCACATCGGTCACGTCGACCCCCGTACCCGGATCGACCCCTACATCCCGGTACGGGAAGCAGTGCTGACCGGACTGTATGCGGCGACCGCCCTGCCGCGCCGCGCCGAACCTACGGTCCTCGAACACCAGAAGGCCGAGGACCTGATCGCGATCCTCGGCCTGCGGGCGATCACCGACAGCCCCTGGTCGGTGCTGTCACAGGGAGAACGGGGCCGGGCATTGATCGCGCGGGCCTTGGTCACCGACCCGGATCTGCTGCTGCTCGACGAACCGAGCACCGGTCTCGATCTCGCGGCCCGCGAGATCCTTCTCGGCGTGCTCGCCGAACTACGGCAACTACGACCCGAGCTGTCCTCGGTGCTGGTCACCCACCACCTCGAAGAGCTTCCTGTCTCGACGACCCATGCGCTCGTCCTCGCCCACGGCACCGTCGTGGCCCGCGGACCGGTCGAAGACACCGTGACCTCGGAAACGATCACCCGCGCGTTCGGACATCCGATCGTCGTCGAGCGCCGTGCGGGACGATGGTCCGCCACCGCAGCGGCCCCAGCGCACACCGGCTGACGTCCGTTGCTCCTCGACTGTTCGCCGGACTCATCATGCCGTGGGTACCACGCGAGGTTGTCCAGCGGTAGACGAGCGTTGCCACTGGCCGTCCAGGATCTTCGAAGAAGCGATGACCACCCCCGAGAAATAGCCGAATCCTGTGGATCGGAAAATCCAGTTCCCGGGCGTCCTGATCGCTCGTTACCGGCGGGGCTTGGGTGAGACGTTCATGGTGATGCGGGTGGGAGACGAACACCGTGCCGTCCGCGTCGGAGACCTCGACCGGGACGAGTTCGATGGGTTCGTCGGTGCACTCCGGGATGACGTCGAGTTCGGCGATTGCGGTCTCGGCCGGTGATGCGAGGGAACCCTCGTAGACTCGTCGAGCGAACAACGCCCGGACCCCGCCGCCAGCAGGGGATGGGCGACGGGGTCCGGCATCGTCGAGGTGGCCCGATCTCGAAGCCCCCCGGCGGCGGTGATCGTCTGTGCAGGGGGGGACAGGCGATCACCGATACCTCGAGCCTACGCCCCCGCACGTGCCGCCGGGCGGAATATGCGCTTCCGGGCACTGCCGACGGGGCGGATCGGCGTCTCCGGCCCCCTGCGCCGGATGTGCCGTACCCCGTCGGCGCTTCTCGCTGGTGAAGACAACCCGCGAGAAGATCATTCGTTTCTCATTCAGTCTATTCACACTGTGCACGATCAACTCGGGAACGGATTTCTTCGGCCTTTCGTCCAGGTGCGGTGCGGTTCCGCCGTAGACGCACCGAACCGCCCTGGACGCGGCGCAGGCTCTGTTCTGACGACCCCTGGAGGCGCAGGCATCGCACCGGCAACGGCAGGTGTGGAGCAGCGTCGCGGCCACGAGGGTGCTCACAAGGCTGACGCGGGACGGTGCCGTCGGGATCGAGCAGCGCGGTGCTTCGGGCGTCACTCACAGCCGACGTACCCGGCGGGCGTGGCGCCCCTTGGGACCCACACCCACGTCGAATTCCACTGCTTGGCGTCCTGGAAGACGGGGACGTTACTGCATTCGATGTCGGTGTGCTCGACGAACAGATCGGCGCCGCCGTCGTCGGGAGCGATGAAGCCGAAGCCTTTGTCACCGTTGAACCACCTGATCACCCCGCGTGCCACCGCCACCACGCCCTTCCTCGATACCCCCGAGGTCGATGCCTGATTGTGTCATCGCTCGATTCGACGAGAGGGGACAGTCGACGAGGACGCGAGGACCTTTACCAGTACAGGACCGCTGCGAGGGCAGGACCGATTCTCCGGGTCGGTCGCAGGATGGTTCTCTGTGTTCGGCAACAGCCCTGAACCTCGCGGTGAGGTCATGATGCTGCTGCACCCGCACAGACGGTGACCGAGCGACGACGTTGCAAGGTGACCGCTGCCGGGCCTTGAGCTCCCCGGATCCGCGGCCCTTCCCCGGGGTGTCGATGTCCACGACTGCGCCACCGTGGCACCGTCCCCGCGGATCGGCCCTTGCCTCCGCGACGACCGCGGATCATGCGTGCCTGGATGTAACGTGAGAGGCGAAGTCCATATGTGTTTGTCGGCAGTCCCCGCTTGTTCTCCCTCCTCGAGTGACGGGGCCGCTCGGTCCGCGCATTCCTCCCCCGTGTGCGTGGGCCGGCGGGAAGCTCGGTGGTGCACACCCGGGCTTTTCGCACCGCTGTCGGCGGTGCTGCGGACCGCGAGAGCGCCGATGCCAGAAAATCTGTTCGGGCGGAGCCGGGGCGATACTCGGCGGACCGCCGGCCGAGTCGCTTTCGCGGAACCGTCAGGGATTCTGGGCGCGGCCGTGCCACTCGAGCAGGGTGCGGGCCAGGTCGGCGACTTTGAGGTTCATCTGCTGGGAGGTGCGGCGCAGTGCGTCGAAGGCCTCGTCGGCGGTCATCTTCTCCAGTCCCATCAGCAGCCCGACGGCGGTGCCGATCTCGCGGTTGCTGAGCAGCCCGGCTCGCAGAGACGCGATGTCCTGATCGCGGCTGACCGCGGTGGCGGTCACCGACGCGAAGGCAGCGAGCACACCGGCCTGGGCGGCGGCCTCGGTGGTGAACGCGCCCGGAGTGGTGGAGAACAGGTTCAAGGCACCGACCTTGTGCTGGTCGATGACCAACCGGAAACCCATCACTGCGCGTACCGGGGTGGTCTCGACCACCGCGCGGGCGAGTTCGGGCCAGTGGGAGGCGGTGCGCAGATCCGGGTCGATCTGCGGGATGTTCTCGGTGATCGCATCGACGCACGGGCCCTGTCCGAGCCGTCGCTCCAATGCGTCGATGCGGGCGGCGATGTCATCGGTGGCGGCGACGGTGACGTACTGTTCGCGCTGCTGCAGCATCACGCTGGCGTGGTCGCAACCCGGTACCAGCAGGGTAGCGGCGACGCAGATCGCCGCGTACACCTCGCTCGCGTCGGAGCCGCTGTACAAGATCTCGGCCAGCGCGGAGAACACCGTGGCCGGATCCGCCCGGGTCGGCTCGGGGATCAGCGGGGACTCGGCCCCCGCGTCCTTGTCGGTCATCACATGAGGATTTCATGCCCGGATTGCAGCCGGCATCGGGGATGACCCGCACGGTAACCACCACGAGCTGGGCCCTTGCGGTGAGGACGCGCCCACCGGACCGTCCATCCGCAGCACGGACGGTGCCATCACTGTCCCTTCTCGACATCCTGACAGTGCGTGATTCTCACGAACTTGACGTAATCCTCAGCCCGGTCGCTACTTGGTGACCGTCGCCCCGCGGTGCGGGACTACGAAAAAGGTAACGGGGCGAAGCGGAGTGTCCCCACCGGACCGTACTTCGGGGGCACGCTCCGGGAGGGCAGGAACGCCGAGCCACCATCTTCCTCTCCGCGGGCAACGGTAGGGGAGGAGGTGGTGCGGGGCGGACTGTCCGTCGGTGACCCTTCCGAAAGGAGTCGTACGCCGGCATCCGACCGAGTCGGCGATCGCCCGGGGCCGGTCCTGTCCACCTCCGTCGGCGTTGATTCCCCCTGCGAATCAACCGTGTCGGGATGGGACGGACCGGCCCCCTTCTGCTCTGGTGCCTGCCGTCACGTGCAGCCACCCACCCGCAGGCGTGCGCGCTCGGTGCGGGGCCTACCGCCGGGGCGCGAGCCCGTCGGCGGCCTCGATGCGGTACTGCGCTCGCAGCACCGCCGGCACGTGGCCACCGAACCTGCTCCGGGGTGTGTTGCTGTCGTTGGGGATGCCGACGGGATAGGCCACTGGTGGTGTTCAGCTATGACGGTGGAACCCGATGCGGCGGCCGCGGCGGTCGGTCGGGTGAGTCAGCGCGGCCTGCACGACGGCGACCGCGCCGAGTCCCCCCATGAGGATGAGCAGCAGCAGAGCGACGTTGAGGTTCATCATGGCCTGTCCTTCCGGAGTGGGGTGGTGTGGTGCCTGTGGCATCGCGAGAGGGTCGGCACGGTCACCGAGCGAGGGCCCGGCAAGGGTGCACCGACACCACCGGCGCGTCCGTCGTATCCCTCTCGATCGCGGGTCTCCTTCCTGCGCAAATGTGCCTTCACGTCACACTAAACATGATTTGGGTCACATTCGGTGTAGATGACTTTCTACTCCATACCGACCGGAACGCGCGACTCGGACAATCGTCCACCGTCCGGTTGCCACATGGCTACCGGCAGGGATGCCTACAGCTCGAGGCTCGACGTCGATGGAGCGGACCGGCAGCAACTCGGCCGGCACCGCAGCGGGGCGCCGGCAATCCGTGAGCCCTGAGCAAGAAGGTGCATCCGGGACGGAGCGGTCTCTTCCCCAGACGCCTACGCCCCGGATGCCTTTCTTGTCTATCAAAATCGCCAAGGAGAACACCGCGGTATCGGGAAAACGCTTCCATCGGCGTTGTCCGCTGACGACGTGGCGGGTACGCCGCTCTACAACCCGGAGCGATCGCCGTGCCGTCACGGCAGGAGGTGCACGAGTGCAGCAAGTCGACGGCTGGGCTCGTCCTCGAAAGGGGTACAACCTGGGCGGCGCGCGCACAGCTCGACTGTCACGAGCACTGCATCGAATCTCGCCCCACACGGAACCGATCGCGAGACAACGGTGCGCTTGCTCGAGTACATCGGTGCTCAATCGGGCTACCGGTCGCACATCGACGACGAGGGGTTCGTGGTCCGGTCCGACATCGGCCACCGTGCCGTGCAGCAGCCAGGCGAAACGTCTGTGCTCTTCGCCCGAGTTCGGCGTACCTGCGGATCCGGCGCACGATCCCATCCGCCGCCCGCCGCGGCCACCATGGTGCGGGGGAGATGGTGGTCACCGACAATCCCGGCAGCAGTATGTCGGCTTCGTAGTCTGGGCTCGGTCCGTTTCGGCGTCGATGTCGGATCCCTCGAAGTACCGCGGGACGAGCTGATCGTCCTCGCCGACCATCGCCGCGAACCGATCGAGATTGTCGACGACGGGTCGTTCCCGCTCCCGGGCCGGCTCCGAGTCGGTCGGATGAGTCATGTACTCCCGATCCTCTCGTCGATACGGCGGTGCAGGCCACCACCACCAGATCCGGAAGCAACCCGTCCACGATCGAGGCGTACCAGCGCGGCAGCGTGGGTGGTGTCTGCCACGCACTGCCCGTCTCGGTCTCCATTACCGGATGCCAGGTCAGTTCAATGCCGACTCGCGGGGCCGGAGGGCACGAAAAGACCGCCCCGGGTCGTATTCGGCCGTGGGAGGAATCTCTACGCCCATCTCGCGGGCTTCGTTCACGGCCGAAGCCAACATCCGGCAGGTGCGCTCGTAGCGGCACCGCAGGTCCTCGGCCAGCGTGACATGCCGCACCTCAACGCCGGCGGGGACATCATCGAGTACCTCGGCGACGATCGACGCCAAAATCACAACTAATGTCTCGACGTCCTCGAGTGCCCAACGCCGTGTCCAGTCCATGCCCGTGGCTTTCGTTTCTCATTCGTCCCCGTGTGCCAGTATCGGCCTGCGTGGCTTTTCGATCACGCGCACCGTGGGTAAGTCCCGGGGAGTGGTGGACTTCGGATCGGCTCTGCAGTAGACGTAGTGATCAACGAGTCGTGCTGGATACTATGCTGTTTCGCTCGAGCCGGTCAACGACAACGCCGGTTCGGTAGCGTGCTGTTTGGCGGCGATCACCGCCCGGAGCTCGTCCATGCTCACATCCGAGACATACCGGCGGGTGACCTGCCACTCGTCGTGCTGCTCGATGACCACCGCGGTCGCCAACCGGAGGAATGCCGCCGGGTTCGGAAAAATCTCCACGACGTCGGCTCGACGCTTGATTTCCTTGTTCAACCGCTCAATGGGATTGTTGGACCACACCTTTTGCCAATGAGCCTTGGGGAACGCGGTGAACGCCAGCACATCGTGTTTGGCGGCTTCCATCAACGCCGCGACCTTCGGAAACGACCCGGAGAAGGTGTCGGTGACCTGATCCCACTGCTCCGCGACGGCGTCCGGGTCGGTGTGCGCGAAGATCGTCTTGACCGCCGCCATCACCGGCGGCACATGCTTGGCCGCCACCGCCGCCCGAATGTTGCGCATGAAATGCACCCGGCACCGCTGCCACGAAGAACCCGCGAACTGCTGCATCACAGCAGCTTTGAGGCCACTGTGTGCATCGGAGATCACCAGATGCACCCCCGACAGACCACGGGCCTTGAGGCTGGTGAGGAACTCGCGCCAGAACTCGTAGGATTCGCTGTCCCCGACGGCGGTTCCGAGTACCTCGCGGGTGCCGTCGATCGAGACTCCGGTGGCCACCACCAACGCCTGGGACACCACGTGCGCACCGACCCGGACCTTGCAGAAGGTGGCGTCGAGAAACACGTACGGAAAGCTCGTGTGCGTCAGCGTGCGCTCGCGGAACCGGGCGATCTCGGTGTCCAGACCAGCGCAGATCCGCGACACCTCCGACTTCGAGATCCCGGATCCGACACCCAACGCGCCGACCAGGTCGTCGACGCTGCGGGTCGACACGCCGTGCACGTAGGCTTCCATGACCACTGCGTACAGGGCCTTGTCGATGCGGCGGCGTCGCTCCAGCAAGGAGGGGAAGAACGATCCTGACCGCAGTTTGGGGATCTTGACCTCGACATCGCCGCTGGTGGTGGCCACGGTCTTCGTTCGATGTCCGTTGCGGTGCGTTATCCGGGTGTCGGTGCGTTCGTAGCGGCCGGCGCCGAGCTTGTCGGTGGCCTCGGCTTCGATCAGAGCCTGCAGGCCGGTACGGATCAGTTCGGCGAACACGCTGGCGCTGTCGGCGCCCTTGAGCGCGTGGAGCTGGGTGAGCAGTGCAGAATGATCGTGGGTCATCGCGTAGCTGCTTTCTGTGAGTCACTGTGAGAGGTAACTCGTTGATCACTACGCGATGGCCCACCCTCGGCGAGGGAGCGACACGCCGCGGACCTGGCCGGATGCGCTCAGCCGATTCCCACCACTCCCCGGGACTTACCCCGCTTCTGCAACGGCTGGCGGCCAACTCCGACGAGTTCGGCGACTGTATCGACGGGCGCTGTGAACCGCCGACCGTGCAGGTCACGCTGCTCGAGGGGGCGCGGGAGTGGATCGCGGCCGACATCGCGGCACGACCGACCCCGATCGCGGCAGCGGTCGCCGCGACCGGAACGCTGCTGGACTCGGGCAACGGGGCGAGACCTGCGGTGATCGACGCTACGCGGATGATCGATCTGATCGACTCGGGCGATGCCGAACCGGTCGATCCTGATGACGAGTTCGGGCCGGTCTCATACGACGGCCACGTTTGGGAGTGGTCCGACGACACGGAGGGGTACGTACCGACGTAGAAAAGACTTCCGCGGCGTGGTGATGGGCCGCAGCGGTATCCGCCAGGCGGCGCAGCCAGTCGCGACGAGATGAATACGGTCCCACCACTTTTCCTAGGCGAGACCGTATTTTCCGTATCCCGTGAACCTGAGCCTGTTAATCGATCAGGACCAGCACGAGGACGGTCCGGGTTGAAGCAAGAACTTATCCCTTCTTGATCGGGAGACCGCGAGTAATTCCCGCCTCCTCAAGCACTCGTCTGGTGGAGATCAGTGTGTAGAGGTCGCCGCCCGAGAGGTGCCCCCACTCCTCGTCCATATTCCTCTCCTGCACCTGGCGGAGAAGCCGCCCCGCGTCTTGCCCAAGTTCGCTGTGATCACATCGACTGTGTTGATCGACGAACAGCTCAGCACTGCCGTCCGCACGGTAAACGAAGACTGCGCATGCCAACTCAAGATGCCGAAACTCGGCCGGGCCATACTTCCATCGTCGAACTTGACCAGTGAATCCGGGCAGCGGCGGCAGCGGCACGTCCTCGTTTTCCGGATCTACCGCAAACTCTGTCACCACTCGGGTGCCATCATTAATGACATCGACGAACCAATCGAAGGATTGATCCAAGGCCACCCCCGGAATCACCAAGGGGATTCGGCGTTGCATTCGAGCTTCGATGTTGAGTGCCTTCTCGACATCGATCGGCAGGGTCTGCTGTATCACCGCCACGTGGCCGCCGTTCTTGCGATCCAAGAGACTGACAAGATCAAGACCGTTCGACTGAGCCTCTGGACCACCTACTGCCAGGGTCACGAAGGTCGTTGTGCCTGGAGTTGCGTCCGTATGTACCGCCACAGCGCTCTTAGAGGGCGCTTCGGCCTGATGGCGGAGTTGTGAGGCCGGGAACTGAAGCACGAGCGATGCACGCCAATTAGGTACGATCTCGCTACCGGTGCGCTTCCACTTCGCGATCGCATCCCTGTCGCCAGGTCGGAGCCTCTCGCGGATCGATGCGCTGAATCCGAATTGTGAATATCCGTTCGAATGCAAGCTGAACTTGAAGTGCTCCGCTCGGGCCCTCGGCGTCGCATACAACTCGTCCGAGATGTTGTTATCTTTGCCGGTCCATACCCGCCACTCGGCTGAGCGCCTCCCGTCCGACGCTTGAACGTAGAAGCGAACGACTGAATTCTTTTTCGGTGCCAAGACAGCCTTCCCCGTGGTGGAGGGATCCTGATAAACGAGCTATAACACCCGAAGGTGCCCTTCTGGAGAACAGGGACCCGACGGTTCCCCAAGCCGACTACAGCGTAGTTTGCCGAAACGACAGACTTGGACTGGCTAACGGTCCGGGTCAAGGCATCGTCTATACGCCTCCTCGTCGAGGAACGTACGCCAAAGCTTTCTTCCGTGAACATTCGGCGCCTGCCGGGTGCGGATCTGCGAGCTGGCCCATCCCGTGGTCTCAACTCTGGTTCCAGTTCCGCCAATCTGCACAGCTTCCTCCAGACAAGGGTCGAGGTCGCTGTCGTGAGTAGCCAGGATCACCAGGTCGATGTTCGAGTTCATGACTGCTCGTATGACTGCTAGCGCACACAGTACGTCGACGCCCTTCTCCTGGATCCCGCGGATCACGCCTGAGTTGCGGTCGATCGTGTACTTCAGGGGCCGATAAATTACATCGATGCGGTCGTCACGAGTCCAACGAGACAGCTCCTGCTGGGTATACGCGTACCGCTTCGGCTCATGTTCTTCGACAGGCTGACCGCGGTAGACCTCCATCTTCACCAAGTCGGCATGGGGATAGCCGGAGCGTTGACGCCTGTTCCGCTCATCAATCACATTGCGGGCATACGCGAGCGGATGGATCAACGAATGATGCTTCGGGGTA
>NZ_JAIFKB010000035.1:0-18571 GCF_019641445.1 Rhodococcus sp. DMU2021
GGTCAACACCCCTAATGAGATGTGATCGGACAACCGTTGGTCACTGTTCGGCTTGACCCATCCCACACGTGGCACGCGCTCGAGAATAACAGCCGTGACATTCTAAGTAAACGGTATTGAGGCTAAGCAAGTATTCCTCGGCCTCGTCATTTCTCACGGGTTTGCCACGTGCAGCACGGTCTTGGCATCGGAACGCGCAAGCCGCGGATTTTCGCAGCTCGGAGTAAGTCCTGGGCTCTGCCCCGGTTGTGTGAAATGACAAGTAGATCTGTTGGCGGTTCGAAGGTTTCGAAATAGGATGTGACCCGGATTCATTTGCGCGCCGGAATATTGATGACGCAATACCCGCCGATGGACTCTTGATACCATCCGGCATGCCGCCACAATTGTTGTGACTGGCGACACACGCAGCTCGCCGGTTCATCTACAGCTCCAGGGTCGACGACGCCTTCCTATCCGGGGAGGGACGATCAGCTTCACGCACGCGCGGGCACGATTCGCCTACCGGGCGTCGAACCGTGAGAGCTCTTTCATATGCTTGGCGGTACGCACGCCGTAATCGGCGTCGGTCGCGTACGGTTCCACCGATCCGGACACCGACCGGCGAGTGACGTGCGTCTCGTCTGGGCTGCACCCAACAGCCTGCGACGTGTCAGACGAGCCGGAAAGGCAGAGGAGCGCAGTGAGCACCCCGGAATTGGCACAGTGGAACTCGCAAGAGGCTATTGCGGAAGCAATGATCCCGATCATCGGCGGTCTGCACCGCCGGCATTCGGTCACGATCTTGCTTCACAGCCGCTCCCTCGTGAACAAGTCGGTGATCGGTATTCTGCGGACGCACCGTTTCGCGCGTCAGATCCGCGGCGACGAGCTGTCGGTCGAGGCAACCTTCCCGTTCCTCCAGGCATTGACCGACCTCGACCTGCAGCCGTCGAAGATCGACCTCGGCCTGCTGGTGACGGATTATCAGGCCCAGGGTGCCGGACGATCCATCCCGGATTTCGTCGCTGAGAGCCTCGCGGATCTGGTCGGCGGCGCGCAGACGAGCCCCGCGAAACCGCAGGACGTGGTCCTGTACGGGTTCGGGCGAATCGGCCGGCTCGTCGCCCGTCTGCTCATCGAGAAGGCAGGCTCGGGCAATGGGCTGAACCTGCGTGCTGTGGTGGTCCGTAAGGGAGGTGACGACGACCTGACCAAGCGTGCCTCTCTGCTGCGTCGCGACTCCGTCCACGGACAGTTCAACGGCACGATCAAGGTCGACACCGAGAACAACGCCTTGGTCGCCAACGGCAATGTCATCAAGTTCATCTACAGCAACGATCCGGAAAGCGTCGACTACACCGAGTACGGCATCGACAAGGCCATCCTGGTCGACAACACCGGAATCTGGCGCGACCGCGACGGTCTGTCGAAGCATCTCCGCCCCGGTATCGCCAAGGTGGTGCTCACCGCACCGGGTAAGGGTGATCTCCCGAACATCGTGCACGGTGTCAACCACCGCGACCTCGACCCGGACGAGACGATCGTGTCGTGCGCGTCCTGCACCACCAATGCCATCGTTCCGCCGCTGAAGACCATGGACGACAAATTCGGTGTGGTGCGTGGTCACGTCGAGACGGTGCACTCGTTCACAAACGACCAGAACCTGCTGGACAACTACCACAAGGCCGACCGTCGCGGACGTTCCGCGCCGTTCAACCTGGTGCTCACCGAGACCGGCGCCGCTTCTGCGGTCGCGAAGGCGCTTCCCGATCTGAAGGCGAAGATCACCGGCAACTCGATCCGCGTTCCTACGCCGGATGTGTCCGTCGCGATCCTTCACCTTCAGCTGACTCGTGAGACCACCAAGGAAGAGGTGCTCGAGCACCTGCACCAGGAGTCGCTCACCGGTGCGCTGCGCCGCAACCTCGACTACACCTCGGCCACCGACGCAGTGTCGAGCGACTTCATCGGCTCGCGCGCGGCGTGCATCATCGACGCCAATGCAGCGATCGTGGATGGCGACACCGCCATCCTCTACGTCTGGTACGACAACGAGTTCGGTTACTCGTGCCAGGTGGTGCGAACGGTCCAGTACCTGTCGGGTGTGGAATACCCCGTCTATCCCATCACGGAAGCCGGCCCCGTGGAGCACGTCGAGGAACCTACCGCTGCACAGGCATAACAGTCCTGCGCAGACTGCAGTAACGACAGTCCGCTAGGGACTCGCCGACGAGGGAACCCATCCTTACCTGAGGATGGGTTCCCTTTTGCGTTGGGCCATTGGTGGCGTCGAGGAGGAGTAGCGGCCGTCGAAACTCGGGGGGAGGTTGTGTGCGGTTCCGGCGAAGAACACGCACACAACCTCCCCCGAGTTCGTCACTCTGGAACTGATGCACACCGCGCGGTCGGCGAACTCTCCGGCCCGACTCGGTCAGGGCTGGTAGTCGGGGTACTTCGTGTGTAGCTGGAAGTACCCCGTCACGTTCTCGCGGAGCCAGTCCTTGCCGTCCTCGGGTGTGCGACCGTCGCAGATCGCGTCGCCTTCGATACAGACTCGTTCGACGTGGATCTCACCGAAGTCGTTCCGGCCGCCGCCGAGCGTCACGCCGGGAGCGACGGGACCCGGGAACAGGGTCTCGACGCCGCGGTCGTCGCGGGGGTCGGAATAGAGGACGCCCGAGATCCGTTCGGGGGGAACGGACCCGTCGGCTGCGATCTCGGCGAGAACATCGCCCGCGATCGAGGCGCCCTGCGAGTAGCCGAGCACCAACAGGTCCGAGTCGGGGCAGGTGCTGTGTCGGACGGTGATGGTCTGGCGGAGTCGCTGATGCCCGATCTGCTTCGACCTGTCGTAGGCGATGGTGCCGTCGTCGTCGATGCCGTCGAAATCGTCGTGCGAGCCGGCCCCGGGCAACGGCACAACCACTGCGGGGTAGCGGATGTGTTCGACCACGGTGCCGGGAGACTCGAACCGAGCGGAGATCTTCGCCAAGGGGGATGCCGGGTCGATCGAGTCGCGGGTTTCGAAGCCGCGGGTTCCGTCGACGGCGAGGACGTACCGTTCAGGGCAGCTGCGGACCGGGTCAGCGGACGCGGAACCGACCGGACCCGCGACGCTCAGACCTGCGGTGAGCAGACCTGCGGCGAGCAGGCCGACGGTGCGTGTGCGTCTGCGATCGATCCGGGACATGCGCGATTCTCCTCGTGTGCCCCCGACAGACAATAACTGAGGTCGATGATATCGATGTCCCGTTTGTTCGTCATGTTAAGGATGCGTGCTTTTCGGTGATCGTGGTCACCCCCGACCGGTGACTCCGGTGGCATGTCCGTCAGGGCTGGTCGGCCGGGATGCGGGCGGCCAGCTCGGTGATGAAGCCGGCGATCTCGTCGGGGTTCTCTTCGGCCATGAAGTGGCCGCTGGTGGTGCCCTGGTAGGTGAGATCGGGTGCCCACGCCTGCCAGAGGGCCGAGGCGTCGAAGCCCAGTTGCGAGCCCCAGTCCTGGGAGATGACCGCGACGGGCATGGTGAGCCGAGCCCCGCGTTCGCGGTCGGCGAGGTCCATGTCGAGATCGATGCCGGCGGTGGCGCGGTAGTCGGCCACGATCGAGTCGACAGAGTTGATCGAGCTGGTGACGTAGTGATCGCGCTCCTCGGGCGTGAAGGTGGTTCCGGTGGGGTCCCACGCATCGAGGAACGAGCCGAAAAATTCCGGGGCGACAGCGGCGATCATCTTCTCGGGCATCCCTGCGGGCTGGGCCATGAGGTAGAGGTGCCAGGCAACCTTGGCGTTCACGCCCTGAAGTACGGCCCAGGTGTCCATCGTGGGAAGGACGTCGAGGATGCCGAGGTAGTCGACGGCGTCGGGGTGGTCGAGTCCCGCACGGACGGCGACGAGCGCACCGCGGTCGTGACCGACGAGCCCGACGTGGTCGAAACCGATCTCGCGGGCGACCGCGACGATGTCGTTCGCCATGGTGCGCTTGGAATACGACTCGGGATTGTCGGCCGGGGGTTGGTCGCTGGCGCCGTAGCCGCGCAGGTCGGGGACGATCACGGTGTGGTCGTCAGCGAGTGTGTGGGCGACGTGGCGCCACATGTAGTGGGTCTGCGGGAAACCGTGCAGCAGGACGACGGCCGGACCTTGCCCGCAGACGGCGACGTTGAGCTTCACGCCGCCGTCCCCGGTGATCGTGCGGTAGGTGAAGTCCTCGATGGTGCAGCGGGTCACGGGGTCTCCGTAGTCGTAGTCGTGGTGGAGGTTTCGGGGTGGCCGGAGAAGATCCCGGCGGGCAGGTCCGTTCGGCCGGCGGACGCGGTGAGCGCGGGAATGATGACGGTGTCGACGAGGGCTTCGAGGTAGGTGTCGTCGACGGTGAGACCGTTCGCTCGTCGCAGGAGCAGGACGGTTCCCACGACCTCCTCGTATGCGAATGATTGAGCGTCCGAAGGGAGTTCGCCTCGTGCAACGGCATCGTCGAGGACCGCCTGGGGGAGACGTGCGCCTGTCGGGCCGACGGTCTCCTCGATGGCGTCGCACAACTCCGGGTCTTCGAGTCCCGCGTGGAGCAGCATGAAGGCGGCGTTGCTGTCGGTTGCGGACATGGTGAGGCTGAGGCGTTGCGCAAGCATCAGCAGGTCGTCGCGGAGTGTGTCGCCGCGCCGGAGTGGGACTGCCGAGGGATGCGCAGGGGCGTCCTTCACTGCTGCGAGCACCATGTCGCGCTTGGACGGCCATCGTCGATACAGCGTTGCCTTCGACGCCTGGCAACGTCGAGCGACCGCCTCGAATGTCACGCCCTCGTAGCCTTGTTCGGCCAGTAGTTCGAGAACGGTGGTGGTGATCCGACGCTCGAGTTCGGCGTCGCGTGGACGTCCGCGTTGCACAGGCGGCTCATTCAGATACGACACGTTCCGTATCGTAAACCAGATGGCCGCTGTCGGCGAACTGCAGGGTCGACACCCGCGTCTTTCTGGTCACGGTCGATTGTGATGCACTGTCTCGTTGTCGGCATAACGGACATCGGCGAGGAGATCGGTATGGGTTCGAGGTATCACCATCTGGCGTTCGGCCCGGAGGCGGTCGCGCGTCAGGAAGCTGCGGGCAGCATCGTTGCCTATGGTGCCGACCTCGACGAACCCGACCGAGGACCTCAGCCGTTGGGCGACCGGGAACTCGCTCTCGTACGCGAAAGCTTCCAGTTCCATATGGCGACGGTGACCCCGAGCGGATGGCCCTATGTCCAGTACCGCAGCGGACCCGTCGGGTTCCTGCACCACCTCGGTGGGCAGACGATCGGGTTCGCGGACCACCGAGGCAATCAACAATTCGTCTCGGTCGGGAACATCGCGGACAACGGAAGGGTCGCGCTGTTCCTCGCGGACTTTCCGCTGAAGAGACGGTTGAAGCTCTTCGGTACCGCGCGGGTGGTCGATGCGGAAGACGACCCGCAGCTTCTCGACCGGCTGCGCGATCTCGGCGACGGGCGGAGAATCTCGGCGCGATGCGAACGAAGCATCGTCATCGAGGTCGAGGCCTTCGACTGGAACTGCTCTCGGAGCTTGATCCCGCAGTACACCGACGAAGCGGTCCGCGCCCGGATCCGTCCCTACATCGACGAGATCAACGACCTCCGAGCCGAAGTGGATTCTCTTCGGACTCAGCTGAAGGCGGCACGCGAGGGCTGACAACCGCCGAGGGTGCGCGCGTGCAGGCTCAATCCCGACCGAGCTGTGCGACAACCAGATGCAGTGCTGCGGTGGTGGTCAGAGTCCGGACCCGTTCGCGGTCGCCGGGGAAACGGCGGGTGACCGTGTACGTCGGCCGTCCCTCGATCGCGACGCCGAAGCACACCGTGCCCACCGGCTTGGCCTCGGTTCCCCCGTCGGGGCCGGCGACCCCGGTGGTGGAGACCGCGACGTCGACCTTCAGGCGCCGTCGGGCACCCTCGGCCATGGCTGCGGCGACCTCCTCGCTCACCGCCCCGTGTTCCGCGATCATCTCGGCCGGTACGTCGGTCAGATCGGACTTCGCGTCGTTGGAGTACGAGACGACGCCACCCATGACATAGGCCGACGACCCGGGACGGTCGGTGAGCCGCGCGGCGACGAGTCCGCCGGTGCACGACTCCGCAGTCGCGATCGTGCGGCCGTAGAGGACGGCGATCAGCTGGTCGTCGATGGTGGAACCGTCGGTCGAGAAGATCTCGCGTCCATGGTGTTCGGTGAGGACGTCGAGAAGGCGATGGTAGATGTCCGCGTCACCGGAGGCGACTCGCGTCACCATGTCGAGTTCGCCGTGTCGGAGACAGGTGGTGATCTCGAGGCGTTCGAGGCCGGCGATCTCTGATTCGGCCCGGCGCAGCGTCTCGGCGAGTTGTGCCTCGTGCAATCCGTAGGCGCGCACGGTGTGCTGCTGCAGGTCGTCGGCTCGCGCCAACACGTCGGCGACCGCGGGGGCGGCGACCGCGCTCGGCCACATCGCCTGCAGCTCACCGGGCGGGCCGGGCAGGATGACGATGGTCGGTACCGGCCGTTCGCCGGCGACCGCGGGGATGACCACGCCCGGCGCTGTACCGGTGGGCGGCAGGGCGGTGGCACCGGCGGGCACGTGCGCCTGCTTCCGGATCCCGATACGCGTCGGTCCGGTGTCGAGATCGGGGGTGTCCGGGCGGAACCGGCGGATGACACCTGCGATGTGTTCTTCGAGTTCGGGGTCGAGCAGCAGTTCGCGATCGCAGTACTCGGCGACGGTGGGGACGGTGAGGTCGTCGGCGGTGGGACCGAGACCCCCGCTGGTGACGATGAGATCGACGCCCTGCTCGGTGAGGAACCGTAACTGTGCGGTCAGGTCGGCGGGCCGGTCACCGCAGATCGTGATGTGGGCGACGTCGACGCCGAGTTTCAGGAGTTGGTCGGACAACCACGGTCCGTTCAGGTCGGAGATCCTCCCCGTCAGCACTTCGGTCCCGGTCACGATGATTCCTGCACGCACGCTCACGGAGCCGAGCCTAGTCGGCGACGATCATCGTGGACGCCTCACTGCCTTGTTGCGACGGTCTGCGAGGCGGGCGAGCTCACGAAGCATGCCGGGAGCCCGGCGCGCCATGGTCAATACTGCCCGGTCCGAGACGGTCGGGCGTGGTGGCAGCGCAGGCTGTGCAGGACGGGCCCCGACCGTCGCCCTGAACACCTGGACCTGACCGGGCACACCTTTGAGCCGATGCCTGCCCAGGTCGGTGAAATCGAAATCTCCGCCGACCGCAAGCTCGCGCACCGCCTGTGAGCATCGCACCTCGCCAGGCCCGGAGGAGGCAGCGATCCGCGCTCCGATATGGACCGTCATTCCGGTCAACCCGGGACCGGCGCGGGTCACCGACCCGACATGCACGCCGGAGCGCACAGAAAATCCGAGAGTCGATGTCGATCGGATGATCCGGTGCGCGCACTGCAGTGCGGCCACTGGACCGTCGAAGACACTGAGGGTCCCATCGCCCGCGATGCCCACCAGCGTGCCTCCGCCGGCCTCGACCTCCGCACGCACGAGTCGGTCGTGCGCGCCCAGCAACCTCGCGAACCGGTTGTCACCGACCTCCGCGAGCAGGTCGGTGGAGCGGACGACATCGGTGAACAGAACCGCGCCCAGGAACCGATCGGCCTCGACCGGATGGTCCGTGCCGCTGACGAGTTCCTCCACGTGGTCGAGAACAGGAATCAGCACTTCACCCAGGGTTGCGCCGAGGGCGATCGGTGGCAGCTCGTAGAAGCGGCCGTTCGGAATCTGCGCGGCCATCCTGCGGCCGGCCTCTCGAGCGAACAGAGTGTCCGGCTGATGCAACACCTTCGTCGGGCATTGGATTGCCGGCAGAATCAAGGAGTAGTTCGCGCGGAGAGCCCACTCGAGATGTTTCTGGGCAGTTCTCGGTGTGGCGGAGCAGCGTTCGAGCAGCGCCATGATCCGTCGATTGTGTGGGACATCGAGGGTCGGGTGTGCCAGGGACGTGAGCTTCCCTTGACCCCAGCATGCGTACGCATCCCGATACGACTCGACGAACCGGTCTCGCTCGTCAGCAGTCCATCCCGGTGGCGGATCACCGTCGGACAGCAGGGTATCGGACCAGGGTTCGGCGAGGACCAGCCCGGAAACGCGGTCGGGGTGCCGAGCGGCTACCAGGGCAAGGGGCCCGCAGGTGCTGGCTGCGCCGACGAGCGTGGCGCGATCGACCTCGGCGTCGTCGAGCACCGCGACGACGTCGTCGGCCTGCTCCTCGAGCGTGGGGACGTGCTCGACGGGATCGGACAGTCCGAATCCGCGTCGCTGGAAGAACAGCGAACGCGCGAAGTGGGCACAACGTTCGAAGTTGTAGTGGAAGTGCGGATCGGTCCACATCAGGTCCGGATGCATCATGTCTTCGAAGAACCACGCGATCGGATGTGGCCCCTCACCCACGATCTGATACGCCAGTGCGGCGCCGTCGCGCTGGATGTACCGCGTCACGGGCGGATCCATGGGAACAACGATAGGCGCCGGTCGACAGCGCGGCGAGTGTCGGCTGTCGAAACCGACCGGCGACGGAAACCGGCCTCTATCGTGAGGTTGCTGAGGAAAGCGTGGTCTTCACGGCGCGTCTCGCATGAGACGGGTGGACGCCGGAGCAGGGGTGTGCTGCTTTCTGTGGTCGCTGCAGCGCTGCTCCTGGGTGTCTTCGCATCAGGGTGCGCTTCGATGCGCGGCGGGGTGGAAGGCAATTTCGGTCGGGCAGCGCAGCAGATCGGTTCGGCGGCGGTCTCGGCTCAGCTGAGCCTGCAGGTTTCGCCGACGGTCACAACACCACCGCCGCCACGGACACCGCCCTGTCGGACATGCTCGAAGAGGTCGACCAGGCCGTCTCGGCAACCGCGGATCGAGAGGTGGACACCCCCGGCCAGGGAACCCTGCGCGCCGAGGTCCTGCAGGCGGCGAACACGGTTACCGGACAGATCATCCGGGGATGAGACATGGTTGCCGGAGTCGGCGAGCAGACCGACCTGACTGCGGTTGCGGCTGAGCTCGGACGTGCAGGTACGGAGTTGCTCGATCTCGGAGACCGTCTCGAGGCGGCCGGATGAAAAGTCTCTTCGCCGTCGCTCTCAGAATCCTCACCGCGATCGGGGGATTTCTCGACATCGGTGATCTGGTCACCAATGCCGTGGTGGGCGCGCGTTTCGGGTTGTCCTGGCCTGGGTGGTGCCGGTAGGCGTGCTGGGAATCTGTGTCTTCCGCAGATGTCCGGCCGCGTCGCTGCGGTCAGCGGCCGAGCCACTTTCGAGATCATTCGCGAACGTCTCGGGCCGCGCATGGCAGTGGCGAATCTGAGCGCGTCGTTTCTGATCAACCTGTCGACGTGGACCGCCGAGGTCGGTGGTATCGCGCTGGCGTTGCAGTTGGCGAGCAGTGTGAACCCGAAGATGTGGATTCCGGTAGCCGCCCTGGCGGTGTGGCTGGTGATCTGGCGGGTGAAGTTCTCGGTGATGGAGAACGTCACCGGGGTGGTCGGACTGTGCCTGGTCATGTTCGCGGTGGCGGTGTTCCTTCTCGGCCCGGATTGGGGGGCAGCTCGCGAACCAGGTGTTCACTCCATCCCTGGTGGACAGCGAAAAACTGGCGGCATATCGGTATTACGCGATCGCGTTGTTCGGTGCGGCGAGGACTCCGTACGAGGTGTTCTTCTCCTCCTCCGGGGCGGTGGAAGAGAAGTGGACGGTGCGGGATCGGGCGAAGTCCCGGCTCAACGTTCTGGTCGGATTTCCCCTCGGCGGCATCCTCTCGGTGGCCATCGCCGCGCTGTCGGCGATCGTGCTGATGCCCCCTGCTCGTCCGGTTGTATCGGCCAGTGGGGGAGTGCCGTCGCCGGAGGTCGTCGGGATTCTCCTCTCGCCTCGCCGGCGCGCCGCTGACCGATCACGCCGCGGCCTCGACGATGCTGGGCAGAGTTACCACGCTCCGGCGGCGGCACGTCGCTGCTGCCGACGCCCGCCTTTTCCGTCGTGACGTCGCCTTGCCGGTATCCGCTGCGCACGTCGACGCAACGCCAGCTCGTGCTGCAAGCGCTCCGCAGACAGCTTGCCCGGACCGTGAATGCTCGTGCCGTCCGGCCGTTCGATCGTGGTGGCCATCGCCGTGTTTCTCCTCGAGGATCTCGAAATTCGCCAGCGTCCAGTAGTACTCCTCGACAAGTGCTGGGGCAATGGAATTTACGCCATTCTGCTGAGCACGAATGAACACCAGGCGATCACGAGTGACGGCGTTGTGTCCGCTGCCGTGGACCAACAGCACTTCCGGGCCACGGCCACCGAAATCGAGTCCCGACAGCACGCCGTCGTCGACGGGCACTTCGATACGGGTTCCCGACACCATCACCATCCCTCGCCGTCGATAGCTCGGCGAGACTGTCTACCGCAGAACGTTACCTACCCCTCATGAGACAACCGATCGGTCAACGGAATTCGGCCGAGCGCCTTTGCATCGGATCTCAGGCCGCAGCCGGCGCGCGACACCCGCACCGCACGGCACGCCCCTGCTCGTCATCGGGAAGCCACCCGTACTCGTCGCAGTCGCCGCACTTCGGGTGGAGGACACGGGGCGTCGACAGCGACCGCCACAACGGCAACCATCCGTGCGCCAGTCGCATCGGATTGCCCGGTCTGTGCACGGATTTCGCTGCCGCAACCAGAGCCGGCACGCCGTGTGTGGCGACGAGTGCTTCGATCGCCGCTGCCGCATCGGGTTTGAGGTAGACGAAGGTCGCGGTGAGTCCGGCCTGCCTGCAGGCTGCCGCAAGCTCAACCACCGTGGGACCGAGCGGTGTCTTCGCGACGCGCGGTGTGCGGTTGGTTTCCGTCCTTGGTGTATCGGTACTTGAAAGAGCGCCTGAGTCTCCGATGTCCGCGCTGCCGCGGGTCGGATTCTCAGGCGCCGGGTCGGTGACGGGACGTTCGTAGATGGTCTGGATGGTGATCCACTGGCCGAGCTCGTTCTGGATCTTCTCGCGCACCAGATAGCCGAGGTCGGCGAGCTCGCGCAATGCCGAGCGGATGGCGTCGCGACCTTCTTTGGGCGACTGCGCCGCGATCGAGTCGGCGCGGGTGCGCCAGTCGTCGGGCTTGGACAGCAACCAGACGAGCACACCCCGCGCGCGGAAGGACAGCCGCTCGTCGGTGATGACGGCATTGCTGAGGACGGTGAAGTTGGCGGCAAGGCGCGGTCCACGACGCACCCCGCCGGCCAGGGTATTCTGACCCACGTTCGACTCCTGTTCAGTCGGACATCCGGCCCGTCGGGAGTTGCAGCTCCTGGCGGGCCTTATTCGATTGTGGCCGCGCGGATCGGCGGCGTGCTGGCATCGTGCCACCGTCTGTACAAGGCGCGCAAGGAATCGAGCGGAGGGTGCTCGAGTTTCGGTGTTCTCGACGTCGCTGAGCGGGGTCCGGAACACCGAGGTTTCCCCGACGCTAGGGGGACGCTTCGAACCGCGCCTCGACGTCGGCGGTGAGGGTGACGCGGTCGGGTTCGAAGACCAGCGCGGGTTCGGCGGACTCGGGTGCGCTCATCGCATCCGAGCGCAGCATCGCTGTGCGCATCATCGGAGCGCCGCCCGCGTGGACGGGTGAGGGCTGGGAGCCGAGCATGCCCGGATCGGCGATGGCCACCGCACGAACGGTGTCGAGACCCAATGACGTCGTGTACGCCTTCGCCTTGTCGAGGGCGTCGCGGACGGCGAGGTCGCGGACCTGTGCGAGTCGCTTCTTTCGCGCCTTGCGGGTGATCCACCACTGGAGATCGGCGACGGTGACCACCTCGAGTTCGGCGACCTGCTCGACGAACGCACCCACAGCGTCGAACTCGTGGAAGGTGACGGTGATCGACGCCGACGAGTTGTACACCCACGGCCGGTTCTTGCCTTCGCGGTTGAACGGGCGCCGCCGGCTGTGGCGTACCCGATCGAAGGTCCACCGCTTCACCGGGTTCGGGGTGCGCTTGTGCAGTTCGGTGACGAGATCGGTGATGGTGGCGACGGCCGCGGTCACCGGTTCGGCGGCCTGCTTGCGCGACGAGCCGTCGGCGTGCACCCGCAACACCGCCGTGCACCGGTTGGGTGCGACGGTGCGCTCGGCGTGGCCGGTGACGGTGATCGTGACGGGAGGCTGGGTCATGCGCACGAGTGTGCCAGCGCGAGCCGTCCCCGTCGGGCAGACGGCACGTGCCACGGTCGGAGCCGTCGAATCCGACCTTCCGGGCGTCGTATTCGTGCCACTCTGAACTTGTCAGAAGTGAGAGGTGTGACTGGTGGGACGACTGGGTATCTGAGTTGGGTCGAACTAACCAGTGTTCACGAAAGGACTGCACATGCTCGGACTCGGAATCCTCGGTTGGATCATCATCGGTGGTCTCGCCGGTTGGATCGGCAGCAAGATCATGGGCACCGACGCCCAGCAGGGCATTCTTCTCAACATCGTCGTCGGCGTCATCGGCGGCTTGATCGGTGGTTTCCTGCTGAAGGTCTTCGGGGTGGATGTCGAAGGCGGCGGACTGATCTTCAGCTTCCTGACCTGCCTCCTCGGCGCGGTCATCCTGCTGTTCCTCGTCAAGGCCGTCACCGGCCGAGGCGTGCGCCGCTGACCGCTCTGCATCAACGAGGTCCCGGATCCACACGGATCCGGGACCTCGTTCGTGTCGGGGGTCGGCTCGTCAGACCAGTTGATCGCGAAACCAACGTGGGTCGGGATTGGTATGCGACACGTCGCCGACGAACACCGTCGGCACCGTCTCGTTCCCGCCGTTGACTTCCCGGACCCGAGCGGCCGCAGCGGGATCCCGCCAGATGTTCACCCAGATCGCGCGACGCGCGCGAGTGCGCAGGGTGGCGCGCAACCGGATGCAGAACGTACACCCCGGGCGCCAGTACACCACCGGAACGCCGCGGGTTGCGGCGTCGCGACGGGCGGTCGCGTCGTCGACGTGATGGGGGAAGAACAGGGGAGAGGTGACCCACGCAAAGACGAGGAGCAGTACTGCCGTCACCACCGAGGTCACGTCGAATGCGCCAGTGAGCAGAACGACCGCCGCGACGGCCACCATCGCTGCGGAGAGGATCCAGGTTCGCCACACGCGTGCGAGCCTATCGCCCGGGCGGGAGGCAGAAGCCACTTCGTCCGCCGGCCTGCAGTCGTCTCGGAACGGGACGCGTCGCAGGCTCGAAGCTCCCCGTCACCCCGCCCGACCAGCCGGTCTGCCGCCGGGCAAGGTGGCGCGATAGCGTATTCGGTCATGGTCGTCACCGAGAGTTCACCTCCTGTATCCCCGCGGTTGGTCCGCTCGATGTTCATCCCTGCCGTAGGGGTGGCGCTCGTGCTGACTCTTCTCGCGGCGGCGACGGTACCGATGCGCGACCGCCTGTATCTGTCCGTCGCTCAGACCGTCGAGGGGTCCTTCCTCGGACCGCTCGCAGGTCTCGTCGCCGACAGGGGGCTGCTCGTCCTGGTCGCCTTCACCGGTGTGCTCGCGGCGTGGCTGTGGCGGAACGATCGACGCAGCTTCGGCACCCTCGCCGTCGGCGGTATCGGTGTCGTGGGTGCCTACCTGTCGAGTGAACTCGTCAAGCTCGTGGTGACGGAGCCGCGACCGTGTCGCGCACTCGGGATCGAGACGGTGCTGGAATGCCCCGAGGTGGGTGACTGGTCCTGGCCGTCGAACCACTCCGTCATCGCGGCGTCGTTCGCCACGGCGTGTGTCCTCGCGGCTCCGCGTCTGATCTGGCTGGTCGCTCCGCTCGCCGCGGTGCTCGCCTTCTCCCGGGTGACGGTGGGGGTGCACTACGTCCACGACGTGCTGTCGGGCATGGCGCTCGGCGTGTTGATGGTCGCGCTGGTCGTCGTGGTGCTTCTGCCGTTCGCGTCGCGGCTTCCGATCCTGTCGCGCGAGGCACCGGCCGCCCCGCCCATCGGATAGGCGAACTGGATACGGCACACCGAATCCGGCTGTCGGCAGAGCGAATCTGCAGGCAGCCGGATTTTTGTTGGCAAGTCGGACGGGGCGCGACCGCCTCGAAGCTGTCGCGGTCGTGCTCATGGTGGGCTTCATGCTGCTGTTGAGCCCTGTCGCCGGCGTCGTCATCGTTGTCGACCTCCGCGTTCGGGGTACTCGATGCGCATGAAGGATCGGACCTACCGTTCGAACAGCTGACCGCCCGGATCCGGGAGGGACGGTTCGTCGGACTCCTCGGTGAGCGTGACCTGACCGGAGCGGGCGTGCCGGTAACCTTCTTCGGCGAACCGGCCTGCATGCCTGCCGGCCCGGCCAAGCTCGCGATCGATACGGGTGCGCCGCTGCTGCCGGTGCACTGCTGGTTCACTCCGGGCGGTTGGGGGTTCCACATCGACGCCCCAATCGATACCGCAGGCGGCGTAGAAGCCACGACCCAGTTACTGGCCGACCGGTTCGCCGCCGGTATCGCCGCGCATCCCGCCGACTGGCACATGCTGCAATCGGTGTGGACGGCCGACCGGCGGGACCGCACACAGACACCCGGCAGACAGTGACGACGTCGGTTTACGCGGCAGGCCTCGTGGACCGTCAGAAGAAGTCGGCAGAGGTGATCTCGGCGCGGAAGAACTCGCCGTCCGTGCCGGTGCCCGTGTCCCAGCTCGCGCGGATCCGTGAGGCGATGGTCATGCCACCGAACCGGTGTTCGGCCTCGACCGCGACGATGAACGGATACCGGCCGAACTCGTGATTGTCGGGGTTGCCCCACCGCAGCATCCGCACCCCGCACAACGCCCCGTCCTCGGCGACATCCAGACGCACGGTTTCCTTGCGGCCGGCCACCGTCCAGGTCGCCGCGGCGACGAATTCGTCGCCGCGCCACCGTGCGAGGGGAAACGACGTCGGCACGAAGATGCTCTCCCCGGCCAGGCGGCCGACCGCGCTGTCGCTGACATCAGGGCCGTCCGCGGACATCACCGGAATGATTCCCCCTATCCGACAACGCATCTCGCCACAACCGTCGGTGAAGCGGTCGTACCCCGACACTGATACCGGGCCGATCCGAGTGGTCGCAGCCCACACGAATCCCGACGTCGGGGCGAGGAGTTGGACAGCGGTGAACGGTCGCCAGGATCCGAGCCGGATCTGCCCGGACATCTCGAGTCGTGCGGCTGCGGCCATCGGCGTGCCCTCGGCCACCGCATGGTTGATCCAACGCCGCGCAGCAGGCGGCAGGGGTTCGGTCAGGGCCGGGACGAACCGCTCACCGGTGCCCCTGATCTCGGACAGAGCACGCCAGTGTGCGCCGACATGATGAGCGGCGCGCGGAATAATCGGTGCACGGCCCATGCGCACGAATCCTCCACCGGTCGATTCGGCCCTTCACGATGCTTCGCTCGGACTCGGTGCTTCATCGATGGGGTGGGCCGATACTCGCTGATTCGAGCAAATTATGCCTGGGCACCGTGTCCTTGCCGACGGAATCGTCGATCATCGCGTTATAGGTGACCCTGCCGAGTCGGTCGGCGGTGACGTCCCTGGGTACCCGGTCGCCGGGACGGAAGAGGTACACATGAGCGTAACGAGTAGAGGACGGTGCCGACGCGGGGGTTCGGTTCGATGTTGACGGCCCTGTGGTACGGACTGGGGACCGCCGTGCCCTTGTTCCTCGGAGCTGCGATCGGCCTGCTCTACAACCTGCCCCGCCCGGTGCTCGCGGGGTTGATGGCCTTCGGCGCCGGTGCCATGGTGGCGGCGGTCTCCACAGAACTGTTCGCCCCGGCCTTCGCCGACCAGGGGTTGTGGGCGGCCGGCGGGGCCTTGATGCTGGGAACCGTCGTCTATGTCGTTGCCGATCGCGTGATCGAGAACATGCTCGGCCCTGCAGCCCTGGGTTGGGCGCTGATGCTCGGGGCCCTCCTCGACGGCGTTCCGGAGAATGCTGCGTTGGGGACCACTCTCGCAGCCGGCAGCGGTGGAATCGTGTTGCTGGTGGCCGTGGCGGTTGGCAACATCCCCGAGGCGGTGGCGGGTGCGGCGTCGATGCGGTCGGCTCTGTCGCATCGCTCTGCTCTGCTCATCTGGGGCGTGACGGCCGTTCTGCTGGTGGCGGTGGTTGTGGTGGCCACTGCGTTCGCCGATTCTCTGCCGGAAGCGGGAATTCCGCTGATCCAGGCATTCGCTGGAGGCGCCACCATTGCGGTGATCGCCGACTCGTTGATGCCGGAAGCCTATCGAGAAGGCGGATGGTGGGTCGGTATCTGCACTTCGCTGGGATTCCTGGTCGCCTTCGCTCTCGGTGCATGAAAAGCCCACCCTCATCGGATCCGGCCGAAAGTTCGGACCCCCGATACTCTTCAGAACGGATTTGCCGTTGACCCAACGAGATCCGCAACGGAATTGATGACGCGGGTCGGGCGGTAGGGGAACCGCTCGACGGACTCGCGGGTTGAAATGCCGGTCAGGACCAGCAGTGTCTGCAGACCGGCCTCGAGGCCGCAGACGATGTCGGTGTCCATGCGATCACCGATCATCAGCGTGTGTGCGGAGTGCGCACCGATCGCACGCAGGGCCGACCGCATCATCAGGGCGTTCGGTTTGCCCACGAAATACGGCTCACGGCCGGTCGCGCGGGTGATGAGCGCTGCGACTGCCCCGGTGGCAGGAAGCGAACCCTCCCGTGACGGGCCGGTCGGGTCCGGATTGGTCGCGATGAACCGGGCGCCGCGTTCGACCAGTCGGATCGCGGTGGTGATCGCCTCGAAGGAATACGTGCGTGTCTCACCGAGGACGACGTAGTCCGGGTCGCTGTCCGTGAGGACGTAGCCGATGTCGTGCAGCGCGGTGGTCAATCCGGATTCACCCACCACGTAAGCGCTGCCACCGGGACGTTGATTGGCGAGGAACGTCGCCGTCGCCAGCGCGGAGGTCCAGATCGATTTCTCGGGCACGTCGAGGCCGGAGCGCAGCAGGCGCGCCCGCAGATCTCGGGGTGTGCGGATGGAATTGTTGGTGAGCACCATGAACGGCGTACCGGTGTCGCGGAGCTCGGTCAGGAACGCGTCGGCACCGGGGATCAGGTGATCCTCGTGCACGAGAACACCATCCATGTCCATCAGGTAGTTCCAGACCGGCGCGGATGTGGGTTCTTCGCTCATTCTCCGAGTGTGTCACCTACTGTTCCGGTCGGCAGCCGATACAAGGCGATCACCCGCCGAGGTTCGCGACGGTCGAGCCGAGCACGCCCGCCTGTAGCTCCAGGTCGCTCTCGTCGTGGTCCCGATCCCGCGGTAGCTGCTTGCGGAGGTCTTCCCTGGTGACCACGAGGAACGCTCGGTTCTCATCCGTGAGCTCCTGACCTCCGACCACGCGGAAGCGTCCCTCCTTCAGAACGAGTGCGGGGTCATCGAGCGTCGAATCGAGGAGTTCTCGAAGGTCGGTGGCGGTCAAGTTGGTGGGCACATGTCCTCCTGCACTTGCTGTTCTTTCGAACCTGTCGGTGTCTTCCGGAGGTACCCGGTGGAGCGGTGGCCGAACCCGGTGGTATTCGGTCGCCGGGGCGGGTCGGCCACATCCGTGCGGGAAGCGCATCCGGTGGCGAAGGCTCGCGTGGCGGAGTGCGCCGACTCGCGTTACGAAATGTGAAGGGATCGGGTGCGTTCGGTCGCCTCTCGGCGAAAGGCGCAACACGGCTCCAGTCGAACGGAACTTCCGTGAAGGCAAAGGGTTGAGCCCGAGGGACACGAATACGCACCCGATCCGCCCAGCACAACGCGACCCGATGGCTATCTATTCCCGGTGGGGACAAGCGTGCGGAAGCCGAACGCGTGCGTGACGGACTGTGACCGCGGACATCTTCGTTGATGCTTCAACCGGCGTACGATCGAGACCACTCATGTACACAGACTTCGCCACACTCGGCGGAACTCTCATCTGGTTCGCCGCTCTGATCGCCCTTACCCACATCCTCGGCCACACCCTCTGACCTCCGACCCACGGTCGGCCACCCCATTCCTGAGGCGTCCGCCGAACGCCCAGAGGGTGCTCTTCACACTCCCGTGCCGGCAATCGCGGTTAGCGTGGGTGGTACGGGCATCTTGCCCGCCACTTTCTCGCCTTGACACGCGGCATCGTGAAACAGGCGGAAGAGGCTTCCCAACATGGCCGAATCGATCGAGATCTTGATCAAGGCCCTTGGGGATCTACGAAGACCGCCGAGCGGACGGCAGGATCTCGGCGAATCGCTGCGCGCAGTGACCGCGGCTGCGGCCGCCACGATTGCGGGGGTCGAGTGCGCCGACATCGTCCTCATCGGCAAGGACACATTCGAATCCCACGGAGCGACCTCGTCGTTGTCCCGGGAACTCGGTCGGATCCAACGCGACGCCGGTGGTCCCTGCATCGACGCTGCCGGGGTCACGAGCGTGGTCTACAGCAGCGACCTCCGATCCGGGTCAAGTCCCGTGAGGTGGTGTACGACGTCGTCGCGTGATTCCTCGTCGGTGGATCAGGCGGTCAAGGCCGGTGTCACCTCCTCGGTGCCCTCGGTGACACTGTCGGCGGGCTTGTCG
>NZ_JAIFKB010000036.1:0-18124 GCF_019641445.1 Rhodococcus sp. DMU2021
AGTGCCTCTCTCGATGACGGATACTTGACCTTCGACAAGCCAAGAATCCACTACCGGACAGGCACTTCCGTGCTTTACACGCCGGGCTCAGCCCGCATGAGAGGAAATCTCCAGGCTAGACCCTGTCAGACCCTCAATTCAGGGATCGTGATCCGCGGCTAGAGACAAACAATGACATGCCCGGTGAGTCGTGGACGGTGGGATCTCCACTATCTGGTCACGCAGCCCGAGTCTGTTCGAACCACGCAGCTTCAACTTCGTCAGGGGTTTGATAGCCCAGACCGGAATGAAGACGAATCCGATTGTAACGCAATTCAATCCACGATGTCACATCAACGATCGCGTGCTTTCTAGTCGGATACACCGTCCGATTCACCAGTTCATTCTTCAACGAACCATTGAACGATTCAGCCCACGCGTTATCCGGCTCTTCCGGAATCAGAGTGCGTCCAGGTGTTGTCCCAGGCCGCCTGAGTGGATAAGTGATCGCAAGATGTAGTGGTTGAGGTTGCGGAACCCGAGGGCGATTCCGCGGAGGTGTTCCAGGCGTCCGTTGATGGCTTCGACGGGGCCGTTGGAGGCGCCGGTGACGAAGTAGGCCAGGATCTCGGCACGTCGGGCCCACAGGGAACGCCCGAGTTGAGCGAGTTCGGCCAGCCCGGCGGGTAGGCCGGTGCGAATCTTCTTCAGCGCCTTGAACATCAGAATCTTGCCGTCGCGTTTGTTGGGTTGGTCGTAGGCGTTGATGAGGTCTTGATAGAACGCGTAGGTGACCGCGACCGCCAGGTGTTCGTCGCGGGCGTCTAAACCGTTGTGCAGCTTGGTTTTCTGTTTGTCGGTGAGCAGCTCGATCCGGGTGAGTAGGGTGCGGCGGATGCCGTAGAGCGGGTCATCGGTGCGGCCCCGGTGCCCGCAGGTGTCCTGCTGGATGCGTTGGCGGCACAGGGTGAGTTTCTCCCCGGCCAGGGCGACTACGTGGAACGGGTCCATCACTGCGCGTGCTGAATCGCCCCGGGTTTGCTGGGGGCTCGGTTACTTGGTTCCAGCGTTTGCCGGGACCGGGTTCTCACGGTAGCTGGTGACTGTGTGGGTCGACCAGTAGGTGGTCTCGTACTCGACGGGTGGGACGTGCCCGATCTCGCCGTGCAGGCGGCGGTGATTGAACCAGTCGATGTACTCGGCGACGGCGATCTCGACCTCGCCGACACCGCCCCAGCCACCGCGAGGGCGCATGACTGGGTTACGGATACACTCGGCCTTGAACAACGAGTTGAACGCCTCGGCCATCGCATTGTCGTACGAATCACCCTTGGAGCCAACAGAAGTCACTGCGTCTGCTTCGGCGAGACGTTCGGTGTAGCGGATGGCTCGATACTGCACTCCGCGGTCGGAGTGGTGAATCAGCCCGGCCACGCCCTGGCCGGCACGCGACCGCGCCCACAACCCCATATCCAAGGCGTCGAGCGCGAGGTCGGTGTGCATGGTGGTCGAGACCTGCCAGCCCACGACCATCCTTGAGAAGACGTCGAGGATGAACGCGGCATACACCCACCCCGAGTGTGTGCGGATGTAGGTCAGGTCCGCCACCCACAGCGCGTTGGGCGCCGCCGCGGTGAACTGCCGTTCGACACGATCGGCCGGCTGCGGAGTTTCGGCCCCCTCGCTGTGCGTGGTCTTCCGCGTCTTGGATCTCGTTATCCCCTGCAGCCCATCAGCTTTCATCAACCGCTCGACGGTGCACCGGGCCACGCCGATACCCTTTCTACGTAGTTCGGCGTGGACTTTGCGGGCACCGTAGACGCCGAGATTGTCGGCATGCACGGTGCGGATCTCACCGAGGATCTCGCGGTCACGGACCACCCGTGGCGCCTCGACTCGTCGAGAGCTCAGATGGGCTCGGACTGTGGACGGAGCGATCTGGGCGGCCGTGTCGCGCAGGGCCGCGCAGATCGGATCGACTCCGTGTTCGTCGCGGAAAGCGGCGACGAACTCCACGATCAACGCTGTGGGCGGTCGATCTCCGCCGCAAAGAAAGCTGATGCCTGCTTCAAGATGGTGTTCGCCCGCCGCAACTCCCGGTTCTCCCGTTCCAGCTGCGCGATCCGCTCAGCCTCGCTGGTCGTGGTCCCCGGGCGGTCCCCGCCATCGATCTCGGCCTGCTTGACCCAGGTGCGAAGCGCCTCCGGGTGCACACCGAGTTGATCGCCGATCCGTTTGAGCGCCCCTGGTCGCGTGGCTGGGTCCTTGCGGGCCTCCACCGCCATCCGCGTCGCCCGCTCCTTCAGCTCAACGCTGTACTTCCGTGGTGCTGCCATGCTCTCCATCCTTCACAGATTCGAGAGCCTCCGACAAACCCGGGGCGTTTCATAGCGCTATTGCCGACACGATTTGCCGCACGATCGAGCTGGGGGTGACGAACTGGCCCAGCCAGGTTGTTGCGACATGGTCGCCGGCCGATCCAAGGCCGCCCTTACCGACTGGCTCGTTGCCCGCGATCAGTCGTTTCGTGACCGCATCCGGGTGGTGGCGATGGATGGGTTCACTGGGTATCGCACCGCCACCGCCGAAGCGCTCGAGCAGGCGCGGCCGGTGATGGATCCGCTGTTCGGTGTCCGCCGCACCCTGCTGACCCGCATCGGGTTACTCACCGACAAGCAGAAGACTCGGCTGCGCTCGGGTCAGGAAGCCCACGAGGACCATCTCGCCGTCGCGATCAGCTACGCGATCTACCAACAGTTGATCGAGGCCTACGACCAGGAACGCAAGCGGGACGGGAAGATCTTGATGTACAAGGTCCTCAAGAAGATCCACACCGGCCTGCCGGCCGGTCTGCTCGAACTCGCCCAGCTCGGCCGCTCGTTGTGGGCCCGACGTGCCGAGATCCTGGCCTACTTCGACACCGGCGCCTCCAACGGGCCCGTTGAAGCGATCAACGGACGACTCGAACACCTGCGTGGCATCGCCCTGGGCTTCCGCAACCTCAACCACTACATCTTGCGGTCGCTTATCCACTCCGGCGGCCTGGCAAAACGCCTCGATGCACTCTGAATCCGGAAGAGCCGACAAAGCACAAGCTGCTTCTGCCCGGTCCACACAAGTTTCATTAGCATGACCAATTAGTCAATTACCCAAGGAAAGCTATGCGCCCGAGAGCGAGCCCCTTGTGCCGCCCGAGACCTAGGTTCCTCAGAAAGTTCGGAGAGAAGTTGTTCCGAGACGCCAACGAGCCGTTGAAAAGCAGAGGGATCAAGATAGTCGGGACGCGTAGCAAACAGGATATCCTCGGTGGATGTATTCCCGCTTGCTCCAGGAGCGAAAGGACAACCACCGAGGCCTCCGAGAGCGCCATCCACAAGGTCAACACCGGCATTAATGGCGGCCAGCGTATTCGCTACCCCCATGCCCCAGGTGTCATGCCCATGGAATACCAACCGTCGCTGGGGTGCCAACGCTCTAGACTTTCGTACCAGAGAGTCGACCTCGCTCGGAATTGCCTGGCCAAGCGTATCGCACAACACGATGTCGTGACTGCCATATGTACGGGGATCCGCGATGATGTCCAATGTGCAGTACGGATCTACAGGCCCGTCGAACGGACATGTAAACGCCGTGGCCAAGCACAATTGCATACGTCCCCCGACTGAATCAGCAATTTCTATGGCCGCAGGCATAGCCGCTATAGAATCCTCTGTATCGCGCCCAATGTTAGCCTGATTGTGGCTATTTGACACTGACAGACAGTATTGAAAGTTCACCGCTCCTGCCGCGGCAGCTTGCTCGACATGGCGCGGCGTTGCGACCCAGAGCCAGCATCGTTTGCGCTCCTCCGTAGTGAGTTCGGCGACGAGATCCAATGTATCCGCCATCGCCGGAACAAGGTCTGGACGAGCTAAAGACCCAATCTCAATCTCAGGCACACCAATATCAAGGAGGACGCGGACAATCTCCAGTTTACGTTCAAGGGGGATAGCCTTGCCCACCAACTGCAGGCCATCACGGAGCGTAACGTCTCGGAGCGACGCCGACCGCGCAGGTACGGTAGTCATCAGTAGCCACCTTCGATGTAATGAGTCCTAATATAATCAGTATGTTCGCCGAGATCTGGGCCGACACTTCGGATCGGTAACGACTTATCTGATATCACGGGAACGATCCCCGGGAAACCCACCAACTTGGGATCCTCCTCGCCAACATCAACCGGAAAGTGCTGGATCATATCTCGAGCCAGATACTGGTCGTCGACCACGATATCAGCTGCTGTCGCAATAGGTCCGGACGGTACGTCGGCATCGGAGAGAATGGCGAGCACTGTTTCGCGGGAGTGCTGCGCGGTCCAGGACTCAATTGCCATATCTAGTTCGTCCCTGCGTTGCCAGCGAAGATCATTAGTAGCAAGATTCGAGTCGTCGGCAAGGTCAGGCCGGCCAATCGCATTCATGTACCGATAGAAAATTGCGTCGCTGTTGCCAGCAATTACCACCGACTTTCCGTCACTACACATATACGCGTTTGACGGAGCAATACCTTCTACACGGCCGCCGATTCGTTTCCGTTCGACCCCATAGGCGAGATAATCTGGCACGAGCGATTCCATAACTGAAAGAACCGACTCGTTCAAGGCGACGTCGACAATTCTATCTCGTAGTGGTGCCGGACTATCTCCAGTTCTACTCCGACTGAAAAGTCCCATCATCACGCCAAAAGCGGCATAGATGCCAGCAAGTGAGTCACCAATTGAAACTCCGGTGCGCGCAGGCGCCCGATCTGGTTCTCCGACAAGTTCACGGAGGCCGCCGTAGGCTTCCGCAACCGCTGCAAATCCGGGCCGTGAGGACATGGGTCCTGATTGCCCGAAGGCAGATATCCGGGCAATTATTATTGTCGGATTAGCACTATTGAGGACTTCAGGTCCGATGCCCCAACGCTCGAGAGTACCTGGTCGAAAATTCTCAATCACTATATCGCAATGTCGCGCCAGAGCTACGACGTCGTCTCGACCTTGTTGGGTGCGCAGATCAAGCACAATCGACTTCTTGTTTCGATTGATTGTGCGGAAAAGCATCGAAGTTGAACCCGCGTAGAGACGCCAATTACGCAGTTCATCGCCTGTACCGGGCCGCTCGACCTTGATCACTTCAGCACCAAAATCTGCCAACAGACGGCCTGCAGTGGGAGCGGCAATATAGTTTCCGAGCTCCAGCACCCGGATACCTGCGAGGGGTAGTGTGCTTGTCATGACCATGATTCCTTGCAACGTACGTATGATGGACTATAATATAAAGACATGAAGTAACGAAACGCTACACTATCGGAGAACGGCCACCGGCTCTGATGTGAGCAAGCAGGCCACCATCGGCAAGGACCTTCCGTTCGCCTGCCGTCAGATCAATTCCTAGATCGATTGATTTGTTTCCGCTTAGGGATACACTGATCGATGGCGAACCGTCGAGAATCGCATCCCGAAGCCCGTGCAATTTCCACTCCTCGCCAACCGTGAATACGGGCGCATCGTCAGGCAGGACAAGTGGCACTACGCCCGCGGCGATGAGATTACGGCGATGGATTCGAGCGTAGCTTCTAGCGGCGATGGTTCGAATGCCAAGATATACGGGTATCAACGCCGCATGCTCTCGACTTGACCCTTGCCCATAGTTCTCTCCTGCAACGATCACTCCGCCGCCCCATTCGAGCGCACGATCGTGGAACTCCGAATTGTGACGGTTGAACATGAACTTCGCACATAGCGCGATATTCGACCAGACAGACATCGCGATAGCACCGTCTGGTGCCATATCACCCGTAGAAATGTCATCACCGACACAAATAAGAACTCGCCCCGATACCTCATTAGAAACTGGCGATGGTAACGGTGGAGGAACAAGATTCGGCCCACGTTCAATGGTCACGGCTGCGCGAACGTGGTCGGGAAGGACCTCAGTGATTAATGCCGTATGAAGCGACAGATCTGGTGCTGGCGTCGGACGTATCGTGATCTCAGGCCGGGAAGAAGGATCCGTGATCCTTCCGGTTATAGCGCTCACCGCAGCAGTCGATGGACTACACAGGTAAACTTGATCCTCGGCGGTGCCGCTTCGACCCGGAAAGTTCCGGTTGAACGTCCTTAAAGAAGCAGCTCCCTGCAGCGGGGCTTGACCGATGCCAACGCATGGACCACATACGGGTTCCAGCATCCGCGCCCCGGCGTCCATGAGATCGTCATACACGCCGCCTTCGATAATTGTTCGGAGAATCTGACGCGAACCTGGTGTGACTGTTAAATCGACCTGCGGATGAATCGTGTGGCCCCGAATTGAAGCCGCTACAGTGGCAAGATCATCGTAGGAACTGTTGACAGACGAACCGACGCATACCTGAGACACTCGAGTCTCTGGTAGCTCCGATACCGGCAATACATTACCGGGCGAGTGAGGAACTGCAACCAGCGGGACGAGGTCGGTAAGGTCAATCTGAATAACGTCATCGTATAACGCGTCAGGATCGGCAGACATCCGAACAAAGTCGTGGGCTCTGTTCTGCTCGACAAGCCAGCGCAATGTCTGAGAGTCCGAAGGGAACACCGCTGTGGTTGCACCCGTCTCAATAATCATGTTCGCGATTGTGGCGCGACCCGAGATTGGTATTGACTCAACCGCGGGCCCAAAGAATTCAAAGACGGCTCCGCGTCCGCCGCGGACACCATAGCGGCGAAGAATCTCAAGGACAATGTCCTTTGCTTCGACAGCATTGCCAAGATAGCCGATTAACTCGACGCCGATCACCCGAGGACAAGGGAAGTCAAATCCATAGCCACCCATGGCGACCGCGACTTCGAGGCCTCCCGCGCCGGTCGCAAACATTCCAACAGCGCCAGCGGTAGACGTGTGCGAGTCTGCACCAAGAAGAAGTTCCCCAGGCTTGGTGAACCTCTCCAGATGAATATAGTGAGAGATTCCATGACCGGCTGGCGAATACCGGAGACCATACTTTTCACAGAACGATCTCAGGTAGCGGTGGTCCTGCATGTTCTTGTCATCGATCTGCAAAACATTGTGATCGACATACATTACCGCAAGAGAAACATGGATTGAATCGAGACCAAGCTCTTCATACTGCATTGCCGCCATGGTTCCGGTCGCATCTTCGATAAGGATCTGATCGGGCGAGACCGTGATGTCTGAACCGGGCGTAAGTTCCCCTGCTGTCAAGTGTCTACCCAGGATTTGATAAGTAAGATTCGTAGCCATAATTTTTCAATCGTACTAAAGCGGATTCGATTATCAGAATGCGGATGTACGCCCGAAACAAATACCTCTTGTGGGCTGCCGAAATATCGATCGGCAACAGCCCTTCTTAAGCTACTGGCTGGATTTAACCAGAGTGACTCTACTGTTGCCGATCGATAATCTCGAATTACACTCCTGTCATCAGGTCCAGAATCCAGGGTGACGCTTACTCTCCTATGCTCGAATCGAAGCGCCCAAATCGACCACGAAAGTACGCGAGTGGTTCAGCATCTGAAGCGACCGCATATCGAACGCTGCCGATCAGAAGTGTATGGGTGCCAACACTAACGGCGTCATCTAGCTCGCATTCGATCTGGGCGAGGGCGCCGCCAATTAGCGGCATTCCGAGTGGCCCTCGGGACGGTTCGAAATTGAACTTGCCAGCACCCTTTCCGGCAAACCGTCCCGCCAAATCAGTGTGGGCGGTCGACAAGATACTTACGCCAAAGAACCCTCGGGAAAGGACAGCCTTCTGCGTACTGCTCTCGCGATTCAGACAAACAGCAATCATAGCCGGTTCGAGTGAGATCGAGGTGCACGCGCTCACCGTCGTTCCGAAATCCAAATCTTCAGATCGTGTCGAAACGATCGTTACACCACTGGTGAATCGTCCAATTACCCCTCGGAAATGCTCGGGATCCACAGGTTCAAAATTGAGGTGGTTAGGACTCACTGCAGCCTGGCTAACATGGATCGTCACGTCGCCATCCATCCGCCGTCGACAGCCAAGTCAGCTCCAGTCACGAATGAAGCTGCGTCAGAAAGGAGCCAAACAACGGCGGCACTGATTTCTGACGGTTCTGCGAACCTCTCCATACTGTGACGTAGACGGATTGCGTCGAAGTGCGCCGCGAAGACAGGATCCTGAGACGCTCGCTGAATCATCGGAGTGCTGGTGACACCGGGCATCACTGCGTTAACCCGAATCCCCTTGGTGGCATAGTCAGAAGCTGCCGCACGGGTAAGACCGACGACACCATGCTTCGCGGCGGTGTACTCGGATGCGTTAGGCATTGCCGTGGCGCCGAGCACTGAACCTACATTGACGATTGCGCCGCCACCGGTCGTCAGCATTGCCGCAATCTCATGCTTGAGGCAGTTAAACACACCTGTGAGGTCAACGCCGATGACACGGTTCCACTGGTCCGCCGAGATCTCGTGCAACGGAAGACTCGCCTGCTCGAGACCGGCGTTGTTAAAGCTCCTTCGATGCTCCCAAACTGGCTGACTGCCTTTGAAACCATCGATTCGACGCTGCTCTCGTCGCTAACGTCAGTTCGGACGAAAAGCGACGATCTGCCGGAGTCGCGAATCTCCGCCGCGATTCTCTCGCCGGCCGGGTTGATATCGGCGATAACGACATTCGCGCCGACACTCGACAAATGCCTGGCTGTCGTCTCTCCGATACCGCTGGCAGCGCCAGTTACGATGATGGTCCGGTCCTGTAGAATCACGTTGATTCTCCTTTAATTCTATTTGTGGTGATGGATCGTAGATAGACCGCGCGATTTGGTTGGCGACTTCCTATTGTTCCAGATCAATTTCGTTCTGAGTTCGACTTCTCGAAAGGGACTTTTTGGCGATCTTCATCGTAGATGTCAATGGCCATGTGTCGACAAACTCTACATAGCGTGGTTGTTTGAATGGCGGAAGTCTGTCTTGACACCATGAAACCACTTGCGCGCCATCAAGTTGTGAGCCACTCTGAAGCATAATGAATGCCTTAATATCCTCTTCACCCAACGGGGAGGGTACGCCGATGACTGCTGATGAGGCGATACTCGGATGATCGTCGAGGACCTTTTCGACTTCAGCCGCAGATAGATTCTCTCCCCGCCGGCGGATCATTTCTTTGATTCGACCCGCAAAGAAGTAGTTGTTCCTGCTGTCGGCGTAGGCAAGGTCGCCGGTCCGCAACCATCCGTCGTCAGTCAATGATAGCTTCTCATCTCCTGAGCCAACATATCCAGGCGTGATTGCCGGGTTAAAGAGCTGGAGTTCTCCGGTTTGGCCCGTTGCAACGCGTTCCCCGTACTCGTCTGCAATTCTCGCCTGGTTTATCGTCCCGTGAACTGGGTGTTGCCGCGGTCGTCCCATTGAACCATAAACAGTCGGTTCTTGGAGTGAAGCAACGAGTCCGTAAGGCGTCTCTGACAGCGCGTATCCGATCACCAATCGGAAGCCGAAACGTTTCTCGATTTCATCGTGACGTTCAGGTGTCGGCGCAGGAGCGCTATAGCAGATACGCACCTTGTGCGCGGATTCTTCCGGAGATGGTGGTCGACTCATGAGTATTTCAAGCATCGCGCCTATTGCATTGAATGCGGTTACTCCGTAGTCGTTGACCGAGCGCCAAAAGTTGCGCGCTGAGAATCGAGGCAGAAGAATTAGCTCGGCTCCGCATCCGAACGAGCCCAAGGTTGAGTATACTTGTGCGTTCAGATGGGATAGTGGAAGAGTCGTGAGGAGGACGTCCTCTTCGCCAATCCCAAGCCAGTACGGATACCCCTCTGCGCCCAGCGTGTACATTTTGTGGTTCTCAATTACGAACTTGGGATGTCCGCTACTTCCCGAACTTTGGATTAGCGACGCAATTTCGTCAGGAGAAACTTCTGCTGGTTTGGTGGGCTCAGAGTCGATCAGGTCAGATACACCGATGATCCGTGCAGTGGTGGTAGGTACCTCGGCCCGCGGTTCCGCGATAATGTAACGAGCATTGACGTCGCGGACCACGGTAGGCAGTTCAGGCGCGGATGCAGGGTTCACCGCGACGCTCACCGCTCCGATTAGTGCGATGGAGAACCACGCTCGGAGAAAATCGTGTCCGTTGGGTAGACAAATTACGACACGTTCTCCGGGATTGACGCCTAGTTCCTTGAGGCCTCCGGCACATCGCAGGGCATCATTATATAGTTCTGATCTGGTGACGACTCCCCCACTTGGAGTTCTGCACCAAGGCGTATCAGGCCACTTGTCTGCGCCTGCCTTGAGGAACTCGGGGATGCTGACGATGCGCGTCATAATCTAGTTCGTTTTCGTTTCAATGTGAGTACCAGAGTGTTTTGGCCAGCAGCCTGCCGTCTTCTGGGAATCAGAAGGTGTAGATGGACAACAGTTGCGACCCAGCAAGCACTTAGATGGTGAAAAACATCTTTCTAAAGAGTTCGATTGCCTCAGCGTCTCCACCTTCGATTCCGCCGCGCACGCGCTGGTAGACGTCCAACGAGAATTCGGGTGTTGTGAACTTGAATTCGGCGTCATATGTCTCCGGTGCGCCAGGGTTGAACGCGAGGTCCCCGTGGGCAACCCGTACCGTCCAGTATTCAGATCGCGGGCTGGTGAACTCGATCTTGACGGTCAGATCTGCTTCGGCAGCGAGTTCCGGCAGGACAGTGATCTGCATCAAGCCGAAGAGGAACGGTACGAGAAGATCAGAGGAAGGTTCGTCGATAAATGCTGGCTTACCGAGCGCAGTCCGAAGGTCCCAGTTGTGGATTGAGTAATCGATGAGTTGGAATGCCACCATGAGGTATGCAGGTACGGGACCAACCCAACGGTGAGGAACGAACAGCCCGCCCCATTCGTCCTCGGTGAGCTCCTCGAAGTTGTTGAGCAATTGCTCGACACAGGCCTCGAGCCGACCGAGGACTTCCCAACGGTCTACTTTTCGGTACTCGAGGGCGCTCAAACCAAGTGAATCGCCGTAGACCTGCATACCGAGGGGATCTTCGGTCGGGAAAGAATTCCTGGCCTGGCTGAAGTACCCCAAGTACGCGTATGCAGTATCGAGAAGATGCCCGGCCATATCGCGAACTTCCCACATGTCGCATGGGGTTTGCTTATGCCATTCGTCGTCTGTAGCCTCGACGAGCATGTCGAATGCGATACGGAACTCCTTTCTAACAAGGCCAATGAAGTGTTCCTTGCTTGAGAAGCTTGTACCATCAATGCGAGCTGCGACGTCGATTCCGCTGGTCGTCATGGTATTCCATTCTTAGAGGATGAGGGGAAGGTACTAAAAGTGGGCTGCTCTGCGGACAGCTAGGTCGACGGGCTATTCGATGTCAATCTGGCATAACCAGTCGTCTCGGTCGAACAATGTCTTCACGGACGAAACGTTCGTTTCAGTCGTATGAAGGATTATCACTCCGGGTACACGGAAGGGTTGATGCTTGCCTTTGTGAGTGGTGCCACGCCATGTCAGTTCGCCGCTAAATCGGCCTGTGAAATCTACTTCGGCAAAAGCCGTTTGGTGGCCATTTGCTGCAGGAGGTGACACAAGCGGCATTGCAAACTCGGAGAACCTGGACACCGTCGTGCGAAAATGCTTGAGGGCCGAGATTCTTCCAGCTACCGGACGACGGCTGAATAGACTATGTATTTCAACATCCGGAGATAGCACATTTCCGAGACTCTCGTAATTAAATGTCTGGTGTGCATGGTACCAAATGTTGAACAGCGAAAGCGCTTCTGAACGAGCGCCTTTTGATGGCGAAGTAGATTCGCTCACAGCCAAGGGGTGTTCGGTTGCGTTCTCGCGGAGCAGTGGAACCAGAGCTTTCGCGCGGGCGATGTATTTCGTAGGGTCGGTTGTGTCGGTGGGGGTCAAGACTGTACTCATCAGTACCCTTTCAGATTTTCGTGGTGAGCCGCGGCTCGTTGAGTGGTGTCCCGAATCTCACATAGTTGAGCCTGCTCGACATCATGTGAGCTCCCTAATAGGAGTGGGGGTTGTAGGCATGATGCGAGGGCGCCACAGTGCCTGAGGTTGTATACAACGAATGTAACTGGCCTCACATCGGAAGTCAAGAGTGGTCTACAGGGCAGTAGTGCGTCGACTCCCCGGGTGCACCGAAGAAGACTCTATGGACTGCGCAGAGAGACGCTCGAATCCGCCGTTCGGCGTGATGCACGCCAGGCAGGTCTTGCGCACGCGTTCAACGACCGCATACAATGATGTACACAGTGCGCGTTCCGGTCGGCCTGGGCAACGGTCGCTGTCGGAGTTACGTCCGGCGTTCGATGTCGCCGATATGAGGTGGAGAGGGGTTGTTAGTCCGATGAGCTACAGTGGCTGCGTCGTGCCCGGGGGGCTTCCCGGCGTCAGAGACGTTCCAGGACTTCGGATCACCAAGATTGCGTTGGGCGAGTTCAGCAACAATTCGTACATCCTCGAGTGCACTGCTACTGGAGAGCGACTGCTGATCGATGCTGCAACTGATGCACCGGCTCTGTTGCGTCATCTCGGTAGTCGGCCTCTTGCGAAGGTCTTGACGACACACTCGCATAAGGATCACTGGGAAGCGCTTTCGGCGGTTGTTGCTGGTACCGGAGCCCAGACGTTGGCCCATCCTGCCGATGCGCCGGCAATATCCTGTCCTACCGACGTATTGGTTCGGGATGGCGACGATGTTGTTGTAGGCAATGTGGTGCTGAGGGCCATTCACATCGTGGGCCATACGTTAGGTTCAATTGTGTTGGCGTACGAGGAGCCGGATGGGTCTTCGCATCTTTGGACCGGAGATTGCCTTTTTCCGGGCGGTGTCGGAAGTTCGTATGATACGCCCGACTTGTTTGAGATTCTGTACGGAATGGTCGTTACCAAGATATTCGATGTTTACGGGGATGATACGTGGGTCTATCCCGGTCACGGCGACGACACCACTATAGGCTCCGAACGGCCTAATCTAATGGAGTGGGAAAGGCGCGGCTGGTAGGCCGAGTCCTCCGGTCCTCTTATTGAGGATTTGGATGTTATCCAAGGAGAGAGCTATGGTACCGACGGATTCCGTGACCAGTAGCGGTGACCCATCGCCTGCGTTTCTGAGTTCACCGGACGGTCGCTTCACGCGTGTGGAAAATGCCATCGTGGACGTGCGTGAAGGAAAGCCTATCGTCGTTATCGATTCAGAGAACACAGGTGAAGGCGATCTGGTTTGTGCAGCTCGTACCGCTTCTACGGCAGTGGTCTCTTTCTTGATCCGGCATAGTTCCGGCTATATTTGTGTTGCCTTACCGAATGTCGAATGCGATCGATTGCATCTTCCTGCGATGTACGCGGATGATCCATCCTACCGCGTGAGTGTTGACTGTAATGAATCGGGTACCGGCATTTCGGCGTACGATCGCGCTGCGACGATGAGAATGCTTGCCGATCCAACGTCGAACTCAGACGATTTTACAAGGCCTGGTCACGTCGTTCCAATTAGAGCGTCTGAGGGAGGTGTTCTGGCTAAGGCCGGGCGCGTGGAAGCCGCATCAGATATTTCCCGTTTAGCTGGTCTTGGTGCCGTCGGAGCACTGGGCGAGATAGTGTCTGAGATTGATCCTCATGGTATGGCAACGACTGCGGAACTTGTTGAGTTTGCCCATGTCCATGGGTTGACCTACGTATACATATCGGATCTGGTTGCATACCGCCTTAGCAACGATACTGCAGGGTTTCTCCATGGGGCCGAAGTGGCAACGGCGGAGCATCATCTGCTAGAACTTGCGCGCGTCCGTATTGAGGAGCTTGAGATCGAAATCGCTGCTCTGAAATGCCGGTGATACATCGCATACCGGCTTTGCCGATTAGCTGTTTCCGCCAATTAGATGTCATTCTAACGATGAGCTGTGCGTGCGTTACTGCATGGACTCATGTATAATTTTAGTGAAATGGCTAGAATTGCTGAGTTTAGGGGGCTCTAAAGATGGCGAATTTGGTGAATTAATTTGGAGAAAAGGGCTCTCGATGGTAAGGCCGTGCCGGGCGCTGCGGAGTCAGTTTACGCTGTTCTCCGTGATGGAATAATCGGTGGTACGTACCTTCCGGGCAGCCGCCTTCCTGAAGAAGACGTTGCTTCAACTGTCGGTGTGAGTCGGACGCCAGTTCGGGAGGCTCTGAATCGCCTTCAGGCAGAAGGACTCGTCAAGATTCTGAGGAACCGCGGCGCAGTTGTTGTCGGCTGGACGGCAGAAGACCTCGACGATATTTTCGAACTTAGGGTAATGCTTGAAGGATACGGTGCACGCAGGGCTGCCGGCAGCATTTCTGACGTAAAGCGGCTATACGAAATATGCGATGAAACAGACCGTCTTTCTAGCCAAGGATTAGAATCGAACCGGGATGAGCTAAGCAGGCTGGCTCGCCAATTTCACACGGAATTGCATCAGATGGGCGGGAACCGCCAACTGGTAGCTTTTCTTCCTACATTGATTTCGGCGCCGATGGTCGCTGAGGCGTTTCGCCATCACTCGGGTGACGATCTTCGGCGTGCTCACGCTGCTCATCGAGAAATTGTCGAAGCTATCGAAGCGGCTGATGGTGGTTGGGCTGAGAGCATTATGCGCGCCCATCTACGAGCGGGACGTAACTCACTCAAGAGCATGGAATGGTCGTCTTCGTCGATTTGATGTAACCTGAGTTAGGTCAGATTAGTGCGCACCGCGGATCGCGTTGATGAGTTTCTGCAGGTCGTCGGGTAGTGGGTCGGCGGCGGTGATGGTGTGGGTGCCGGCTTTGATCTGCACGGTGCGATAGCGGCGAGCGGTCGTGACGAACTTCTTGATCGACCAGCCGGAGCGTTCCTCGATGACGCGGGTGATCGCGAGGGCGGCGAACACGATGCTCAGGTGGGCTTCGATGGAATCGCGGGTGTGATGGAAGATCGGGCGGGTCCTGCGGTGTGAGGATGAAAGTTCTCACACCATCAGCCCGGCACCGACAGTACCCATGTTGCAGCGTAGCGCTATTGCCGACACCATTTGCCGCACCATCGAGCTCGGGGTGACGATCACCGATGCCGCCCTCGACGGCGAGGACCGCACCCACGTGTTCTGCCAGGTCCTGGCCCCTCAGGATGGGTGTCCCAGGTGCGGGCAGGCCGGTCGGCTGCGTGACCACATCGATCGTGAGGTCGCTGATCTGCCGATCGTGGGACATCCGACTCGGCTGCGTATCGCGGTGCCGCGCTACCTGTGCGAGAACCCGGACTGTGCCACCATGATCTTTCGTGCCGACATCTCGACCCTCGTGGCGCCACGGGCCCACGTCACCCGCTGCACCACCACGTGGATTCTGCGGGCGATGATCGTCGACAAAATGTCGGTCAAGGTGGTCGCCGCGGCGGTCGGGTTGGGCTGGAACACCGTCAACACGCTCGCACTCGAGGAGGTCCGCATGCTGGCGTCCGCACCGGCCCGCCTGGACGGTGTGGGTCCTTGGGGTGGATGAGCACAAGTGGAGACACGTTCGCGGCAAGGGGGATTCGAGTTTCGTGACCGTGCTCGTCGACCTGACACCGATCGTCGATGGTACCGGCCCGGCACGCTTGCTGGACATGGTCGCCGACCGTTCCAAGGCGGCGTTGAAGGATTGGCTGACCGCGCGCGATCCTGCATTTCGTGACCGGATCAAGGTCGTCACCATGGACGGGTTCTCCGGGTATCGCACCGCGACCGCTGAAACCCTGGACAAGGCGCGTGCGGTGATGGATCCGTTTCATGTGGTGCACTTGGCCGCGGACAAGCTCACGGTGTGTCGTCAACGCGTGCAACAGGATACGTGCGGACACCGCGGCCGCACCGGGGACCCGCTCTACGGCATCCGCAGCCCTCTGCTCACCCGAATCGGCTTGTTGACCGACAGGCAGAAGACCCGCATCACCAACGGCCTCGAAGCGCGTGAGGAACATCTGGCGGTCGCGGTCACCTACGCCGTCTATCAAGACCTGATCGACGCCTACGGCCAACCGCACAAGCGTGACGGGAAGATCGCGATGTACAACCTGACTTAGGACAAGTTGGAGGATCCGAGGAATTCGGGAAGTTCTGACCTGCGGCGATCGGTGTCCTGTGGTCAGAATTTGTGCACTGAGTGAGGGGTCGTGAGCTGCCTGGGTGGCCTATGTGCGCACGGTGAAGACCGCGTCCGGAGCGACAGCGGTGCAAATCGTGCACTCGAACCGGTGCGGATCGCGCAACATCGAGCACATCGGCTCGGCACACACCGAGGACGAACTGGCGGCGCTGAAAGAAGTCGCCGCCAAGCGGCTGGCCGCCGGGCAGACCGAACTCGACCTCGGCCTCGCCGCCGCGGCAGGGCCGCTGCCAATCCAGTCCTCGCGGATGCAGGTGCTGTGGGGCACCCTGGCCGCGGTCTACACCGACCTCGGATTCGAGTCAGCAGCCAACCGAGACAGCGTGTTTCGAGATCTTGTACTCGCCCGAATCATCGAACACACCAGCAAACTGGACTCGCTGCGAGTCCTCACCGAAGTCGGCGTCGACACCATGTCCTATCGCAGCCTGACCCGTCGCCTACCGCAGTACGCCACGGTCGAGTTCCGTCGCGGGCTGGCCGCGGCGTGCGCAGCGCGCGCCGGGGTGGGCCCGGCGAGCCTCATTTTGTACGACGTCACCACCCTGTACTTCGAGACCGACAAGGCCGACGGGTTCCGGGAGCCCGGATTCTCCAAGGAACGTCGTCTTGAGCCGCAGATCACGGTCGGCCTGCTCACCGACTCGACCGGGTTTCCGCTGATGATCGAGGCGTTCGAGGGCAACCGGGCCGAGACCGCCACCATGCTGCCCACGCTGCGGGCGTTCATGGCCGCCCACCAGCTCGACGACATCACCGTGGTCGCTGATGCCGGGATGATCTCCGCTGCCACCAAGAAAGCCATCGAGGCCGCCGGTCTGTCGTTCATTCTGGGTGAGAGGATCCCGACAATCCCGTATCTGATTGCGCAGTGGCACACGAACAATCCCGACTCCATACCACCGGACGGGCTGGTGTTGACCCAGCCGTTTCCGGCGGGGTCGAAGAACAAGCGCCGTGACCAGGTCGTCTACTACACATACAGTGCCGACCGGGCGCGGCGCAGTGTACGCGGCATCAACGAGCAAGTCGCCAAGGCCGAGAACGCGGTCGCCGGCAAAGCACCGGTCAAACGCAATCGGTTCGTCACGCTCAAAGGCGCGGACAAAAGCGTCAACCGCGAACTGGAAACCAAGGCTCGCACATTGGCTGGCTGGAAGGCTTACGCCACCAATATCACCGCTCCCACACCGGAATTCGTCATCGGGTCCTACCACCAGCTGTGGCGGATCGAGAAGAGCTTCCGGATGTCCAAGAGCGACCTGGCCGCCCGCCCGATCTTCCATCACACCCGCGATTCCATCGAAGCCCACCTGAGCATCGTGTTCGCCGCCCTCGCGATCACCCGCGTCATCGAGGAACGCTCCGGCTGGTCGATCAAGAAGTTCGTCACGACCGCTCGCCGCTATCGCACCGTGCAGATCAAAGCCGGCATCCACACCATCACCGCCGCCGACCCACTACCCGACGACCTGCAGAAACTCATCAACGCGATCCGCGGTGCGCACTAATCTGACCTAACTCAGGTACAAGCTGCTCAAACGCATCCACACCGGCGTGCCGAAAGAACTCGCCGAACTTGCCCAACTCGGCCGTTGGCGTACCGAAACAGAACACGTCCCTCAACGACCGACCGCCCTTTGTACACAATACGACAATCCCGTGCATCGCGACAGGACCACCATTGCCACCAATCAGAGGTGACAGCAAGTGACCTAGGGCACTCTACGGGTCGCCGGGCCTCAGGTTAGAACCGCGCGCGTAGATCCTCCCCAGGCAGTACCTGCCACGCATCGCCTTCTTGAACTGATTCAATCCAACCTCCCCTCCGCTCAGTGAACTGAGCACATCCCCACACGGCCCCTATTGCCTCACGTCAAGATGCGCGCGAGGTTTGCTTCGTTGCCTCATCCGATGATGCGCGCGTGGCGACTGCCGTGACGGCGGGGACGCGGGCCGGACCGGCCTTGGCGATGGTCAG
>NZ_JAIFKB010000037.1:0-15150 GCF_019641445.1 Rhodococcus sp. DMU2021
CGGGCTGCACTCAAACGAGTGAGCCGAGCCGGTCGACACGTCGCAGACAGGACAGCCACCAACCTGCAGTGGCGTCAGAAGAGCCGTGAGCCAGACCCGCCCACCAGACCCATCCTGCGTCCACCGAGCCGAGACCGTCACGCCCATCAAGGAGTCAGACCAACCGGTCCACGAGATCCATAGTGAAGAGCCGACAGACCCCACCCGAATCCCTATGGACGACTCGTCGTCTGCGGCCAGCCACATCGTCACCGCGAACGCCGCGACCGCTACCGCCGTCAAGAGCCATGAATATCCGACTATCCAATTAATGGTTGACCAGTCCGAATAATGACTGACCGCGGTCCCCGACGAACCAGCAAGCATTAAAGATGTTTCGGTAATAGGGCGTGTCGTTGCACGTGATTCGCACCGCGTTGCTTGATCATTGACGAATGCCAGTGAAGAAGACCGGCTCCGGCGAGGAACCCGACCCCCGGAAAGTCAAGCAGCGCGGTACCCGCCGTGATCTCGGGGCGTTGCGTGAGCGGCGGATGCGGGCGGCGGAGATGTTCGCTGCGGGGCGGCGGCAGATCGATGTCGCGGTCGAGCTGGAGGTGTCCCAGCAGACTGCGTCCCGCTGGTTTCGGCAGTGGACCGAAGGCGGAAGCGAAGCGCTCGAAGGTGCAGGTCGGGCGGGTCGCAGGCCGCGTCTCGACGACGCCCAGATCGAGGTGATCCGAGAAGAACTGCTCGAAGGCCCCCAGGCTCACGGCTTCGCCACCGGGGTGTGGACCCTGGGGCGGGTCGCGATCGTGATCGAGCGGCTCACCGGCGTGACCTACGGTCCCACGCAGACGTGGACGATTCTGCGGACCCGGCTGGGTTGGAGCCGGCAACGCCCCGCCCGGCGGGCGGTCGAACGCGACGAGGATGCCATCGTCGCCTGGCGTGAGAACGAGTGGCCGCGGATAAAAAAATAGCGCGGCGCCGAGGTGCATGGATCTGCTTCCAGGACGAAAGCGGTGTCTCGCTACTCCCGGTGGTCCGCGCAACCTGGGCGCCGAAAGGTGTCACACCCGTACTCCGTCACCGTTCTTCGTGGAAACGCATGTCCATGGCCGGGGTCCTGGCCTACCGACCCGATCGTAGCGAGAGCGCGTTCGTGTTCTCCATGACCGACGGCGCCTACAACACCGACAAGCTCATCGAGTTCCTCACCGAGAGGCGCGGCCACTTCGCCGGCGAGAAGATCATCGTGATCTGGGACGGGCTCATGGCCCACCGGTCCAAGGCGATGAAGGCATGGCTGGGGACCCAACGCCATTGGCTCCACGTCGAACGTCTCCCGGCGTATGCGCCCGAGCTCAATCCGATCGAACAGGTGTGGGGCAACATGAAATCCACCGAACTGGCCAACCTGTGTCCCGATACCCTCGACGAGGTCCGGATTGCGACCGAGACCGGGCTGACCCGGATCGGGTCGAGCTACGACCTGTGCCACGGTTTCCTCGACCACACCGGACTTTCCTTATGATCCGCACTCACTCAATTACTGAAACATCTTTAAGAAATTGCTGGCGCTTCCCGGAACCGTCCGGATTGGTCAATTCCGGGCTGTTCGGCAGCCACAGGAAGCTGCTCGACCCGCCAAGCGAGAGGTACTTGTTCAAAATTTCGCCGCACACCCAATGCTCCGATGGCCAGAATTGTTGGCAACCGAGGGCGGCTCGGGAAGTCTTCAGTTGGGCTTCTCTGGTCTCGGCCAGATCGGCTTGTTCCTTCGTGAACGGGGCGGGGACCTCTTCCCGGTCCGAACGCATCTTCCCAGGGATGATGGTGGCGTTCGGGTTCTCGGTCGGCTTGCCGGTGTACGGAATCTTGTTTCCCGGAGCGGCCGCCGTGGCCTCCGGACTCGACATCGCCGGTGTGGGCGACTTGTCGCTCGAGGTCGAGGTGGGCGCGTCGGTGGACGAGGGCACAGACGTCGAGGTGCTGGACGGCGCTACCGGTGACGAGGTGGGCGCTTGCCGTGCCTCGGTGGAGGTATTCGGTGCCGCCCGCTGCGCCGGGATCTCAGTCGATGTCGGCGCAGCGGTGGTCGTGGTCGTTGGCGGCACAGTCGCCGTTGAAGTGTTGGCGCCGGGTGCCGGCGTGGTGGTGGGCTGCGCCCCCGCTGCCCCTCCGGCTGTCGCGATCAACCCCACCGTCAAGGACGCGACGATCACCGACTTCAGCGGTGAATCACGTTGCAAACCCGGCAAATACAGGTACTTACCTATTCTGGCCATCTGACGCCTGTCTCTCGAAAGGACTTCGGTCAACGGCGGGCCGCCCGCTCGCTCCCTGCAACCTAAACCATCGGCACTCAGGAACCTCACAGGAAACAACAGTCCCACCAGTCACAGAATCTGGATGAGGGCATATGATGCCGCTTCATCGCTAAACTGGTGCCATCCACCGTCCACCGTCCGCGGAGCTGGGCTGAGTCATGTCAGATGGAGTCTTTCTGCGGCACGACGACCTGGCCGGTCAGTGGGGCATCCAGCTCAATCGCCTGGACCGTTTCGTCCAGGGCCTGCGCTGCGGACGGCGTCAGCAGGACGGCGGCCTTGTCGACCAGTTGCTCCCGGGTGGCACGGTCCTGCGGCGCGCCACGGAAGGCAGCTTCGTTCCTTTCGATGACGCGGCCGTCCTTGAACCGGACGCTGACCTCCGCCTGCCAGCTGGCCGGAAAGGTGGCCTCGAGACGCTCACTGGTATAGCAGCGGACCTTTTCCAGCCAGGGCTTTAGTTCCGCGGCGACGGCCGGGGCATCGTCGAACTGCCCGACAGTCGCCTGGCCGGTCGCCAGTGCCACGGCGGCACCGAACGGCATGTTGAACTGCGCGTCCACGGGCGTGTTGACAATGAGTTTGCGCGCCGGCGGTTCGGCAACCAATGTGGCACCGGCTTTGATGACGCCGACCTCGATGGACTCGATCTCATCGATGTCCAGATTCGGGTATTCGCTGTGGATGTCGCACAGCAGATCGATGTTGCCGTGCATGTATCGGCAGCAGGGGTAGAACTTGATGCTGGTATCCAAGGCGCTCTTGCCGAACACCAGGTTCAGTCTGCGGCCTTCGATCAGCCCTTGGCCGTACTGGTTCAGGAAGCCGTCCCGGCCCTCGATGGACGTTTCCGGGGCGGTGAAATCTGCGGCTGCGAGCTTGCCGGCACGGAGGCCTCCCGAAGCGGCATGCCCGGCGTTCAGACGTTTCGTCCAGGAACCGTCGGAGAGGAATTCCAGGCTTCCGGCGGCCAGATTGGCCGCCAGGCTCAGTGCGTGAGTGGTCTGGTCCTCGTCGAGCCTAAACAGGGAGGACACAGCTGCCGCTGCTCCAAGGACCCCGGCCACGCCGGTGGGATGAAAGCCGCGACCATAGCTCTCGGCAGCCCCGAGCAGGACGCCGGCGGAGCACATCACGTCGTAGCCAACCGCGGCGGCGCGAAGCACATCCGCGGCGCTATAGCCGCGTTCGTCGGCCAGTGCCAGAACCGCCGGGAAGACGACGACAGCGGGGTGCAGCGAGGATTCCTCGAACGTGTCATCGAGTTCCAAGCCGTGGGCCGTCACGCCGTTGACCAGGGCCGCATCCTCGAGGGTGGCCCAGAGAGTTGTCCCGTGAATGGAGGCGCTGAAGAACCGGTCCTGGGATGCCGCGGTACTGACAGCGGACCGGATAGCGACGGCGGAGTCGCGTTCCGCGCCACCGGTCGTGACGGCGTAGTAGTCGAACAGCAAGAGTTTCATCCAGTCGGTGATCTCCGCGGTGAGCTTGTGATCGGCGGTGACGTGCCGGGCCAGTTGGCGGGCGAAGCTGATTTCAGTCATGCTGACTCCTCCAGTTCGGTCAGGATTTTTGCAGTGTGTTCCCCATGGCGTGGAACCGGGTCCATGCGGAAGGTCGAGGTGCCGGTCGCGGCCGACGGGATGAGGGCGCAGAGCTTGCCGGCGGGGAGTCCACATCCGTCCAGCGACCGCGGGCATCGAGCGGGCATGCTCCGCATAGCGCTGCGCGCAGGTGCGTGACACACCCATGTCCTTGGCCACATGCGCCACCGGCTGGCCCTCACAGACGCGTTGGACAAGGATCCGCCTACCGGCGGGGGTCAGACGGGCATTACGGTGGACCATGAAGACCTCTTAGGGCATGTCTCATTTGGCCAGTTTCTTGAAGCAGGTCAGTGCAGCGGCGAGTTGGAGAAAGGAAGCGAAGTTCTCACCGTGACGTTCGTAGCGCATCGTCAGCCGGCGATAGCCGCTCAGCCACGCCAGGGTGCGTTCGATCTTCCACCGGTAACGGCCGAGGCGTTCGCTGCTGTCGACACCGCGACGGGCGATGCGCGGAACGATGCCCCGTGCCCGCAGCCACCGGTGGTGTACGGGATAGTCGTAACCCTTGTCCGCCCGCAACCGGCCGGGCCGACGGCGGCGCGGACCACGACGCGAGCGCACCGCCGAAATCGCAGTGACCATCGGCTGCAACATGACACTGTCGTGGGTGTTCGCCGAGGTCACCGCCGTGACGAGGGGAATGCCGTCGGCGTCGGAGAGGATATGGATCTTCGAGCCGTTCTTGCCTCGATCGACCGGGCTGGGACCGGTCAGAGATCCCCCCTTTTCGCCCGGACGTGCGCTGCGTCCAGGATCGCGGCGGACCAGTCCAGGTCCCCACCGGCGCCGAGCCGATCGAGGACCCTGCGGTGGAGTTCGTCGAACACCCCGGCCCGAACCCAGGTGGTGAAGCGGCGGTGTGCGGTCGGAACGCTGACCCCGAATGACGGTGGCAGGTGCCGCCAGGCACAGCCGCTGGTGAGCACGTAGACGATAGCGGTGAACACCGCCCGATCATCGAGCGCCGCCCGGCCGCCGCCTTGGGGCCGCGCCCGGAATCCGGGCAGCAACGGTTCGACGATCTCCCACAACGCATCCGGTACCAGCCGGGAAGACAACGCATCGACCACGGCAGTGCATTATGCCCCACAAACGATCTAGGCCATAAGAGACATGCTCTTAGTCGTTGGCTGTGTGGTAACCACCAACCCAAGTGCTCTTCGCCTTTACTCCGTGCAACCAACGTCCTGGCCGAGTACATCTAGACCCCCGAGTGGCCTCGGACAAGTCCGCTTTCGCTTCGATGTCCGAGGCACACTCGCGGGCCGCGCTATCGGATCCGTGCAGTTCGGCAGAGGACTACAGCAGGTTTGGGATACTGCTCATGCTGCCGGGATTGATCAGGTGCTCGCTGGTCCATCCGTTGATGTCATACTCTCCGAGGCATCCGTCCACAAAGCTCATTAACTGCTCGGTTTTTCCCTTGGCCTGCGCGCCCTTCAGCAGGTGGATTCGGGTGTCTTCCTGGTTGCCCGCATAGTTCCGCTCGTAGAGTTCGTGCCGCCCGCCAAACTCGGTTCCCATGGCATCCCACAGGAGTTTCATCAGCTTCACTCGGTCCATGGCCTCTACGCCGTTGGAGCCACGAAGGTAGCGGTCAAGTAGCGGCCGGATTTCGGCGCTTTTCCAGTCCTCGGCATGGGAATTGACGTAGATCAGCCCGCTGGCGACATGGTTTTCGATGATGCTCTTGATGCGTGGGTACGCCAGCGGCGCAAGGACCCGATACGCGGCGCCTTGGTCATTGTTCGGCAGCACTGCGTCGCCCACCCACGGCTCCGGATTGCGGGTCATGGCCTCGGTCAGACCCCAGAACAGATTGCGCCATGCGAGAATTTCACCAACATGCGCCTGGACGCCGCGATACTGGTTGGTCCCGGTTATCTCCACTGCTTTCAGCACACATCCGGCAATGAAGTCCAGCTTGACGCACAAACGGGTGAGACCGTGAAACGTCAGCCGAGGCAGCCATCCTGACATGGGCGTGAAATCGTTGACCTTCTGTGGATCACCGTAAGCGAAGACATTTTCCCAGGGAATTTGCACGCGATCCATCACCATGATCGCGTCGTTCTCGTCGAACCGACTCGACAGCGGGTAGTCAAACGGGCTGCCCGTCACTGTCGCCTGGTACTCATATGAGGGCCGGGAAATCAGCTTAACCCCCTTCGCGTTGGTCGGGAGCATGAAGATGACGGCGTACTCTTTCTTGTCCACCGGCATCCCGTAGTGACCAATAAAGTTGTAGTGGGTCAGCGCGGACCCTGTTGCCACGCACTTAGCCCCGGACACCACCAGCCCGTTATCGTTCTCACTGACCACGTGCACGAACATGTCCTCGACTTCGGAGGCAGGCCGATGACGATCCACGGGAGGGTTGGCGAGTGCGTGGTTGAGGAACAGCACCTGTTCCTGCGAATCCTTGTACCATCGCCGCGCATTATCTTGGTAGGGATCAAAGAAATCGGTGTTTCCTCCGAGCGTTCCGAGGAACGATGCTTTGTAGTCGGGTGAACGTCCCATCCAACCGTACGACAGACGCGCCCAGGCAGCGATCGCGTCGCGGGACTCGACCAGGTCCTCGGCCGAGCGCGGCACTTTGAAGAACTTGTGTGTGAAGCCGCCGTTACCGGTATCCGTGGGGCCGGTGATAATGCCGTCCGGGTCATCGTGCAGTGCGTCGTACAGGTGGGCTATGGAACGCGCGCCGTTGCGGAACGCGGGGTGGGTGGTGACATCCTCCACGCGCTGGCCGTAGATGTACACCTCCCGGCCGTCCTTCAGGCTTTCGAGGTATTCGTCGCCGGTGAACGGGACCGCGGTCGGGGATTGGGCGGTCATTCTGTCTGTCGGGTCTGTAGCAGTCACGATTCATCCTTAAGGGTTGAGCGGGAATACAGAACTTCTGACGGGTCCACATACTGTGCGTTGCGGTCCACGGCTGCATAGAGCTGGAGGCCGATCGGGTCGCGCATCTCCTCGGCGATCTGCCCGAGCAGGCCGGCCGACCTGGCTACAAGAGCGAATCCACGGATGATTCCCGGAGGAAATCCCAAATCCGCGAGTGCTGCACCGCACGCTCCGGCGCCGTTTACCGGTAGGTGTTTGTCGAACACGTCGGCCTGCACTCGTTCGATGGCTGCCAGTAACGATAGGTGCGGCCCGAACACTCCGGCTTCCGCCGCCAGCTTGTAGATGACGGGGGTACGGGGGTCACCGTTCTTGTGGACTGGGTGGCCGAGTCCGGGCACAAGCAGGCCGCGGGACTGGCAGTCATGCAGGATTTGCTTCGCCAGATCTTCGTATGACGAGTCGCTTCCTAGTTCACCGGCGTCCGACAGGCTTTGCGCCAGGAACTTTGCCGCGTCTTCGGTCACTCCCAGAAAGCGTGATCCGCCGCCGAGGATTCCTGCTGCCATGGCACCCTGAATGGATTCGGGCGCGCTCGTCAAGGTGAGCCGCGCCGCGAGCACCGTGGGGGTGAATCCGTGATCGGCCAGGGCCACGAGGATTGCGTTGAACAGCCGGCTTTCGCCCTTGGTTGGCCGGCGAAGAGCTACCAACCAGAAGGCGAGGTCACCGAAGGACACCTCGCCCATCAGTTCAGTAGCCATTTCCTTTCCGAGCAGCTGGATGCTGTCGAGGCTTGATGTACCCAGGCTGGTCCGATATGTCTCGGTCATGTCAAAGTTCCTGTTCCGCGCATTGGGGCGAGGTCGTACTGGTAGCCGTCGACGGGCAGTTGATGCTTCGCGACCCGGCCCGTTGGGGTATAGGGCAGTTCGGTGACGAACTGCCAATAGCGGGGCACCTTGAACGCGGCCAGTCGCTGCGAAACCCAGGTGGCAAGCTCCTGCGGTAATTCGTCGCTACCGTCCACGAGTCGGACGTACGCCTTGATCTCCTCTTCGGACTGACCGGCGTTCACTCCAACGACGGCGCATTCGTCGACATCCGGGTGCGCGAGCAAGGCTTCCTCGACCTCGGCGGGGGACAGGTTTTCACCTCGCCGCCGAATCACTTCTTTCTGGCGGGCAACAAACGTGTATGTGCCGTCGGTGTTCTCCGTGACCAGATCACCGGTGTGCAGCCAGCCGTCGCGTACAGCTGCGGCCGTTTCGTCGGGCAGCCCGTAGTAACCTGGCGTTACGGTGGGGTTACTCAGCAACAATTCGCCGATTTGGCCCTTCGCCACAGCGTGGCCGGCAGAGTCGACGACGCGGGCTGAATTCACTTCTCCGAGCGTCGGATGCTGCCGTGGCTCACCCAGCGTTCCGAACGGGCGTGTACCGGGCCTCCACGACATGCCGTACAGGCTTTCCGACATGCCATAGCCGCACACTATTGAGATACCGAAGCGTCGCTCTATTTCAAGGTGGCGATGCTTCGGCGGCGCGGGGGCACAGTAGCAATTCTCCAGGGGCGAGTCCGAGTCGTCGGGCCTAGGGGCCTGGTCCATGAGGAACTCGAACATCGCACCGATCGCGTTGAACGACGTCGCCCCGTGCCGTCGCGCGGAATCCAGAAAGCCTGATGCCGAAAAGCGCGGCAGCAGTATCAGGCCCGCACCACAGGTCAAAGATCCCATCGTGGAGTAGGCGAGTGCATTCGTGTGGAACAACGGCAGCGACGTCATCAGCCGATCGACGGTAGAGAGCTGCATCCAGTACGGAAACCCTTCGCCCGCCATCGTGTATGCGCGGTGCGTTTGCATGACCAGCTTGGACCGCCCGGTGGTGCCCGAGGTCGGAATCATGATGGCCACGTCCGTCTCACGGACAGGACTGCCACCGGGGATGCTGGGCGGCTGTGCCTCCAAACTCGGTCTGTCGCTAACGATGGCGTCGACGTCAATAATCTCCGCGCCGGCGCCGGCAGAAGCCTTTGCACGGCGCACCATGCTGATCAGCCCATCATCGGTCACGATGACGCGTGCATGACCGCGCACCTGTGTCAAAAGGCCTGCCAGTTCCGCTTCGGTTCCTCGGGGGTTGGTCGGGACAGCAGTGGCGCCGAGTGTCGTGGCGGCGAGGATGGTGAGTAGGTAGCGCGGCTCATTGCGCGCCGTCAGCACCACCAAATCACCTCGCCGGACACCGGCGGCCGTCAGCGCCTGTGCCACGGAGCGGATCTGCTCCCGAGCGCCACGGAAGGTGATCTCTGTGTGGTCGGTGCGCAGCCATGTCCGGTCGCCGTATCGGGCCGCGGCGTCGTCCAGCAACGCTGGAATGGTTCGATCCGTCACCGTCGCAACCTCATCGATTGATCGTGACGGCGCCGATGTGCTTGGCGATCGCTGCGCTGACGACATGGGGCTTCTCGAAATTGACCAGGTGCGAGGAACCAGGGACCACCAGCAGTTCCGCTCCGGGAATGCCCTCGGCGACAGCGGACACGGTGGCGACCGGAGTGGCCGGGTCCTCTTCCCCGGCAATGACCAAGGTGGGAGTCGCAATCTCACCGAGGCGATCGCGCAGGTCGTACGCCGCGATTGCCTCGCAGCAGCCTGCGTAACCCTCTCGCGGCGTGGTTCGGAGCATGTTGAGGAGCCGCGTTGCGCCCTCCGGAGAGCGTTCTGCCCATTCAGGAGTGAACCAGGCGCCGTAGCGCGACTCGATAAGGAATTCGGTCCCCTCGCTGCGCACTTTTGCGGCACGCTGGGGCCAGCTCGGCGGGTCGTAGAACTGTGCGGCGGATGCGCAGATGACCAGTGCGTCAAGCCTATGGCCGTGATGAATGCCGAGCCACTGGGCGATGGCGCCGCCGATGGAGACGCCGACGTAACTGAAGCGATCGATCCCGAGCTCATCCAATAGTCCAATGACGTCTTCGGCCATTTCGCCGATGGTGTAGGGGCCGTCGGGTACTTCCGATTCACCGTGCCCGCGCAGATCGTGCCGCAGGATCTGGAAGTCGCCGGAAAGTGCCGTCGCCTGAGGCTCGAACAATTCCAGATCGGTGCCGAGTGAGGGTCCGAACACAATGACCGGCGCCCCGGCGGGGCCGTCGAGGCGGTAGTTGAGCCGGGCCGTTTTCTCTTGAATTCCCATCTGGTTCTCCTAGTCCTTATCGATGCGGTAGTGATTGAGCTTGTCTTCGTCGATCTCGATGCCGATCCCGGGTTTCCCGGAGACATGCATGCGTCCGTTCTCGATGACAGGGGTCTCGGCGACAATGTCGTCGGTCAGCTGCATGAAGTAGTCCAGCTCCCCTGCCCGGTCAGATGTGCTCTTGTAAGCCGCCGCGAAGGCCAGCGAACTCAGAGTCCCGACCGTTCCGTCCATCTGGCTGCCCAAGGCCAACCCGATGCCAAGCCCTTCACACAGCCCGACGATTCGGTCCGACTCGGTGAATCCGGTACGGGCCACCTTGATGCTGATGATCTGCGAATGGTTGTCGAGGATTTCCCTGCCGACCTCGCCGAGCCGCGTCACGCTCTCGTCGCCCATAATGGGGATCGAGCTCTTTTCCGCAACCCGGCGGCGGGCCAGCGGACGAAATGCCGGTGTCGGCTCCTCGAGCATGGTGATGCCGACTTCTTCCATCACCGGCAGCAGGCGGATTGTCTCGTCCGCTGTCCATCCCTTGTTTGCATCGACATACATCTCGGGCCCTTCGCCCAGCTCTGCCCGGAGCATGCGCATTGCCCGGGCATCCTCCTTAACGTTTTTGCCGGTCTTGATCTTGAACGTGTTGAAGCCGAAGCGCTCCCGCATATCGCGGGCTTCCTCCACCATGCCCTCGGGTGTGGCCGCAAACAGAATGTGGACCACTTCCATCGAATCTGTGTAGCCACCAAGAAGCTTGTGACACGACTGCCCCAGTGATTTTCCAATCACGTCCCAGACTGCCATGTCGACGCCGCCACGGGCCGTGTGGTTGTGGCGCAACCAGCTCAGGTCATTACGTGCGACTTCGCGGTCGAAAGGATCGGTCCCGACCATCGCCGGACTGAACCAGGAGTCGATCGCCTTGACGATCGACTCCTGAGACTCGCCGTAGGTGAAGGGACGGGCGGGGGCCTCGGCGTGCCCGACCACGCCGTCGTCGGTCGTCACTCGGATGAGAACGTGTTCTGCACTCGAAATACTGGCGTGGGCGAATGCAGTCGGTCGTTCCAGCGGAATATTGAACGGTATTGCCTCTATGGAAGCGATCTTCACAAGGGTCCTTAAGTTCGTAGGTGCAGTTACTTCGTGAGAGTTACGTTGAGCTGTAACCCGGGCGGGCCGGGCGAGGCTGCATAAGGTTTGCCCACTCTCGAGTGGGGCTTGAAAGGACTGGCCACCCGACCTGTCTGGACACCTCGGACCGCTGATTGAGATCTGCGCATGATCGCTTGTTTAAGGAAATGCCGGCGGAGGCGTCCATCGGGGCCAGGCCGGAACACAAGCGAAAACGAGGAGATCCGATGACCGGTTCGCGACTGTGGGCAGGAGTCGACGTCGGCAAAGAACACCACTGGATATGCGTACTCGACACCTCCGGAGCGGTGGTGCTGTCGCGGCGATGCGACAACGACGAAGCAACGATCCGTGCGGTGATCACCGAGATCGACGCACTCGCCGAGACGGTGTCGTGGACGGTGGATCTGACCACCGCCTACGTCACCTTGTTGCTGACTGTGCTGGCCGACGCCGGGAAACCGGTGCGCTACCTGTCCGGACGTTCGGTGTGGCAGGCATCGTCGGTCTACCGCGGCGGCGAAGCCAAGACCGACGCCCGCGACGCCCGAGTGATCGCCGATCAGTCCCGGATGCGGTCGGACCTGCCCGTTCTGCGTCCCGACGACGAGTTGATCCGTGAGCTGCAGATGCTCACCGGCCACCGCACCGATCTGGTCGCCGACCGTACCCGGACCATCAACCGGCTGCGTCAGCAACTCGTCGCGATCTGCCCCGGGCTCGAACGCGTCGCGCAGATCTCCTCGGACCGGGGATGGGTGGTGCTGCTGGCCCGCTACCAGCGACCGAAAGCGATCCGCCGCGTCGGTGCGGCCCGACTGGCCACGATGCTCACCGGGGCCGGGGTGCGCCACGCCGAATCGATCGCCCGGGCCGCAGTCACCGCCGCGAAGGCGCAGACCGTGCGGTTGCCGGGGGAAGATGTCGCTGCCGAACTGGTCGCCGAATTGGCGCAGGCGGTGATCGACCTCGACACACGTATCAACGCCGTGGACGCGGAGATCGAGGCCCGATTTCGTCGGCACCCTCTGGCCGAGGTGATCCTGAGCTTGCCGGGTATGGGATTCCGGCTCGGAGCCGAATTCCTTGCCGCAGTGGGTGACCCCGCCCTGATCGGCTCGGCCGACCAACTCGCTGCCTGGACCGGGTTGGCGCCGAGACCCAGGGATTCGGGTAAACGCACCGGGCGTCTGCACACCCCTCAGCGCTACAGCAGGCGCCTGCGCCGGGTGATGTACATGTCGGCGTTGACCGCGGTCCGCTGCGACCCCGCCTCTCGCGCCTACTATCAGCGCAAACGTGCCGAAGGTAAGCGACCCGTCCAGGCCACGATCTGCCTGGCTCGGCGGCGCGTGGACGTTCTCTACGCTCTGCTCCGCGACAACCGCACCTGGCAACCGAATGTGCCGGTTACCGCGGTGGCGGCTTGACAGGATCATTGAGAGTCCTTTCAGGGGCAGGCTGCCGTAACGTCGGCGTTGCGGCAGCCTGCATAGTGGGTCAGCTTCGCGGAAGGACGAACTCGTAAGAAGTGGTGAAGTACGGGGTGTCGAGGTTCTTCGACTGCAGCTCCTCGGGGGAGTCGTGCTTGTCCAGCTTCAGGATCAGACCAGGCTTCACAGCTCCAGCGACATCGGAGTCGATGTACGGATCCTCGTCGAAGTACAGCTGGCTGGTCAGTGGAGTATGGCCTGGAGCCGATGTGATGAAGTGCAGGTGCGCAGGCCGGAACGCATGCCAGCCGACGGTGGTGAGGAGCGCGCCGGTCGGGCCCGAGGTCGGGATCTCGTAGGGGACGGGAATGATCGTTCGAACTTCGTAGCGTCCTTCCTCATCGGTCGAGAAGCGGCCGCGGAGGTTGAACGCGGGCGGCAACTCCCGATCGTCGTTGTACGGGATGTTCGAATACGTTCCCAAGTTATCGCTATGCCACAGTTCGACCTGGGCGTTCGCGATCGGCTCACCGTTCGGGCTGGTGACTCTGCCGGAAAAGTACAGGACGTCGCCCGGTTCATCGTCCCGCATCGGCATGACGTACGGCAGTTCGAGATGGGGAGCGCCTTCGATGAAGTAGGGTCCCTCGATGGCGCCGGGGCTGCCCTCGCGGGACTCCGAGTCGACCTGTTCGACTGTCTGCTCGAAGAACACATCGGCGAAGAGCGGCCATTCGCCGGCAACACCAAGGTCGATTGCGAACTGCTTCGCAGCGGAGTATTCCTCGTATGTCAGCTTATGTTCCAGGATGACGTCGCGAATGCGCTGCATTACGTCGGCAACCACGGTGGCGGCGCGGTTATTGCGAAAGGTCCCTTGTCCGACTGTAGCGGTCATGATTGTTTCCTTCGAGTTGGTGGATGGAACGGGCAAAGACTTGGTGGAGAACGCGCTAAGCGCAGGTGCTCTTAGTCGACCTTCGACGGATGCCGGGTCATCGGCGTCACCTTGATGTCGAGAAACGGAAACATCGGCAGCGATGACAGGAGCTCATGAAGTTCGTCGATGCTCTCGACGTCGAGCACGCTGACGTTGGCATAGCGGCCGGCGACGCGCCAGAGCTGGGGCCACTTTCCCTGTCGCTGCAGTTCCTGGGCGCGTTCGCGCTCGGCGGTCAGTAGCCTTTCAAGCTTCTCCGTGTCAATGTCGTGGGGGATGGTGACTTCCATCTGGGCCAGGAAGTGCATCGTAGTCCTTTCGTCAGGTCGGCTATGTTGTGCAGCACCGACGCTTCTTAGTTCTGTCCGAGGCGCTTCTTGATCACGTTGACGTCGTCCGAGCTGATGAGGTCAGGGGCGGTCCAGCCGTCGAGGTCGTATTCCGAGAGGCACTCGTCGACAAACGAGCGGTACTTGTCCGTCTGCCCGCTGGCGTTCTGACCCCACAGGGTCTCCAGGCGGACTGCCTCGTGATTCCCGGAATAGTTGCGCTCATAGAGCTCATGACGGCCACCGAACTCGGTGCCGATTGCGTCCCAGATCAACTTCATGATCTTGATGCGGTCCACACCCGAGCGGTCACCCGATCCGCGGACGTACTGGTCCAGGAACGGCCGCATCTCCGCGTTCTTCCAGTCCACGGCGTTGGAGTTCTGGTAAATCAATGCGCTACCAAGGTCCTGCTGGAAAATTTCCTTCGCGCGGGGGTAAGCAATGGTCGACATCATCCGATAGGTATTGCATGCGTCGACGTTCGGGACCGCAGTGCCGTCGCTCCAGGTCGTGGGATTGTTGACCATCGAGTCGACGCACGTCCAGAAGAGGTTACGGTAGTTGAGCAGCTCCCCGACGCGGGTCTGGACCCCACGAAAATCTCCTGTACCGGTCATATCGAGGCCCTTGAGCAGCAGGCCGCACAGGAAGTCGAACTTCACTGCCAGCCGGACGCAGCCGTGCATCATGGCTCGCGGAAGGAATCCGGAACCGGCGAAGAAGTTCTTGGCCTTCTCCGGCTCGTAGGCAAACACATTCTCCCAGGGCACGAGCACCTCGTCGAGGATGAAAATCGCATCGTTCTCATCAAGGCGTGAGCTCAATGGGTAGTCGAACGGACTGCCCACCGTCGCAGCAGTGTACTCATATGACGGGCGGCAGAACAGTTTCACACCCTTCGCTGCCATCGGGACCATGAAGATTGCGCTGTAGCTTTTGGAGTTGACCGGCCCATAGCTGCCGATGAAGTTGTAGTGGGTGAACGCCGACCCCGTGGCCACGACCTTCGCGCCGCTGACGATCAGACCGGCGTCGGTCTCTCGGACAACATGTACATTGAGGTTCTCGACATCCTCGCCCACACGATTGCGGTCGATCGGCGGGTTCACGATGGCGTGGTTAACGTAAAGGCAGTTCTCCTGCGCCTCCTTGTACCAACGACGCGCATTGCCATCAAACGGTGCATAGAAGTCAGTGTTCGAGCCCAGTGTCGCCAGGAAACTGGCCTTATAGTCGGGGCTGCGGCCCATCCAGCCGTAATTCAGGCGAGCGAAACTCGCAATGGCATCGGCGGATTCACGCAGGTCATTGCTCGTATAAGGGGACTTGAAGAACGGGTGGG
>NZ_JAIFKB010000038.1:0-15144 GCF_019641445.1 Rhodococcus sp. DMU2021
GTGGACGAAGAAGGATCGGATGCCTTCGGTCGCCTCTCGGCGAAAGGCGCAGCACGGCTCCAGCCGAACGGAACTCCATGAAGGCAAAGGGTTGAGCCCGGGGGACACGAAAACGCACCCGATCCAGCCAGCGGCAACGCAACCCAGCCTCAGGCTATTCCCGTCGTGAGTTGTAGTAGGCATGACAGGGTGACCGCATAAGCGCCCGGATCTTGGACTACACAACCCCCTGTCGTCGCCGATGGGCGCAATGCGTGCAATGCGTGCACGCATTGCGAGCCACGCATGCACAGTGGGTTGCGGACAGCGTGCGAGGTCGGAGGTTCCTCTCGAATGAGGATGGCCGGGGCTCCCAGCCCCAAGCCGGGGCGGCCTGGGGGCCTGCACCCGCACCCGAATCGGAGGCGAGCGCGAGGGTCAGGTGGGGATGGCGTCGAAGCCGCACCCGGGCGTATTCGATGCGTTCGAGACGGTGACCGCCGGTGCCGGGAACCAGTAGATCCCCGGACAAGGGAGTGTCATTTCCGGAGGGTGCCTCGTAGTGGTTGCCGGTCACCAGCCGATAACCACGGGCGAGCAGCGCGGTGTGGAAAGTGGCGTCGGCCGCAGCGACGGTCTCCATACCGGCATCGGCGATTGGCACCGGCCTCCGCGGCTTCCCGCTGCAAAATTGATGGATAACCCCGATTATTCATCAAAAATGAATGGGGTGGTGCCGGCCGGTGGGCCGTAGGAACTCGCCGGGGACGTGATCCTTCCGCCCTGCCCAACGCACTGTCGGACGACAATGGTGGCGCATGGGCGCGGTTGCCCTTGGCAGCGTGGCGTTGCTGCAACGGACACGGCATTCGCGTGTCGCTGCGCCTCAGTGCCGGCGGATGCGCGGTGATCGGACCGGTGGCTCAAGCCGCCCTCGCTGATGGCTTCGCGGAGTCACGGCCGCGGCTGGGTCGGACCGGCCGTCGCGCTGAATATCGACGAACGGACAGGCGGATCGGTCATCGCATGCAACACCGAAACGTTGCGAGTGGATAAGGGGCTTATCAAGTTCTGTTGAGATCCAGGCGGGCGTTGCTCATCGTGTCGGGTGCTTGGTCGTGGGGTAGCTGCCCATCGGCGTGCCCGCACGGGTGGCGTGGATGTTCATGGTGTCCGGTGTGTAGCCGAGTAGGGCGGCGAGCGAGGCGGCATCGATTTCCTTGCTGAGTTCGTGCAGCGCGGTGTTGCGAAGGGCGCGGATGTCGATGCCGAGTAGACGAAGTCGTTTCATCAGGGACTGTTCGGTGAGGTGATGGCCGGCGCGGGTACCGGGGAACAGCCAGTGCGAGTTGTGGTTCGTTGTTTGCTGGTTGGCGTGGCTGTCGAGGTACTGCTGTACGAGGGGCAGCAGAGGTTCGGGGAGCGGCGCGGGAAGGGTGCCGATCCGGACGGTGGGTCCGGTCGGGGTGATGTCGAGGTCGTCGCGGGTGAGTTCGGCGATCCTGCGGACGGGGATGCCGTAGAGCAACAACAGCAGGGCCGCGATGCGAGTGGACAAGGTGATGTGGTCGGCTTCGATGCTGATCCGGATGAGTTCGAGCCGCCGGGCGGAGGACACCAGTGGCGTGCTCCGTGCCGTGCGATATCGGATGGTGAATCGTGCTGCTATGCCGGTGCGGTGGCGCCACTGGATGAAGTTGCGGATGGCGTGGCGGGTGGTGGTGCCGTCGCTGAGGTAGGCATCGAGGTGTGCTTGTCGCAGCTGCGCGATGCTGATGTGGTGTTCGCTGCGCAGCCAGGTCAGGAACTTGGTGGCTTCGGTGATCTCTTGTCTGGCGGTGCGGGCGGCATTGTCCATGCTGCGACGTGGGTCGAGCTCACGAAGTCGGCGCAGGTGATGCCAGCGAGCGAATTGCTCGATGGGCGTGTGGATTTCAGGAGTCGATTGCAGGGTGGTGAGCCGGTGATCGAGCCAGATCTCGAAGCGGGCCAGGCGGGGATCGCCGCGGCTGGGCAGCATGTGATGGTGGACGAGCATTTCACGCAGATGCTCGACGCTGCGCGAGGGCGGTAGGGCGTCGAAGGCGGGATGTGACAGCTGCAGTTCGCGAGTGCCGATGCGGGCGAGAAGGTCAGCGGTGGTGGGGTTGCGCATCCAGGTAAGGACGCTTTCGGGGCGGGGGACGGCGGCGAGGATGGTGATGAGTCGTTTGATCCGCAGGTCCGCCGGTGAGCTCGGACGGAGGATGTGTTCGAGGTCGGCGGTGAGCACACAGCGGGCGCAGTGCCCGCCACGGAGACGTTCGGCTTCGCGGCCGCACCGGTCGCAGGTGAGCGTGGTGGTGATGCCGGCGCAGTCCCGGCAGAGAAGGGCACCGGCGGCGGATCGTCCGGGCAGAAGACGATGTTCGCCGCAGAATACGCAGGTGCCGTAGGTGCGCACGGCGGCGGTGAAGCAGGCGCCGCAGACGGCTCCGTCGGGCCAGTGCACCCGGATCCTGGGGACGAGGTGGCCGCACCGGCCGCATTCGCAGGTGCCGGTGCTGCGGGGCCGTCCTCGCGGACGCAACTCAGTCATCGTCGGTGACGATCCGAGCGCGGACGGGACGGTAGGCGCTCAACAGGGGGACGTCGGTCGGGGCGTTGGCGGCTTGGGGGCGGGAACGTCGGACGTCGGTAGCGGTGTAGGTGATCAGGTCGCCGGCTTCGACACCGAAGATGTCGCAGAGCGCGACGAGGACCTTGAAGGCGATCCGATCCGGCTCCTGTCCGACGATCCGGTAGATCTGTGACTCGGACAGGGTGATACCTCGCTCGCGCAGCGGACCGACCAGGTCGCGGCTGTTCTTCATTCCGGCGCGGGCCATGAGTTCGCGTACACGCCAGTGGTACTGGATCTCGCGTTTCATCGCTGCTCCTTCGGGTGTGGTGCTCCGGTGCGTCCGTCGTTGCTGCGAGCCAGGGTCGCGGTCAGGACTCGTTCGAGTTCGCGTGCCCGGTAGTCGGGTGCGGCGAGGGTGTAGAGCGAAGTCGTCGAGGCGTGCTCGTGACCGAGTTGCAGTTGGACAAAGCTGACGTCGTAGCCGTACTCGACCTGCAGGTGGGTGGCATAGGCGCGGCGGAACGAGTGCAGATCCAGCCCCGGCGGAAAGCCGAGTTCATCGACGAGAGAGCGCATTCGTTGCCAGAGATTGCGGGCAGGAACGATGCCGCCCTTTTCGGTCGGGAACACGGTGTCGACCGGGTGCCCGTAGCGGGGCAGCCCACGTGTGCACCAGTCGGCGAGTGCTTCCGCAGCCCAGTCGAAGACCGTCAGCACGGTCCGTTGCTTGGCCGGTGCGCCGCGCATCGCCTTGCCATGTCGTACACGCACCAGACCCCACTCGCCGAACACCGGTGCCCGCGCGTTGCGGGAGAGATCGACCAGCTGCAGGTGCCGGACCTCGTTGCGGCGCAGCCCCCATCCGTAGAGGGTCTTGAACGCCACCGCGTCGCGCCATGCCGCCAGGGCGCCCTTGCGGCCGGATCTCAGGATTCGTTCGGGTTCGAGGTCGGCCAGATCGAAGAACTGCTGCAACTCCGCGGGGGTGAACGGCCGCTTCACCGGCCGTGCGTCATCGGCCTGCACGTGTCGAGCTCGATTGAACTCGGTGATCACCTGTGAGAAGACCGTGCCGAACAACCGACCGCAATGCTCGTTCCAGTCGTAGGTCGGGTCGCTCGCATAGTCGAGGAACAGCTTCACATCGGTCTGATACGCCCGCACCGTGGTGTGCGCCAGATTCCGGACTCCACGCAGGTGCCCGAAGAAGTCGTCCGCATCCGCCGGCGACCACTGCCACGGATAGGAGCCGACGAACTCGATCATCTGCTCGACCGATCTGACCCGCCGTCGCACGGTGTCACCCGAGAAGTTCCGGGCGAACTGCGCCTGTCTCCACCCGGCCAGCACATCGTCGAGAAAAGCCTCCGGATCGGGGCCGTTCTCACCCGCCGGCAGATACACCACTCGCCCCATCCAGCCCCCTCGGTCAACTGCAAATTTTGCATTCAGAATGCGTATCGTGCAATCGATGGCCACGAACACCAAGGTCACAGGCGGTTTCTACGTCGCCCTCGGCCGTCGGCAGCCGGAGCGACACCGATGCCGCCCACGGTGCCCAATTCGCCAAGGATGCAGGTCAACCCGCGAGGGAACCGGGTGAAGGAGGTCTTATCGCGGACGGTTGTATTCGCAGTCCGCGCGAATAACCAACCTACTAGTTAACATAACGAGGCATTATCGGCCACATCGCTTTGTCGATCTTTTGACCACAAGTGATTACGAGGTCGCCGTCGACTCCTCCGTCCCACCCGGTGTCGTCACCGCTTCCGCGGTCATCAGACGCGTGATCTCCTCCCGGTCCGCCTGCGACGGCAGTCCCCACCCGTCTCGGTAGCCGTACAGCTCCCGCAGGGTGACGGCGCGTCGATTGCCGTCGGCGATCTCGATGTCGTCGACGGTGATCAGGCCAGGATGCGCCACTCCCGTGGCCTGTGCGATCTTGAACACGTCGCGGCGGAGGGCTTCGATGTAGTCGGCGACGCGGTCGGCCTTGGTCGGGACGTCGAGTCCTCGGGTGAGCCAACGGTTCTGCGTCGCCACGCCGGTGGGGCACCGGTCGGTATGGCATTTCTGCGCCTGGATGCATCCGATCGAGAACATCGGTTCGCGGGCGACGTTGACCATGTCGCATCCGAGCGCCATCGCCACCACCGCGTTGTCGGGCAGGCCGAGTTTGCCGGCACCGATGAAGGTGACGTCGTCGGTCAAGCCGGCTTCGGCGAATGTCGCGTAGACCCGCGCGAAGCCGCTGCGGAACGGAAGCGATACGGCGTCGGCGAACACCAATGGTGCAGCGCCGGTTCCACCTTCGCCGCCGTCGATGGTGACGAAGTCGACTCCGCGGTCGGTCTCGCTCATCTGGCGTGTGAGTTCGTCCCAGAAGGTCGTGTCGCCCACGGCGGACTTGATCCCCACGGGAAGTCCCGTTTCGGCTGCGAGCAGTTCGACCCAGTCGAGCAGGCTGTCGATGTCGTGGAACTCCGTGTGCCGCGACGGGCTCACGCAGTCCTTGCCGACGGGGATTCCACGGACCTCGGCGATCTCCGGGGTGACCTTGGCTCCGGGTAGCAATCCGCCCAGTCCGGGCTTGGCGCCTTGGCTGAGTTTGATCTCCAGGGCACGCACGGGTGCCGATTCGACGACCCGCTTCAGTCGTGCGAGGTCGAAGTGTCCGTCCTCGTCGCGGCACCCGAAATAGCCGGTGCCGATCTGGAAGATCAATTCTCCGCCGTTGCGGTGGTACGTCGTCAGGCCGCCTTCACCGGTGTTCTGCAGGCATCCGGCCGTCCCGGCACCCCGGTTGAGTGCTTCCACGGCGGCACCGGACAGCGAACCGAAGCTCATCGCCGAGATGTTGACGAACGACTCGGGACGGAAGGCACGGGTACGTCCCCGGGCAGCGCCGAGCACCTTCGCGGACGGGAGCGACACCTTGTCGCCCCCGTGAGGGGCACTCGACGGCGGCAGGTCCGAGAACGTGCGGTGCTTGATGATCGTGTACCCGTCGGTGTACTCGATGTCGTTGTCGCTGCCGAATCCGAAGGTGTTGGTGACGTTCTTCGACGAAGCGTATATCCACCGGCGCTGATCGCGGTTGAACGGCCGTTCCTCGTTGTTGTTCGTCGTGATGTACTGCCGCAGTTCGGGTCCCAACGACTCCAGCAGATAGCGACCGTGCCCGAGAATCGGGAAGTTGCGTAGCAGCGAATGGCGCTTCTGCACAAGATCGTAGGCACCGACAGCGGCCGCCGCAGCGGCCGGGATTCCGAGCATTTTCGACCGTCCCATTTCCCGAGAGTACGTTCGGGTGGGGCTGCGCGATGCGGGTCCGGGCGTAATCGCCGACCCGTTTCGGCAGGCGGCGGACCGGGGTACTCCTCGGCAAACCGTGCGTGGGGAGAGGTGATCGAATGCGGAACCGTGACCGGCGGGCCGACTACGACGAAGGCGACCTCGAGGTCGAAGACCGGAAGAAGGCCGCAGCGGGTGTCACCGGCGTCGCCGTGGCGGTGAAGCGATCCCTCGAGCAGATGGGGCTGGTGCGTTCGGTCGAGACACTGCTCGAGTTGAACCAGGCCGAAGGGTTCGACTGCCCGAGTTGCGCGTGGCCCGACCCGGACCCCGGTCATCGCAAGATCGCCGAGTTCTGCGAGAACGGCGCCAAGGCCGTCGCCGAGGAAGGCACCAAGCGACGTGCCGACCCGAGCTTCTTCGCCAGGTACAGCATCGCGGAACTGGCCGAGCACAGCGAGCTGTGGCTCGGCAAGCAGGGCCGCATCACGCATCCGATGGTCAAGCGGCCCTGCGCCACGCACTACACCCCGATCGAGTGGGACGAGGCCTTCACCCTCATCGGTGAACAGCTGAAGTCGCTGGACAGCCCCGATCAGGCCACCTTCTACACGTCCGGACGGGCATCGAACGAAGCGGCCTTCGTGTACCAGCTGTTCGCGCGGGCGTTCGGGACCAACAATCTGCCCGACTGCTCGAACATGTGCCACGAGTCCACGAGCATCGCGCTGCAGGAGTCGATCGGCATCGGCAAGGCCAGCGTCACGCTCGACGATGTGCACCACGCCGAGCTGATCATCCTGCAGGGGCAGAACCCCGGCACCAACCACCCGCGCATGCTCACCGCACTCGAAGAGGCCAAGCAGAACGGCGCGAAGATCCTGACGATCAACCCGCTGCGCGAAGCGGGGCTGGTCAACTTCCGGAACCCGCAGACACCGCGCGGGGTGCTCGGTCGGGGAACGGATCTGTCCGACCTGCATCTGTCGATCAAGGTGAATGGCGACCTCGCGCTGTTGCAGGCGTTCGGCTCGCTGCTCGTCGAATGGGACGCGCTCGACCACGACTTCGTGCAGAGCCGCACCCGGGGATTCGACGAATGGGTCGAACACGTCCGGGACATCGACTGGGACGAGGTGGTCGCCGCGACCGGCCTGTTGCGTCAGCAGATCACCGAGGCCGCGCAGATGCTGCGCCGCTCGAAGGCAACGGTCTTCTGCTGGGCCATGGGCCTGACTCAACACCGCAACGCGGTCGCGACCATCAAGGAGATCTGCAATCTCGCATTCGCGCAGGGCAACATCGGTAAGCGCGGCGCCGGCCTCATGCCCGTGCGCGGACACTCGAACGTCCAGGGCGACCGCACGATGGGGATCTGGGAACGCGCGCCGCAGAGTTTCCTCGACGCGGTCGAGAAGGAGTTCGGTTTCGATCCTCCTCGTGAGAACGGTTACGACACGGTCGATTCGATCAAGGCGATGCGCGACGGCAAGATGCGGTTCTTCCTCGGCCTCGGCGGCAACTTCGTGCAGGCGGCACCCGACACCGCTGTCACCGCGGAGGCGATGGCAGGTATCGACATGACGGTGCACATCTCGACGAAACCCAATCGTTCCCATCTGGTCTGCGGCAGAACGGCATTGATCCTCCCGTCGCTCGGGCGCACCGACAAGGACGTCCAGGCCTCGGGACCGCAGTTCGTGTCGGTCGAGGACACGACGTGCGCGGTCCACGCCTCCCGAGGACCGCTGAAACCGCCCAGCGAGCACGTGCGTTCGGAGGTCGCGATCATCACGGGCATCGCCGAGGCCACGCTCGGCGACCGCTACGGGATCGACTGGAAGGCGATGCGCGACGACTACGCGAACATCCGCTCGCGCATCTCCCGCGTCGTCCCGGGTTGTGAAGGGTACGAGGTCAACGTCCGGCGTCCGGGAGGATTCATCCTGCCGCATCCGCCCCGCGACACCCGAATCTTCGAGACAGATTCGGGTAAGGCGGAATTCGCCGTCTCGCCGGTGGAGGTGGTTCAGGTCCCGCCGGGGCATCTGTTGCTGCAGACGATGCGCAGCCACGACCAGTTCAACACCACCATCTACGGCCTCAGCGACCGCTACCGCGGGATCGAGGGCGGCCGTCGCGTCGTGTTCATGCACCGGGACGACATCGCCGCACTGGGTTTCGACGACGGAGACTTCGTCGACCTGTTCACACGATGGGACGGCGACGACCGCGAACGGTGCGCCACGAGGTTCCGGATCGTCGAGTACGACCTGCCACGAGGAAGCGCGGCCGCCTACTACCCGGAGACCAACCCTCTCGTCCCGCTCGATTCGACTGCACTGAAGAGCAACTGCCCCACCTACAAGTCGATCGTGATCTCCCTGGCTCCTGCCGGACGCGACGAGTGCCCGGACGCGCTCGGAACCGCGCCCGCGGGATCGGACTGGTCGCACAAGACGACCCCGGAGCCGAAACACCTGTCCTGACCGTCGATCAGGACGCCTCGAATGCTCCTTCGCGCAGCAGTGTTTCGGCCGCGATGAAGGCTGCGACGCGACGTGCGACGGTGGGCGGCGCCGGTGGGTTGCCGTTCCACTGGTCGAACAGCGTGCTCAGGCTCAGTGCGATGCGCTCCGGCGACTCCCAGTGGCGCCACGCATCGAAATCTTTCGTGAGCAAGAGTTTCCGCGCTGTTTCGAGCGGGGTGAGTCCGGCCCGGTGATGATCCTGGGCGGCATCGCGCAGCCACAGCCAGTAGTCGCGCAGTGCTCGGATCTCCGCCGCACCACAGGTCGGCCCGTGCCCGGGTACGTACACGTCGGCGTCCCAGCCGAGCAGCCGATCGAGCGCCGACAACCAGTTGTCGAGCGGGCCGTGCCACAGGATCGGCGTCGACCCGATGAACAGCAGGTCGCCGGTGAAGACGACCCCGGCATCGGCCACGCGGACGACGAGGTCGCCGGCCGTGTGGCACGGTCCGAGTTGCTCGAGTTCGATCGTGCGACCACCGATGTCCAGTGAGGTGGCGGTCGCGAAGGTCGTGTCGGGCATCCGCGGGGTGCGGCGCGGGAATCGGGCACCGCCGCGGACCCGCGCCATGTAGGCACCGGCCGCACCGATGGGGCCGGGGACGCGCCGGATCAGGGAGCCCGTGCCGGCCAGCACGGTGAGGGCGCGCGGTGGAAGATCCTCGCGCATCCCGTCCAGTGCGGCGGCGCTGGTGGTGATCCGCGCGTCGGGCGGCAGCGTGTCGTTGCCCCACCAGTGGTCACCGTCGCTGTGGGTGTTCACCGCGTCGGTGATCGGAGCATCGGCGACCAGCGGTGCCTGCGCCTCGGCGATGCGCTGCGCCCATGCGACGTCCCATGCGGTGTCGACGACCAGCGACGCCGTTCCCGGTGCGACGACCAACCCGGTGTTGGCCTCACCCCAACCGCCGGGGGTGCGCACGAACGCCCAGACCCCGTCACCGACCTGCTGCAATCCACTCATGTCGACCTCCCGGCCCGCCACCCTACCGAGGTGTCCGTTTCGTGCGCCTTCGGCTCGGGTAGCCGACGATCAACCGTCATCCACAGGAGCCGACAGACATGAGACTCAGTACCGTTCTCGCGACCGCCGCTGCCACCACGACCACCGCGATCGTCGGATCGATCGCCTCCCAGGACACGAACTCCCGGTGGTACCGCAAGTTGCGTAAGCCCGGTTTCCAGCCTCCGGTCGCGGCGTTCCCGATCGTCTGGACGGCGCTGTATGCCGATATCGCTGTCACCTCGGCCGTCGCGATCGACGAGTACACCGACGCCGACGACTATGCGGGTCGTCGCAACTACATCGCGGCTCTGGCTACGAATCTCGTTCTCAACGCGTCGTGGTCGTGGGTGTTCTTCAAGTGGCATCGGTTGATGCCTGCCACTGTGGTCGCCGCCCTACTCGCCGCCAGTACCGCGGATCTGACGCGCCGGACGGCCGAGGCGAATCCGGCTGCGGGTGCCGCGCTGGCTCCGTACTCGGCGTGGACGGCGTTCGCCACGCTGCTGACCGGACGGATCACGCAGCTCAACCGCTGATCCGCGTGAGTCAGGACGGTAGATCGCGTTCGTGACATACGCGGCGACGTCGGCGTGGGTCATGTGCCGGGCGGGGGAGAGCAACTGGCTGAAGACCACGCCCACCATGAATTCCACTGCTGTCTCCGGGGTCGGCCCGAGGTGCGCAGCCAGGGGTGGGCCGGTGATGTGCTTCAGTGCCCGCTCGGTGACGATGTCGACCAGTGTGCTGCACTTTCGGAGCGGATGAGCCACGGTTCGTCGGCGAATCGCAGGCGACCGAGGACAAGTTGTTCGAGAGTGTCGAGCTCGTGGTTCACGATGACGCCCAGCGGATGGCCCTTCGATGCGTACCGGCGATAGATGGTTGGACCGTGGTGGTCGGCTGCACGGGCCCGCGACGATCCCGATTCCCGAGCTCGGATTCGTCCACGACTTCGCGCTGACCGATCGGCACATGGTGTTCGTGCTGGGACCCTGCTGGTTCGGAATCCCGTCCCGGTTGCACTGGGGTTGCGCCCTTCGACGATGCGTTGTCGTACCGACCGGAACTCGGCACCACCATCGTCCTGGTGTCGCGGGACGGTGGTGACCCGGCGACCTTCGAACACGACGCGCTGTTCCACTTTCACGTCACCAACGCCCACGAGGCCGGCGATCGCACCGTCGTCGAACTCGTCGCGCACGATCCGGCCGGCGGCTGGGAAGGGTAGAACGGTCACCTGCGCAACTATCGGGGGCGATGCCGGACCGGCCTTCGGTGGCACGCTCACTCGGCTGACCGTCGACCGCAGGGCCCGCCGCATCACCGCCACCGCGCTCGACGATCACGGATGCGAATTCCCTCGACTCGACCCGCGGTTCGCCACCACCGAGCATCGCTACAGCTACACCGCGTCGGCATCGGTCCCGGGCGGGGATCCCGACTCGGTCACCATGATCGATCACCGTACGGGCACGACGAACCGGTACACGGCCGAGGCCGGCACCACCGTCTGTGAACCTCTGTTCGCACCGGCAGCGACGCCGAGGGCGGCGGCTGATCGCTGACGCTCGAACACCAGCCTGCGCGCAGGGGCAGCAGGCTTCTCGTCCTGCGCGCCGACCGACCGGGCGACGGACCGGCCGCGGCGGTGATCCTGCAGCACTACGTGCCGATGACCTCCCACGGCGCGTTTCGGCCCGACAGTGGCGCTACCTCCGACCGGCGGTAGGCCGATGGGCATCTCATTTCTGACGGATCTACCGTTGCGGTTCAACCGGTTCCGGCTGGTACCTGAAGCGCCGACGTGTGGCGTAGATCAGCGCGCCCACTGCGATCACGGCCGTACCGGTGAGCACCGATGAGCCGGGCAGCGTGAACGCCAGGGTCAGGCATCCGGCCAGCCCGAGTGAAGCGATGATGCGCCCGCGTCGCCCGCCCGGAAGCGTCCAGGCGGAGGCGTTGGCGACGGCGTAGTAGACCAGCACCCCGAACGACGAGAATCCGATCGCGGCACGGACATCTGCGGTTGCGGCGACGACCGCGACGATCACTCCGACAGCGAGTTCGGCTCGATGTGGCACCGCGAACCGGGGGTGCACCGCGGTCAGCGCGTGTGGCAGATGCCGGTCCCGTGCCATCGCGAAGGTGGTGCGCGACACTCCCAGCACCAGGGCGAGCAGTGAACCCAGAGCGGCAACGACGGCCCCGGCGCGCACCACCGGCTCCAACCACTCGACCCCGGCCGCGGTCACCACACTCGACAACGGTGCAGTCGCTTCGGCCAGCGTGCGAGGGCCCAGTACCAGCAGCGCGACCGAAGCGACCGCCAGATAGACGAGCAGGGTGACGCCCAGTGCCATCGAGATCGCGCGCGGTATCGTGCGCGCCGGTTCGCGTACCTCCTCGCCGAGGGTGGCGATCCGCGCGTACCCGGCGAAGGCGAAGAACAACAACCCGCCCGCCTGCAGCACCCCGCCCACGGTGATGTCGGTGCCGAACCCGAGTCGGGCCACCTCGGTGGAGCCGGAGGTAGACCCTGCGACAACCACCGCGGCGAGTACGGCCAGCACGATCGCCACGATGATCCGGGTCGCCAGTGCCGACTTCTGGACACCGCGATAGGTCACCGCCGTGAGCAACACGACCGCGGCGACCGCAACCGCGTGCGCCTGCTCGGGCCAAATGTAGAGGCCGACGGTCAACGCCATGGCCGCGCACGAGGCGGTCTTGCCGACCACGAAACACCAGCCTGCCAGATATCCCCAGAACTCGCCGAGCCGTTCGCGTCCGTACACATATGTGCCACCGGAGACCGGGTACCGTGCCGCCAGCCGTCCCGACGAGGACGCATTGCAGTACGCCACGATTGCCGCCACCGCGAGCCCGATCAGCAGGCCCGACCCCGCAGCTCCGGCTGCGGGCGCCAGTGCCACGAAGATCCCCGCCCCGAGCATCGATCCGAGGCCGATCACGACTGCGTCGGCCGCCCCGAGGCGCCGTTGTAACCCCTCGGGCGTGCCCGTCCCTGTCGTCTCCGACATCACGGCTCCTTCGCGCGCATCCAAATTGAATCAAAATGATTTGATGTATCTGGTGCTATCATCGGGTGATGAAGTCGGTGCGTCAACCTGTCCCGGCCTTCGTGCAGTTGGCCGCCCACCCGGTGCGGTGGCAGCTGCTCGCGGCGCTGTCCGGCGGCGACTATCGGGTCCGGGAGATGGTGTCACTGGTCGGGGAGCCGCAGAACCTCGTCTCCTATCACCTCCGCCTGCTCCGCGACGGCGGGCTGGTGCGGGTTTCCCGCAGCAGCTTCGACGGCCGCGACAGCTACTACCACCTCGACCTCGACCGGTGCACCGAGATGCTGGCCGGCGTAGGTGCCGCACTGCATCCGGGGTTGGGGTGCAACCGCCCGCCTGTGACGTTCACATCCGAGACGCCCTCACCGGTGCTGTTCGTGTGCACAGGCAACAGTGCGCGCTCCGCAATCGCGGAAGCTCTGCTCCGGCAGCGCACCGGCGGGACCGTCGACACGACCAGCGCAGGCACCTGCCCGAAACGGAACATGCACCCGAACACGGTGCGGGTGCTGCGAGAAGAATTCGGGATCGACATCGCCGACCGACATCCCCGCCACCTCGACAGCCTCGCCGGCCGCCGGTTCGGCACGGTGATCACCTTGTGCGACAAGGCCCGCGAGGTATGCCCCGAATTCGACGGCGAGACTCGCCGGATCCACTGGAGTATCCCCGACCCGGCGGCGGCCGGCGGTGCCGACGAAGAGACCTATCCGGCCTTCCGTGTCATCGCGGCCGAGATCGACACCCGCATCCGATATCTGTGCGAGACCCATGCCGTCACAACATGACCAGGAGCAACCGATGACCACTACCGACGGATACGTCAGCGTCCGATACCTCGTCGACGACGTGCCCGCGGCCGTCGCCTTCTACACCCGTTATCTCGGCTTCACCGTGCTCACCCACCCCGCGCCCGCTTTCGCCGATGTGATCAGGGGTTCGCTGCGGCTGCTGCTGTCCGGGCCGGCGAGTTCCGGGGCCCGCGCCACCCCCGAGGAGTTCGTCGGTCCGGGCCGTAACCGGATCCACCTCGTCGTCGACGACCTCGACGCCGAGATCGCTCGCCTGCGTGGTGCCGGCATAGAACTCCGAAGCGATGTGGTGACCGGTCCGGGCGGTCGTCAGATCCTGCTCGCCGACCCCGCCGGCAATCCGATCGAACTGTTCCAACCGGCGGCCGACAGATGACCGACCCCGAAGCGCCGACCCGCGATGGGTAATGATGGAGGCATGCTGGAAACACCCGTCGTCATCGGTATCGGATCCATCTGCGTGGGGTTCGTCTTCTTCATGCTCGCCGCGACGGGGACGCGATCACGCTGGGACAAGAAGATCACGATCACGCTGTTCGCGCTCGCCATCGTCTTCATGACGATCATCCCGGTGATCGGCGCGGTGGGGTTCGCGGCCTGACCCTCCACGGCCGAAGTACTCGCACACCGCGGATCACCGTGGGAGTATCCACCGCAGGAAACCGAACAGGGAGGTCGCGGTGGGTGGCGTCAGCGGTGAATTGAAAGACGAACTGACGAAGCGTCTTTCGTCGGTACTCGACGGCAGTTGGACGCTGCGGCGCATCGAACGGCTCACCGGTGGTGCGAGCCGCGAGACCTGGGCGATCACCGCGGTGTCGGCCACCGGCGACACCCGGGAGTTGATCCTGCGCCGCGACCCGCCAGGACGCGAGGACGCACGCAGGATCGCAATGGAAGCGGCGTCCTTCGACGAGGCCGCCCGCATCGGCGTGCCCGTGCCCGACGTGATCGACCGCAGCGGCGACGAACCGCACCCCGGGATCGGCGCCTACCTCGTGATGTCGAAGGTGCCCGGCGAGGCACTGCCGCAGAAGTTGTTGCGCGACGAGAATCTGGCCGAGGTCCGCGCCGCACTGCCCTACGAACTCGGACGCATCCTCGCCCGGATCCACCGCATGGACATCGAGGCCGTATCGAACCTGCCCGAACACGACCCGCTGACCTCCCTGTTCGACGAGTACCTCACCAACGGCAACCCCGTGCCGACGCTCGAGGCCGCGTTCGCGTGGCTCCTCCGCAACCGTCCACCGGCGACCGGGAAAGCGTTCGTGCACGGCGACTTCCGCAACGGGAACCTCCTCGTCGACGCGGAGGGCGTGCGCGGGGTGCTCGATTGGGAACTGGCGCACGTCGGTGACCCGATGGAGGACCTCGGGTGGCTGTGCACCCGGACCTGGCGTTTCGGTTCGCCGCATCCGGTGGGCGGATTCGGTTCCCGCGACGACCTGTTCCGCGGGTACGCCGACGAATCGGGCGAGAGTCCCGACCCCGAGGTCCTCCACTGGTGGGAGGTCTACGGCTCGCTGCGGTGGGCGGTGATCTGCCGGATGCAGGCCGCCGCAGCGGCGACGGGAGGCGACAACACCCTCGAACTGCTCGCCATCGGCCGGCGCGTCGCCGAGTGCGAACACGACCTGCTGGACCTGCTCGACGTCCCTCCCCACGACGAGACGGAGACTCCGCCCGCCACCCCACAGTTCCTGGGAGCACCGCCCGTCGAGGAGCTGCTCGGGGCAGTGCGCGAGTTCGTCCTGGAGGTCGGGGCGGGCGCCGATGCGAAGACCCGCTACCGCAGCCGGGTGGCGGCGCACGTTCTCGGCATCGCCGCACGGGAGGC
>NZ_JAIFKB010000039.1:0-12650 GCF_019641445.1 Rhodococcus sp. DMU2021
GCGGAGTGCCTCTCTCGATGACGGATACTTGACCTTCGACAAGCCAAGAATCCACTACCGGACAGGCACTTCCGTGCTTTACACGCCGGGCTCAGCCCGCATGAGAGGAAATCTCCAGGTTGCGAAATTCTTTCCGGCCTGGTGGCCGGTCACGGGAGATCCCGCCGGCGCATGTCGGCGGGATCTCGGTGGTTCCAGGGGTGCAAGCAGGTCAGCGTCGTCGGAGAGCGAGGACCGGAATGGTGCGTTTCCCGCGCGTCTTCTCCTCGACCTCTGCTCGACCGGTCTTGCGGCCACGATGATGCACGAGCGCCATGGGCGCACCCTCGAAGTTGCCGCCGACCCGGCCTCCGTTGGCCCGGAACTCGGCGATCACCTGCGCATTCCAGTCGTCGGACGAACTCATGGGAGAAATCCTCCTGGCTACTGCAGTCGGCTACGAACCACCGTAATCATGTAGAGGACCACGGGGTCCGGAACGAGGAATCACGAGCGGTCGGTGGTCGCCGCCAAGGATCCCAATAGCCGAAGTTTGTCGTCACTGGGCGAGCCGGCAGAGGCCCGGTACACGATCAACTGATGTCCAGGTGCGCTGCGAACGTCGAATGCGTTGTATTCGAGGACGAGATCGCCGACGGCAGGATGCCGGAACTCCTTGGCCTCGTGTTTTTTGCCCCGCACATCGTGCCGATTCCACAGTTCGCGGAACTCCGCGCGCTCGCATCGTGCATCTCGAGAACGAGGGCACGAACGTCGTCGACCGAGCCGGTGTGGCCCAGAGCGAGCCGGAGATTCGCGACGCACGACGTCGTGGCGCGCTCCCAATCGGTGAAGAAGCGGCGCCCGAAGGGATCGAGGAAGGTCATGCGCACGAGATTGTCGATGCGCTCGAAGCCGCTGTAGAGCGCACCGGCGAGCTCGTTGTACGCGAGAACATCCAACCGGCGGTCGATGATGAGCGCGGGTGTGTGCGACCAGGATGAGAGAAGCTCCCGCAGTGAATCGTCCACGGTCTTCCGCACCGGAGTGGGCGGTGTCGGAGCCAGTCCGGCGAGACGGAACAGGTGCTCGCGCAGGTCGGTGTCGAGAGCCAGTGCGCCGGCGAGGGCGTTGAGAACCGCCGGAGACGGGTTCCGTTCGCGACCCTGTTCGAGTCGCGTGTAGTAGTCGACGCTGACACCGGCGAGCATGGCAACTTCCTCGCGACGCAGACCGGAGACCCGCCGCCCCGACTGCGCCGTGATACCGACATCCGACGGCTGCACGTGTCCGCGTCGCGCCTTGAGGAAGGTTCCGAGTTCGGTGGAGACCATGAGACGACGCTAGCTCCCCGGATGCGGTACAGACAGGCCCTGGTGCACCCAGGCACACACCGGCCTGTTCCGGCCGCCCATCCGCCCCGACAGTGGAACTCGCCGGATCTCCCGGCACCCCGATCCTCATCTGGAGTACACATGACCATCCCCTTCACTCCCGAATTGTTCGAACTCATCCGCGAGAACGCCGGCGGGCATCGTCCGCTCCTGTTCGGCAATGCCCGGATCATCACCGGCGACGCCCTGATCGGCGATTTCGACCGCGGCGACGTCCTGCTCGGTGGCGCTCGTGTCCGGCAACCTTCGCAATCCTGTCCGTGTCTCGCGACGACTCGGAAACAGATGTGCTGCAACGATTCATCGATGATGCCGACGCCGCGCACACGGTCGTCGTCGACGGTGAGATAACCCTCTGGGGCGGTCGATCGGTCCACGCCGACGACCCGACGGAGACCCCGACCGCCACGGACGTGGCATCGGACCGTCATCTCGGAACTTGGATCGACGAAACGGATTTCGTGCACCAGCACCTGACCGCGGACGGTCGCTACGACGAGACCCGCGGTGGACGCCCGCATGCATATCAGGGCTCCTATCGGATCACCGGCGACCGCATCGACTACCGCGACGACCTCGGATTCTGGGCCTTCGGCGAATTCGTCGACGGCACCCTGCAGCACGCCGGTTACACCTTCCGCCGCGCCTGACACTCATCGGAAAGCCACCACAATGAAGACAACTCTCGCCGATTTCACCGCGGCCCACGACAGCGACCGTCCGATCCTGCTGACCGGTGGCGCCGTCGTCACCATGGACCCCTCGATCCCGGACCTCGACGCCGGCGACGTCCTGCTCGTCGGCCCGCAGATCATCGCGATCGGCGCCGACCTACGCTCCGATCCCGGGCACGGTGCCGCAGCAGCCTCGGCACTCGTGGTCGACACCCGCGGTGCGATCGTCGGCCCCGGTTTCGTCGACACCCACCGTCACGCCTGGGAAGCGCAACTGCGCCGGAGCATTCCCGACGTTTCCGACCTCGGCGAATATGTCATGTCGACCCTGGCCGGCGTCGCCCCGAACTACGCACCGGAGGACATGTACATCGGTACCCGTCTCGCCGCGCTGACCGCGCTCGACTCGGGCATCACCACCATGCTCGACTTCTCGCACAACTCCCGCACTTCCGCGCACTCCGATGCTGCACTGAATGCGCTCATCGACACCGGAATTCGGGGCGTGCATGCCTCGATGGGTCCTCACTTCGGTGAGTGGGATCGTCAATGGCCCAAGGATATGAACCGGTTGGTGAGCGACTTCCACGGCGCCGCAGACGGTCTCGTCACGGTGCGGCTGGCCGCCCTGGCGACCGACTAGATCGCCGCACCTGCGATCGCCTACGGGCCCGAACTCGCTGCTTTCGCACGTGATCTCGGTGTGTGGACGAGCATCGACGCGGTTTTCGGGATACCGTCGTCGGAGGCGATCCTGCGCTGGGCACGGATGGGGATCCTCGATCCGACCCTCACCTTGATCCACGCGACCGGCCTGACCCCCGAGGCGTGGACGGCGATGGGAGATGCCGGTGTCACGGTTTCCCTCGCCCCGACCTCCGACGCCCAGATCGGCCTCGAATCGGCGGTGCCCGCTGTGAACGAGGCTCTCGCCGTCGGGATCCGGCCGGGTCTGAGCATCGACGTGGAGGTCGCGCTCGCGAGCGACATGTTCACCCAGATGCGGACCCTGCATGCCATCCAACGCATGCGCGCCACCAATGCTGCATACGGAACGGAGGAGACCCGCAACCGGATCACCACCCGCGACGTCCTCGACTTCGCCACCCTGCGAGGCGCGCAGGCCAACGCGCTCGGGCACGTCACCGGTTCGCTGACACCGGGCAAGGAGGCCGACCTGCTCATCGTCCGCGCCGACGACATCAACAACATGCCGCTCAACGACGCCGTCGGCACCCTCGTGCTCGGCTCCGACGCACGCAACATCGACACCGTCCTCGTCGCCGGCAACCCGCGCAAGTGGGCGGGTTCGCTGGTCGACGAGGACATCGACGCCCTACGCGAGGCCGTGATCCGTTCCCGCAACGCCATCATCGGGCGGGTGGCGGCGACACTGTGACGACCTCCAGGGAAGTGAAGGACATGAAACAAGTCGAGCACCCGTTCGTCGGACTGTGGGCAACCGCCGACGGTAACATCCGCCAGCGTCTCCTGCCGGAGGGGCGATACGTCGAGGCCCGCGGCAGCCGGGAAGCTGCCTACACCGGTGACTACCGGATCGAAGGAACGATGATCTACTACCGTGACGACGCCGGCTTTTCCGCCGACGGTGAGTTCCGCGACGACGTGCTGTACCACGCGGGAATGGTCATGTATCGGCACCTGAGAGCGCGGCAATAGGAGTGCCGATCCGGACGATGGTCATGCGGGCCGTTCGGTCGCAGCCAGGAGCTCGTGCAGCACGCCTTCCTGGAAAGTCCGTGCTTGCCGACCTGAAGGCGGAAGCTCACCGGAGCGTGCTGCGATGGACTGTTCGATCGCCTCGACCGGCTGGTAGCCGGTCCCGAGTAACCGTCGGCCGGCGTCGATTTTGGACAGCCACTTCCCGTAGCGATGTCGAACCAGCGCGCGACAGGCTCCGAGGACCGCGTCGTCGGCTCCGGGTGCGGGCCGGTCATCGGCTGGGCCGGGCAGCGCCATCCACCAGCGCAGCGAGTCGACCAATAGGCTCTGTAGTTCCTCCGGTGCCAGTTCGGCGAATGTCTCCGGGGCCGGCGGTCCCGCCAACACCCGGCCGCTCTGGTGCAGGATGCTGCGGTCCAGTCCGTACCAGAACGTCCCGTCGGCTGCCGGGCGGTCTGTGGGCTGAAGTGTCTGCCGGAAGGCCATGTCCGGCCCGTCGTTCAACTCGAGCTCGAAGCCCGGTTCTCCGGTGCCCGACTGCGCCGTAGCCATGGTGTAGACCACCAGTTCCAGGCCACGGGCCGGACATGGCAGGGCGCTGTGCCGCAGCCGAGCGATCAACTCCCGCTTCATCGTTTCGCTCAGGGGGTCGCGGCAGAGCAGGGCGATGTCGATGTCGCTGCGGCCGGGATGGAAGGCGTTCAGGGCGAGCGACCCGGCCGCGTACGCCCCGACGAACTCCGCACCGAGCACCTCCCGGGCAGTGTCCACGACGGCTTCGAGGTATGGCTCTACATCGATATTCGGCACCACCCCATCATGCGCGGCACACCGTGCCGTGCACACGATGCGTGCCTCTACGTAGTGAGGCGCACGATGCAGGCCACCCAAGTATGGTCACTGAGCTTTCCGGTCTCCTCCGTGATGGCCCACGTCCGCAGACCTGTGCAGGCCAGGTCGGAAGCGATGTGATCGATCCACGGCCCGTGCTCGACCTCACCACCGGTATGCAGACTCCATCGGCTCATTACCGCCATGGATCGTGGATTACCCCGGTAACCGTGGTTCGTGTCGACAGGCCGCGCGAGCATGCCACCGAAGCGCCTCGATCCGCAACCGGGAGGCGACCAAATTACTGGTTGACACAACAAGTTCTTGGTATCTGGCACAGTACATCGACAGTCTGATCTCGGTCGCACGTTTTGGTAAGGAATGACAGGGCACGTGTGCCGAAAACTATTGTGGGAAAATCGGTTTAAGCATAAGGCTATGACTTGGTGTATCTGATGTGGCCCGATCGGTTCGGATGGGGCTGAAGAGTTGAGACGCTCTACTTCCGGAGGGAAGGACTGGGTCGGGGATGAGCGCTGGAGTTTGGCTGCTTATGTCAAACACGTGTGGTGGTGCGCTAATTGCCATTAGCGCACCATCTCGCCCGAAAACCCTGATGAGCGCGTTTTCCTGCTCGAGAGTGTCGGTGCGGGCCGGTAGGCTCTGTGTTCGTGCCCGATGACCTGATCAGCCGCCGTCCGGACGACCTTTCGACGCCTGTCCGGACCGCGTCGGACCCAGCTGCGCCGTCCGTGCCGGTGTTGCCGGAAGAGACCCTCACTCAGGTCGCTGGCACCGTCACCCGGGCCCGCTCGGAGTCGACCCGCCGCAACTATGCCGCCGACTGGGACCGGTTCACCGCCTGGTGCCAGCGCGAAGGGCATGCCATGTTGCCGGCGCATCCCCTCACCGTCGCCGCCTACCTGCTCGACGCGGCGTCGACGGTGACGGAGGCGGGGGAGCGGGCCTACTCCCCGGCCACGCTGGCGCGGTGGGTGGCCGGGATCGGCTTCCACCATCGCCGTGCCGGGCATCCCGCGCCCGGCAGCGACGAGTTGGTCACTGCGACCTTGTCGGGGATCCGCCGGGATTACGCGGCGGCGGGGGAGCGGCCCCGCAGTCCGCGGGCGCCGTTGCTGACCGCCGACGTCGTCACCATCGTCGAGAAGATGCGCGCCGCTACCGGCAGTTGGGCCGCGGAGGTGTTGGAACGCCGCGACTCCGCCATCTTCTTGGTGGGGTTCGCCGGGGCGTTCCGGCGCAGCGAACTCGTCGCGCTGGCCTGCAGTGACGTCTCGCTGCACCGGCTCGACGGCCTGCACATCCGCCTCCGGAAATCGAAGACCGATCAGGAAGGGCGGGGCAGTGTCCGGGCACTGCCGTTCACCCACAGCCATGTGAGTTGCCCGCCGTGTGCGTGGCTGCGGTGGGCACAGGTCGTCGCCGCCTTCGACACCGGGGGCCGCCCCGCCGTCATCCGCCTGCTGCGCACCGCCGAACCGTTCGACGGGCACGTGTGCCGGGGAACCCGGCCCCGGATGGTCCCGGCAGCACCACTGTTGCGGTCGATCCGCAAGAACGGCAACCTCTCCGACACACCCCTGTCGGGGGCGGCGGTGCACAAAGCGATCCGTCGCCGCGCGGAGCAGGCCGGCTACGACCCCGAAATCGTCCAACAGTTGGGTGGGCATTCGCTGCGGGCCGGGTTCGTCACCCAGGCCTTCCGCAACGGCGCGTCCGCGCACGCGATCATGCGCCAGACCGGGCACAGCACCCCGGCAATGCTCGAGACCTACGCCCGCGAACACGCCCCGCTCATCGGCAACGCTGTGACGAATCTCGGATTGTGACCGTGATGACCCACACCGATCGGAAGAACCACGGCCACGACGAGATTCACGATGCCCAGTTGGGCCTGCGGATCCCCGCCCGCTACCGGCACGATTGGGCGCTCTTCGCCGACTGGTGCGCCGCAGTCGACCACCGGCCCATCCCTGCCGCGCCCGAAACTCTGGCGTTGTTCCTGCACGAGCACCCGGCCGCGGTCGCGACGCAGCGACGCCGGCTCTCAGCGATCAACGCCGTCCACACCGGGCACGGCTACCCGGCCCCGGGGCGGACCGAGACGGTGCGCCGGCACCTCGATGCCACTCGTGCTCAGCGCCTCGATCGGCTCGGCCGGTTACTGCTGCAGCGAGCCGTTGAGTTGCCCACCACCGGCTGGCCGAGCGGGCTGTTTGGCCGCCGCGACGCCCTGCTGCTGGTCCTGGCTGCTACCGGCATGAGCTTCACCGACATCACCCGGCTGCGTCGCAGCGACATCCGACTGGCCGACGACACCCTGGTGGCTACGACCCGGGCCGGTGAGTGCTTCCGTCTCGCAGCGGATCCTGCGACCGGGGACACCTCGGCCGTCACGATCTACCGGCGATGGGCGCAGATCCAGACGTTCCTCGACCAGTATCCGGGCACGCACCTGCTGCGTCACCACTTCACCGACCCCACTGAGATCGTGACCGATCCACTCGACGCGGAGCAGGCCCGGCAACCGTTGCTGTGTCCGATCGACCGGTGGGGGCACCTCCCACACGCGCAATCGATGACCCCGCAGTCGGTCTCGACGCTGGTCCGGGCGCATCTGTCGGGGCGTGTCCCGGTGCGTAAGGCGCTGCCCGATCCCCAGCCGGACGACACCGGAACCTGGATGGAGTCCGACATCGATCTCGACCCCGACTACTACGACCGTGGCACCGCCGCCCGCCGCCGCGACCACAAGGCACTCGAGGATTTCACCGACGTCTTCGACGAGATCGAAGTCCGTGCCGATGCGCTCCTCGCGGACCTGATGGAAGTGCTGGAGGGACTGGCAGATCCCTTATAGTCGGGCCCGTGGCCTACGCGTTCTCGAGCTGCTTAGAGGGGACGATAGCGAGTTCGGCCCCCATAGCTGCGGTGAGGCGGATGAGAGTGTCTCGCGTCGGGTTACCGAGACCACGTTCGATTCGACTGATCTCGGATTGCCCAATGTGCGAAAGGGTGGCCAGCTGGCCCTGGGTGAGACGGGCCGCAATCCTCGCCTCAGCTAGCTGTTTGCCCAGTTTGACCTGATCGCGTACTTGCTCCTCGAGTTCAGCGCCAAAACGATCGGCAAACTCCTTGACCTCGGGAGTCCACTCTGACTTGACGGTGTTCGCGATCTCGCTGAATGGTCGCGTACCCATGATCGCCTCCCTGTCGCGTGGCTCGGATAGTAGTTAGCACTACACAGCGTATGTGCTAAAACACATATTCGTCAAAGAGGCCGCGCTCACTTACCCTTCTTCCTTCCAGGCCTTCAGGTACTTACGCGCCTTTTTGATCTCTTTGCCTTGACGCTTCTCGCTAGGATCCTTGCCCTTGTTGTACGCGTTGAACAACAACACGATCTTGGAGCCATGGAAGGTCGTGAAGATCCGAAGAAGGACCGTGCGATTATGGTTGGAGTCGTCAGCGGGCTCCGGGTCGGTCTCTCCCCAGGTTTCGGCCCCATGCAATGACGTCCGGATGCGGATCTCGTAGAGTCCGCCGCCGAGAGCCTTACCCCATTCTGTGCTGCAAATGTCCATACCGAGTGGCTGGACGACCTTCTCAAGCACCTTGATCGCAACGGCCTGGTCGTACGGATCAGCCTTCATCAGCCATGTCTCGAAGGGCGCCTGCCCAGTTTTGGGGTCCACCCAGACGTCAATCGTCCACTCCGTCGGTCGCTGATCCGCCATGTGCAGGATGCTATCGATGCGCTTGCCGACTCGACCGCAGCACTCGTTGCGAGTGACGCGCTATTTCTGCCACTTCTGCTCGATGCTTGATCCTTCACGAGTTCCGTTCGGGAATGGAGTGCTCGGGGTGGGATTGAGTAGGCGAGGAACACGCGTGACGGTCATGTCACGGACCCGGACATGGTCGTGATGAGGCTCAGCGAAGGTGCTCACTTGCGCTCGACGAAAGTGCCCACTCGCGGGCGGGTTCACTGTAGCGGTTGCCGGGTGCCGGTGGGTGGCTTGACGGAGTTTTTCCGACCGGGCGTGGTGGTCACGCAGCCGGTAGGAATCCCCGTCGAGGTTGAGTACCACCGACCGATGTAGGAGCCGATCGAGCATCGCGGCGGCGACGGTCGTATCGCCGAGGACCTCACCCCACCTGATTTACTGTTAAGTCCTTATATCAGGTGCCCTTCCGGAACCAGCGCCACCAGCGGCGCCAGATCGGGATGGCCTGAGCATGTTCCTCGGCGACGGCTTGTCGGTCTCGGCCGGCGGCAGCCTGTGTGGCGAGCGTACCGATGGGCGAGAGCCAACTGATGGTATCGCCGGTGATCAGGTAGTGGGATCGGCACCGAAACTGGCCGTTGCCGATGGAGGGGCGCAGTGTGATGGTCCCGTCGAAGGTGAGCTTCCACCCCGATGGCGCCAACGGGGTGACGGTCTTACCGCCGCACCCGCAGGCGCATAGGTGCACTGCGGTGGCGTACGGCATCGAGACGTAGAGCAATCCCTCTTCGAGGTCCACTGGTACGTAGTCAGTAAAAACAGGACGCAGCTTGGTCCTCATGCGGCGCCCTCCCCGCTGGCAGCCTTCAAGTCTGCCTCCGCTGCCTCGGCGCGATCCCGATCCGAGGTGCCGTAGCGATTGAAGTTCTCATTGGTGTCGATGCGGAAGACCGAGTGACGCTCGTCTTCCTCGTCGGCGTAGAACCCCAGCAACTTCTTGAACCGGAGGACCGCGAATACGGCCGCCGCCATGTTAAGTTCCGCAACCTGCAGGTTGGTGTCGTACTCGGCATCGTCACCGGCCACGGTCGAGATGAGCCGGTCACGGACAATATGATCGCTGCGACCTGGGGTGGAAGTCGTGAGGCGGATCTGTCCGGCGATTCCGCCCGGATCGTTGCTCACCCCGACGCCAGTGTCGACGAAGGGCACCTCGGCAGCGATTAGAGCCTCAATGATGATCTGTTTAGCCGGACCGGAGTCCATGGCGAGAAACACGAAGTCTGCGTCGAGCACTTCGCCGACGTTCTCGCGCGTGACATTCACCCGGTGCGGCTGGATCCCGCGCCGCATGGCCGCGTAGGTGGTGGCGTAGTAGTCGACCTTCTTCATCCCTTCCTGCAGTTGGGCAAGGCTCGCAGCACCCGGGGCGCGGAACGCGTTGTGGGTGCCGAAGATGTCGCCGTCATAGAGGTGGATCTCGAGGATCGGGGTCTTGGCAAGGAGGTCAAGGAGGTAGCCACCGGTGCCACCCAGACCCACGATGACCACCTTCTTCAGCGCAAGAGCTTGGTTGCGGTCGGTAATTCCGGCACGGCTGGAGAAGGTGTCGAGGTAGACAAAGACCCCGTCGTCCTCGTCGCTCGCGAGCGGCTTGAACTTCCACGGCGTGACCGTCGGGTCGAGGGCTTGGGCGGGGCCGAGCAGGATGGCAGCGTAGGTCGTGACTTTTTCGTGGTAATCCAAGTAGCCGTCGGGTCGCGGTTTCTGGGAGAATCCCAACGACGCGGTCAGCTCCGGGCTAGCCGACCATCCGGAGTTCAGGCCCGGATTGGCGAAGCCGTCGGAGATCGGCCGGCCATCCTTGTCACATGGGCTGGTACCGACGAAGCCCATAACGTGACTGCTCGGTTTGGCTGTCCGGTCGCCGGCAAGGTCCAGGGGGCAGAGGAAAGAACCCCACTGAATGGTCTTGTCGGCGTCGACGTACGGGATGTCGTCGATGACGAGGTGGCCGTTGAGGATGCGGACGGTGTAGCCCTCGTCGACGAGCCGTGCCAGGTCGGGGCTGTTACGAACGAGTCGTGAGCCGGACATCGAAGCTCGTCCCCTTCTTCTTGACTTTGACTGACTCCCCCGCCACCAAGGTGCCGTTGCCGCCATGAGCAGCAATTGCGTTGCGGTAGGCGACGGTAAACATCGCTTGAGGGTCGTGGCCCGGGAAGGCGAGAGCTGCCAGCTGCTCGAAGGTGACGCGCTCCTCGTCGAGGTTCAAGGGGGTTCCGTTGATCACCACCTCGTAGTCCTTGTCCTTCTTGTTGCCCTCCGACTGACGGGGCCGGTCCTGTGTAGTCATGTCTCACACCTCTTCACATCGATGTGACCGGATCCCGATCACTACTCGAATGCTAACATATAGACGTTCACCCCTTAGGTGATGGCGCGCTTACGAGTAACGACCAAGCTGTAACCGGCAAGTAATAGAATTGCGTTACCGTCAGTGCGCCATCAGCCCATCGGTGATGTAGACAAGACGACATGGACAGCCAGTACGTCGACAGGGTCTTGCAGCGCCTGGCCCACGAAGCCGACTACCGGCCCGCAGGATGGACGCCAAAGGAGATCGCGGATTTCCATCTACTGGTCCAATGCGCACGCGCCGCCAAGCTCGACACCGACTTGCGAAACATGCGCCTGCTGCGGCTACGGCCCTGCCCGGGCGGCGGCCCTGAAACCGCCCTGGCCCCACTGGGTGAGAGCCGTCAGATCACCCTCACCTTCAAGTCCTCGGACAACCACATAACAGTGGCCTTCGAGCTCTTGACCCCAGAAACGGAAACGCCCCGATGAGCACCACGAAACCATCCCCGACCCCGACAGCTCTCTTACCGGTAGGCGAAATACTTGGCCGCGAACTCGACGCCCGCGGATGGACACAAACCGACTTCGCGGCCGTTCTCGACCGACCGACACAGTTCGTCTCCGAAATCGTGACTGGAAAGAAGGAAATCACGCGAGAATCCGCGGCCCAGATAGCTGCGGCCCTCGGGCACACTCCCGAGTATTGGCTTGCCCTCCAGGACCAGTACCTGTTGGCGGAGCAAGCAAAGAACGACGTCACGCAGCATCGGCTCAACGACGTACGCCGACGTGCACGACTCAACACCAAAGGCCCCGTCTCTTTGCTGCAAAAGCGCGGCATTCTCAAGGGAGCCACTCTCGACGAACTCGAAGCAGAGGTCCTGGAGCTCTTCGAAATCCGCACGTTCGATGACGAGCCCAGTTTCGTTGCGGCGGCCAAGCGGTCGAACGAGAACGAACCGATCGCTCCCTTACAGATGGCGTGGGTCGCGTGTGTTCGAAGGAAAGCTCGCGAAGAGCAGCCCCCGCAGAAGTTCTCACCTGAGCCTCTCAAGTCACTTGGTGCGGCACTGCCGCGAATCCTGACCTCACCCGAAGCGTTCGCGGACCTACCGCAACGTCTGGCCGAAGTGGGTGTGCACCTCGTCTACGTTGAAGCGCTGCCCGGCGCAAAGATCGACGGCTGTGCAATGTTTGTCGACGGCTTCCCCGTGATCGGCCTGTCCGGACGCGGCAAACGCCTCGACAAAGTCCTGTTTACCTTGCTCCACGAGATCGCACACATCGCACTCGGTCATGTCGATGCAAACACACTGATCGTCGAGTCGCTCGACGACGGCGCTCAAAACGACCCCGCGGACCAGCATGAGGAGGAGAACGACCTGGAGCGGGCAGCGAACACCCAAGCAAGCAGCTGGGTCTTTCCCAACGGACTAACTACGGTTCCCCATCGCATCGGTGCCCCTTGGATCGCGAACACCGCCGCTAGAGAAGGCATTGCGCCAATAGTCCTGGTCGGCCACCTGCAGCATCTCAAGCGGCTCGACTGGAGAACCACCCTCGCCCGAAAGGCACCCACTGTGACCCACATCCTTGAGGCCTGGTGACCAGCCAGGCAGATATCTCATTGGCAGCCACGTCGCGAGGGTCCGGCCCAACGACCTCAGAAGACGTTCGCCGTATATACACACGGTTTGCTCCCATGGATGTCCGAATGTGCCCTCGCTCAGATCGTCCCGAAAAGGGCTTTAGTACTCGCCGTTGAGGTAGACCGGAAGTCGCCACTCCCATGTCAGGGGTGGCGGTGTGAACAGCGGCATCGAACCGAGAGCACGTGTGCTGTCAGTCCAGCACCAGGAAGGGTCTGTCAAGTTAACGGTGTAACTGGTTGAACTGTAGCTACTTTCGTCCAGCGGACAGGCGTCCGTCGAAGGTGATCTCGAAGGCGTTCAGTGCTGCCTTCCAGCGGTTGGACCAGC
>NZ_JAIFKB010000040.1:0-12230 GCF_019641445.1 Rhodococcus sp. DMU2021
AGTCATCGGGAGCAGGGGTCGATGATCCGTAGCTACATCATCTGGCGCAACAAGCACGCCGAGGATCAACGGCTACGCGAAATCGTGAACAGGGCGAACGTAGCCTGATGCGGCACTAGCACTCGTGCACGCGAAAGCTCGACTGGGTGCCGACGATGTCCGTCTGGACTCCGAGGACCGGCCCGCAGACAGTCGAGACCGCGCGGTGCGAATCGTCACGGTGACACAGCATTTCGAGGCAGATCGCCCGACACGCCGCGGCGCTACATGGTGATGATGTCGCTGACGTCCCGCAACGGCACGTGGTATTTGGGGAATCCTGAGACCGGGGATTGCGGGGTGAAGCCGCGATGACTCCACGACGTCCCAGGATCGGCGGGGTTGCCGGTGGTGTTGGCACCTCGGTCGTTGCGGTCTTGATCGGCGGCGAAGACATCGGGGTGGTCTCTGCCGGTGACGCTGTCGACGTGCTTGTGTGCCGGTCTGCAGGGTTGCCGCGATGTCGTCGAGGCCGTGGAGGAGGCGGTGTCGGGTGTGATCGTCGATGTCGAAGCCGACGGTCAGGTCGGTATGGGTGGCGGTGCGGGCGCGCAGGTCGACGGTGACGACCTCGGTGGGGGAGGCTTCGACGGATTGACTCAGTGCGCCGAGGTCAGCGGGGGTGACGACGCTGGCGAGGAGGCCGCCTTTGGCGGCGTTGCCGCGGAAGATGTCGGCGAAGCTTGGCGAGAGAACCACGCGAAATCCGAAGTCGTGCAATGCCCATACGACGTGCTCGCGCGATGAACCGATACCGAAGTCGGCTCCGGCGAGCAGGATGCTCGCCTCGGTGTAGGGCTTGCTTGAGGATGAACTCGGTTTGGGTGCGCCAGGTCGCGAACAGGCCATCCTGGTAGCCGGTGCGGGTGATCCGTTTCATGAATTCCGAGGGGCAGATCTGGTCGGTATCGATCCCGTCGCGACGGAGGGGAGCGGCGATGCCTGTCCAGGTGTCGAGGGCTTCCATGAGTTCCGCTTCCTGCTACCAGGCGCTGGTCAGGGTGTGAGGATGAAGTTGGAGAAGCGCCGTGCCGGGTGGGAAGGCTGTCGGGGGCTTCGTTGATCTTTTCGAGGGGGAAGGTGTGGTACTCGAGGACGGAGAGGTCGAGTTGGCCGGTGCCGGCCAGGTCGGCCATGTCCTGCGCTTCGCTCGTGGACAAGCAGAGACTGCCCAGGCCGCCATGGGTGAGTCTCCTCGGGTAGCGATACTCGTGGGATCGAGTCGTCAGGTGGCGGGGTCGGCGCCGGTGGGGTTGGAGCCGGTGGGGTCGACGTAATACGCGCCGCGGTCGGCGTTCATGTAGATGTCGTTAGCGATGGGGTTGCGACGTTCCTCGGCGAGCTGCCCGACCAACCCGGCGCAGCGGGCGAGCAACGCGAACCCGCGCAGCATCTCCGTCGGCAGTCCCAGGTCGGCGAGAGCAGCGCCGCACACCCCGGCGCCGTTGAGCGGCAGGTGTCGTCCGACGCCGCGGCCGCTCATCCGCCCGATAGCCTCGAACAGTTGCAGGTGAGGTCCGCGCACTCCTTCTTCGGCGGCAATACTAATCAGCACCGGGGTGCGGGGGTCACCGTCCTTGTGGTTGGGGTGACCGAGACCGGGCACAAGCTTGCCGCTTCGGCGTTGCCGAGCGATGGCGTCGAGGGCAAGCTCGTCCCAACCTTCGTCGGTATCAGGCAGGGATCTGCCGTCGGCGGTGTGCGCCGCGAGCGCGGCGGAGAGGAATGTGCCGCTGTCCTCGGTGACACCGAGGAATCGTGATCCGCCACCGAGGAGACCGGCTGCCAGTGCGCCTTGCAAAGAGTCGGGGGCGCTGAGATAGGTTACACGTGCAGCGATGGCGGTCGGGGTGAAGCCGTGATCGGTGAGGGCGACGAGGACCGCCTCGAACACGCGCACCTCTCCGGAGGTGGGCCGGCGCATGGCGACCATCCAGAAGGCGAGCTCGCCGAAACCGACCTTGCCCATGAGGTCACCTGCGAGGTCCTGACCGAGGAGTTTGATCTCGGTGGCCGAGGAAGTACCCAGTGAGGTAGGGAATTCGGTACGGACGGGGCGCCCGGTGGTGTCGGTCATCGTTCTTCCTGCCCGGTGCTCGTCGTCATTGCGGTGGCGGCACCGAGCCACGCCCGCACCTCGTCGCCGTCCTGCCCCAGGGTTGGCGGGGCGAGGTCGTAGCGCGGTGCGAAGCCGCTGAAGGTGATGGGGTTGCGCACCCCGGGCACGGTGTCTCCGGGTGGGCCGACCTGCACGACCGGTTCGAGGCCGAGCGTGTCGGCGTACTGCAGTCCTTGCGCGATCGTGTTGATCGGCCCGTTGGGAACCCCGACCTCGTTGAGCTTGTCGAACCAGTGGATCGCGGATTGCGTCTTCAACCGTTCGACGAGCAGTGGGCGCAGTTCTTCGCGGCGTTCGGTTCGATCTTCATTCTTGGCGAAGCGGGGATCGTCGGCCAGTTCCGGGACGCCGAGAACTTCGACGAGTTTGCGGAATTGAGCGTCGTTGCCGGCGGTGACGATCAGATCGTTGTCGGCGGTGGGCAGCGGCTCGTACGGGAACAGACTCGGGTGTGCATTGCCCATCCGGTGCGGAGTGACGCCGCCAGCAACGTAGGCAGAGGTCTGGTTGACCAGGCCGCTCATCGCCGACGCCAGCAAGGAGGTCTCGACGTGTTGCCCGGTTCCGGTCTCGGAACGGTGCCGTAGCGCAGCGAGGATGCCGATCGTGGAATGCAGCCCGGCCATGACGTCGAACACGCTGATGCCGGCGCGATAGGCGGGCCCGTCGGGGTCACCGGTCAGGCTCATCAGCCCGGACATCGCCTGCACGATCAGGTCGTACCCAGGTAGCGAGGCGCCTTCCTTGGAACCGAATCCGCTGATAGAGCAGTAGATGACGGACTCGTTGCGGTCCCGGACGCTGCCGTAGTCGAGCCCGAAGCGACGCAGCCCGCCAGGTTTAAAGTTCTCGACCACGATGTCTGCGCGGCCGGTCAGCGCGTGCGCGACCGCGAGATCGTCGTCGTTCTGGAAGTCGAGCACGATCGACTTCTTGTTGCGGTTGATCGCGGCGTAGTACGTCGAGACGCCGTCTTCACGTACGGGCGGAACCCAAGATCGGGTGTCGTCACCGCCTGGGCTCTCGACCTTGATCACCTCGGCGCCCATGTCGGCCAGCAACATCGTGGCGTACGGTCCGGCGAGGACTCGGGAGAGGTCGGCGATGAGGATCCCGTCGAGCGGGCGTGCAGTTGAGGTGCCCGTGAGATCCACGAGGTCACGTCCTTTCCTGGCGAGGCTGTCGGTGCGGCAACCGCCGAGTCGCCGACGGTCTTGTCTGTCATGCCGCCCTTCGGACCCGATGCCGTCGGAGCGGATCGCGACGGTCGAGAACGGGGTTGAGCGGTGCCTACTAAAGCAAAGACTCCGAGATATTACAGTTCAGGCGGATTTTGTCCGTCTAGCGGACAGTGGTCCGTTGCAGTGAACCCACTGTGCCCGGTCCACAGATCGTGTGTCAAGGTGGAAGCGGCACCAGGCATGTGGACGGGGCGCACTCGCGGGCGCCTGCGCCGGGGCAGACTCGGACGGTCGACAATCGGTCGGACAGACGTAGAGGAAGGAACCGACGTGGTCGAACGCGGTCAGGGACCGGACTTCATCGAAGCTCTGGCGCGGGGTCTTCACGTCCTGCGCAGCTTCTCCGTCGATCGGCCGATCATGTCACTGGCCGAGGTCGCTACACGAACGGACCTCGCGCGTCCGACGGCGCGCCGAATCCTGCTGACACTCGAAGAACTCGGGTACGTCCGATCCGGTCGCTCCGGGTACGTCCTCACCCCACGCGTACTGGAACTGGGCATGGCCTACATCGGGGCGCTCGATCTGTGGGACATGGCGCGGCCCCACCTTGAGGGGTTGGTCGCCGCCACGGACGAGTCGTCGTCGATGGCGCAGCTCGACGGGTCCGACATCGTGTACGTTGCGCGCGTGGCGGTGCCCAAACTGATTTCGTTACGAGTAGACATAGGCACGAGATTCCCCGCGATGGTGACCTCGCAGGGACGTGCCCTGCTCTCGGCGATGGACCGCGCCGCGGTGCACCAGCGGCTCGCCGAACCGAGCCGGTCGGGCATCGCAGCGAAGCCCTACACGTCAAACGAGATCGATGAACTGCTCGACCAGACGGCCGAACGTGGGTGGGCACTGGCCGACCAGGATCTTGCCCCCGGCGTCAGATCCATCGCCGTTCCGGTCCGAGACGGACGCGGAGTCGCCCGTGCCGCCATGAACATCACCGTGCACGCCGCGGAAACCCCCGTGGAGGTACTGACCTCGGACTATCTCCCGCTGTTACTGGCGGCCGCCGAACGAATATCGACCGATTGGAGTGCATGGCAGCGTCGGCCGATCCACCAGGCCTCGCGTACGTCCCCGCCCCGGTAAAGATGCTCGAAGTCCTCGACGCGGGCCGGCATCACCGGGAACCCTGATTCACTTTTGCAAGCCAGTCTCCCACAGCCGACGAGCTGTTGCCGCCGTGCCTCCCGGCACACCGCCCGTTTCATGTCCGAGTGGTCGTGGCTGGGGTCGTCACAGCACGCAGCGCCGAGCGTCCCCTCCGGGGCCGCCGCCACCGTCTGTCCGGTATCTGCAGCCTCTGTTCCCTGGTTCGCGGATTGTGGATTGAGGTGGGCGACTAGTCGTGAGACTTTTGTCTCACACGCCGAAGTCGTTGAGGCACAGGATGTCAGGGGTTGAGATGAACGACAGGGACTTCAGGTTGATGGCCCGCTCGCTGCCGACGACGGTGACAGTGGTGTCCGGAACCGTGAACGGCGCTCCGTTGGGGATGGTCGTAGGATCGTTCGTACCTATTTCGTCCAACCCAGCACTGGTGGGCTTCTTCGGTGACCGTCGGTCGAACACCTTCACGTCGATAGTCGACATGACGAGACTCAGCTTCTGCGTTCTCGCCGATAATCAACACGAGGTTGTCGAAAAGTTCAGGGGCCCAGCGTCGAACCGATTCGACGGCGTCGACTGGTATCCGTCCGCACGGGGTTTGCCCAGAATCCGCGGTTCCTTCGTGTCACTCGACGCCGAAGTCCACTCGCGTGCCGAGCTAGGTGACCACATAATGGTGGTCGCTCGTGTGCTCGACAGCGAGGTGGGCGGCCCCGACGACGCGCCGATTCTGTATCACCGTTTTCAGTTGACCACGCTACGTGCGGCCACCTCGGCGTGAATTTCTCTGCCAGGCCCTCCATTCACAGATGATTCGCTATCACGACAACGTGCCGTTGCCATCGCGCCGACGCGTCTTCTCGATGCACTCACGCGTGATTCACGTGACCCACACCGACTGTTGCAATTTCACCACCACCGAAGTCCGGAAAGGACCACTCCGATGAACACGTCCGTCGCCACCGCTACTACCGCCCCCCACCCCACCTCGGGGTTGCCCTCGCGCCTGCATCACAACGCCTTCGTCACGTCGGACCAGGCCGCCACTCGCGCCTTCTACGAGGACATCGTCGGCCTACCGTTGGTCGCGACGTGGAAAGAGTCGGACGAGTTGTTCGGTAAGATGCGCACCTACTGCCACACGTTCTACGGTCTCGGCGATGGAAGCGCTCTCGCTTTCTTCCAGTTCGTCGATGACGAAGACCAGCGCCAGTTCGGCCCGAAAATGCCCTTCTCGCCGTTCCAGCACATCGCCTTGAAGGTCACGGCCGACGTGCAGGAAGCAATCGCGGAGCGCCTGCGCACTTCCGGCTGGAACCCCGAGCAGACCTACGTGCTCGAGCACGGTTACTGCCGTTCCCTCTACACCGCCGATCCCAACGGTCTGCTCCTCGAGTTCACCGTCGATGCCGACGGCGTCGAGCAGTCCGATGCCGAGCGGCGACGCACCGCACACGCCGACCTGGAATCGTGGCTGACGGGTGAGCATGCGAGCAACAACACGTGGCGTTGACTCCAGCACTCGTTGTTCTCGTCCACGGCGCCAACCACGGGGCCTGGTGCTGGTCGGAGGTGATTCACCGCCTCGAGTCGCGTGGACACGACTCGACAGCGGTGGATCTCCCGCTGACCTCTTTCGACGATGACGTCGACGCGGTCCGTTCCGCGATCGCGGCGGCAGGTGAGCGGCCCGTGATCGTCGTAGCGCACTCCTACGCGGGGCTCGTGGTCAGCGCAGGCGCACACGACACGGACGGCTTGCTGTTCATCGCGGCGAGGATGCCCTCGCCGACGCGTGCTCCCGCGGTCGACCCTGCAAGTTGGCAGTCCCCGGAATTCCAGTCGGCAATGATTCGCCGGCAGGACGGTGCGCTCGTGTTCGCGGGGGACCCGGCCGTTCTCTACAACACAACTCCTCGTGCTGTCGCCGCGGATGCGGCTTCTCGTCTGCGGCCCATGTACAGCTCTGTTCCCGAGCGTCCGATCCCGAACCCGGCCTGGATGACAGTGCCGAGTACCTACGTGGTCTGCAAACAAGACCGGGTCATCGCAGTAGCAGCTCAACGCGCCATGGCTGCACGAGCTGATCGGGTATTCGAGATCGAATCCGACCACTCACCGTTCCTGTCGGCGCCCGACGAGATCACCGACATCGTGTGTGGTCGGACTCTTCGGTGACTGTCGGGCGCCATCGGCGCGCCCGTCCGTCCAGCCGCAACCGTGAGCCGAGGACAGCTCGGTCTGGGCCCCGCATCCCGATTAGATCGACGATCTCGACGTCGAGAACGGGGCGCCGACGCCGGCCCTGACTCACGGCCTCAGCGTCTCCGACGGCGATTCGCCGAATTTCTTGCGGTAAGCCGCGGCGAAACGTCCGCCGTGATTGAAACCCCATTTCAATGCGATGTCGGTGACGGACACGGCGGGATCGGACGTGTGACGTAACAAATCGGCACGAGCGGACTCCAGTCTGAGCGCCCGGAGGTAGGCCATCGGGGAGGTGCCCAACTGTCGGTTGAAGGTGTCGTGCAGCGTGCGTTCGCTCACGCCCGCGACTTGCACCAGATCGCTCATCCGAACGGGCGTACCCTGAGCCTGCTCCATGTAGTTCAGAACGCGACGAACCGTCTTGGATGACATCACCGATCGCTCTACGAGAAGCCGACCCGAGTAATTGTGGTGTTGTGTGGTCAACAGTGACGTGACAATTGACCGTTCCAACTCGCGTGCAAGCACCGACGCGCCGCCGGGCGGGTGCTCGACGGAGAGCAATCGGCCCAGTGTCCCGACCAGCCCGACGACGGCCTGTCCTGTCCCGTTCGAATCGACCAACGCATCGAACCGGAGAGGCTCGTCCAGCTCGTCACCCAGCATCGACGCCAACGCAGTCTCGACCGCGTCTTTTCTGATCACGAGCATCACCTGTTCGGTGCCGGGTGCCCATGTCATTCTGACCGCCCGGTCGTAGGCCACCGCAGCGCCGCGACCCGGCACCACCGTCGCGGTCGTCCGGCCCCGCTCGTCCAGGAACTCGATGGACCCCCGACTCACCAGGCTCACGGTCACAGTGGGCATGGGCGGGCGACAGACGATTTCGACGGCGCTGCCGTAGACCGAGGTCATGATGCCGACATCGGCGAGAGATGAGTGCGCAACCCGTGCCTCGAATGCTTGGTCCCGCCCGCGCCCGATGACGGTGAACGTATGACTGCATGCCAGCACCTCCTCCGTTCTGTGCTTCGCTTCGAGCGCATCCACGGTGGTGATCCTGGTCCAGGTGTCGGTCGGCTGTGGGGCGCTGGTCGACGGGGCGGCGACTTCGCTCGTGGAGTCGTGAACCCCGGGGAGCTCGTCCTCGTACGTCATGCCATTCTCCGCTTGTAGTGAGGTGCCGGCTGCGCGGTGAATCAGCCGATCGGATGGTGTGTCGCGTCCACCGCCCGGTTCAACGACATAAGGCGCGGACGAACGTCACCGTAGCGGAATGTGTCTGTCCATGGCCATAAGAAAGTGGATCTGTCGCACTTTTTGTGAAGGCGTTGTAGTGCTGAATCATTCGAGATGAATGACTCGCTTGCGGAGCAGGTCGAGGTTGGCTCTGCCGTACATCTGCCGTTTGAGCATTTTGATTCTGTCCACATGGCCTTCGACAGGGCCGGAGTCGTGTTCGAGGGTCAGGCCAGCGGTGACCGCATCGAGGTCCCGTCGTAAGCCCGCGACGAAGGACCGTAGAGCAGGGGACCCGGCACCATCGACCTCGCTCATCCAGTCGATCAGATCGTGTCCGCGACGCTCGACCATGATCGCGGCAAAGCCGCGAACGTGGCGACCCACGGCGGTCAGTGCAGTACTGCGCGTGAGGATTTCGTCGAGACTCCGACTGTCCTCGTCGGTCAGACGATCCGGGCGGCAGGTCAGCCATCCGGTGACCTGCCGCACCGTTGGGGCGGCCGGCGGGGTGGGCTGGAGCTTCTGTGCGGTGCGTAGGGAGTGCACGAACCGGCGGACGGTCTTGGCGCTACCGCGGTATCCGCGTTCGGTGATCTCCCCGGCGAGCACGGCCGCGTCGGTACACCCGGCCGCGAAACGTTCACGCAGGTAGGACTCGAACCCACGAAGTACACGGCTACCCGAGGTGCGGGTGGAAGTCATCAACTCCTCCACGTGCTCGGCACGAGCGAACCTGCGTACTGTCTTGCGGTCGAGGCGCAGGGTCCGGCTGATCGCCGAGATCGACTGCCCCTGCGCGAGCAGTTCGTGCACAGCCGTGTGGCGCTCTCGGGTACGCGTGGGCAGGCGACCGTCCGTGACGGTGGCGCCAGCGTTGCACCCGTCGGATTCGATAGTGCAGCTCGGTGTGTAGTCAGCCTCGGTGTCGGAGTATCCGGCGTGTCAGCAGAGGGCTGAATTGGCTGCAGGTCGGCGCGGTGTCGGACCACTGTGTCCTCCACCGCACCTACGAGGTTGTGCCACAGGTACCCCCGGTCGGCGACCTGCGTCGCGTCCGGCGCTCCGGTACGGACTGCGTCGGCGTATGCGCCGTCATAGGGGTGGACATCGTCATCGTCGGGTTGATCCGTATCTCGCCCTGCAGGCGGGGTTGCTGTGAACCGCTGGACTCAACTCATGCTGACACGCAGGGGTGGACCCGGCTGCCCATCCCGCTGCAGCTTTGAGCATTTCCGCCGATACTTCTTCGGCCGCGGAAAGTGGATCACCACCGCAGTTTCCGACTCGTGATAGTCGGGAGCGGTGCTTACGTTGAGCGTGGCACATCTCACACGTACTTGTGCCGAACCCCGACGAGCATGTGGAGCTGACCATGGACGACACACAAACGCTGACCAACCCCGAACGGCTACTGCACGTGCCCGTCCCGGGCGGGACCGTCGCGAGCTTTCGCTCCGGCTCTGGTCACCCGATGCTCTACCTGCATTCCGCCGGAGACGGCGGAACATGGACCGAATTCCACCAGCAATTGGCAGCGCAATCGACTGTGTTCGCACCCGACCACCCCGGTTTCGGGAACTCGGACGACTTCACCGCGATCACCTCGATGGACCGTCTCGTGGATCACTACCTGGCGTTTCTCGACGCTGCACGCCTCGACGTGGTCGATCTGGTGGGAACGTCATTCGGCGGGTGGACGGCAGCAGCGCTCGCCATCCGCTCACCCGCCCGCTTTCGCCGCATGGTCCTCCTTGCCCCCGCCGGTCTGTACGACGCAGAGGACCCCATCGCCGACATCTTGTCCATGGCGCCCGACGAGCTGATCCCGGCGCTCTATCACGACGACGAACTCGTCCGCAGCATCCTCGCCACACCGCCCACCGAGGATCAGGTAGCTGGGGTAACGAGGGCGATGGCAGCTCTACGTCGTATCGCAGGACCTCGGCTCGAGCAGCCGGATCTCGAAGGACGTCTGTCGCAAGTTCGAACGCCGACTCGAATTGTCGCTGCGATGCATGATCGGATCGTTCCGCCCTCGCACACTCGCCGGTACGCCGCGGCCGTTCCCGGTGCCGAGCTCATGGTCGTCAAAGACTGCGGACACAGTTTGTACGGAGAACAGCTCGACGCTGTCGCCGAGGCGGTCACCACCTTCCTGGCCTGACCGGTCACGCCCATCCCAATCCGCACCATTGCCCACCCGCACAATTCCGCACCCCAGAATTCAGGAGAACGACAGTGACCACAGCTGTTCCCGCACAAGAGTCCGATCCGACGACCGACCTACTTGCGAGCGCGCGCGCCCTGGCACCGCTGCTTCGCGAACAAGCCGCCCACAACGAGGCGAGCGGACACTTGACGACCCTGGTCGAAGATGCGCTTCACGAGCACCGTCTCTTCGGCATGTGGACCCCGCGTGAGCTCGGCGGCAGCGAGGTCGACCCCGTCCGCTCGCTGGACATACTCCAGACGCTGTCCGAGGCGGACCCCTCCACGGCGTGGGTCGTCATGGCGGCATCCCTCGCCACCGGCACCGGTGGCGCCTATCTGGGTGACGAGGCGGTTGCCGAGATGTTCTCCGGCACACGTTTGCCGGTTGTCGCGGGGCAAGGAACACGCCCCGGCAGGGCTGTTCGCGACGGAAACGGCTACCGCCTGAGCGGCGAGTGGAACTTTGCATCGGGTATCAAACACGCCCAGTGGATTCATACGCTCGGCGTCGTCGAAGAGACCGGCCAGGCCTTGATTTTCGTACTGCCCAAGAGTCGAGCAACGCTGTCTGACAATTGGGATGTGATGGGCCTACGCGCCACCGGCAGCATCGACTACAGCATCGACAACGTGTACGTGCCGGCTGCCTTCACCCATGTAGGCCCTACGACGGTCCCTCTTCGCGGTGGCAGCGTTCTCCGACTCGGTATCATGCACCTCTCGATCATTGGCCATTCGGCCTGGGCGCTCGGCGTCAGCCGCCGGATGCTTGACGAGCTCGCCGATCTCGTTCGCAGTAAGGTCGGCCGCCCCGGCTCGCTCGCGGAGAGTGCCACGTTCCACGCGAACTACGGTGCAGCCGAGGCCGAGTGGCACGCTGCCCATGACTTCGTTCACCAAGCGTGGTCTGACGTGGAAGCGCGAATCACCTGTGGTCTCGAGCCCACCCACGAGCAGCAGACGCGCGTCCGTTTGGCGTTGTACCACGCAACGAGAATGGCGGAAAGTGTCAGCAACGTCGTCTACCGTGCCGCCGGCACCACCGCACTGCGAAGCGGAGCGCTGCAACAACTCTTCCGAGACGTTCACGCTGGAACTCAGCACGTGACATCCGCACCCGCCGTTCTTGAGGCCTGCGGGCGGGACCTGGCAGGTGTCGGGCCGGAGTCATCCTGGCTCTACATGAATCTCGTTCCGGGCAATCGCCATGACCTGTGAACTCCGGAGCAGACCGCCAGTCGTAGTTCTGGCAACCGCGCCGGTTCGCGCGCCGAACAAGGATAATGACAGCGTCCATGTCGTATCGGCGCCGGACCTGAGTACCGCCCTGCGAATACGTGACGGTCTGGTGGACACGTGGCGACGAACGGGCAACGACATGGCAGGTCGCACCATTCTGCTAGAGATCGCCGCGCACGTCCGCAACACGGCGCAGGAGGCCCGCTCGAACGTCACGTCGGCGAACAACCTCGGGATTGCCACTCCGTACCGAGGCGTGACCTACGTGGGCACGCCCTCGGGCCTTCAGTCTCTGATCGCGGACATCGTGGTCGTCGGTGTAGCGGACGGAGTGCGAGTGACACCGTTGATTCCTGGTGGTGAGACAAGTCTACGAGAAGCTCTGAAGCTCCCGGTCTATGCTTGAGGTCGGGAACGCCGGCGACGAGTAGCGATCCAATACCACGGAAAGACGAAGCGGTGCTTCGTCGTCCGGGTCCGGGGGTCCGACTCGTCGTTGGAGCGGTTCGTCTTCGGTGGTCTCGCTGCCATCTCACTTCGCGGCGTCGTCCCAGGTCTTCGTCGTAGCGCACCACAGGCGTCGGGCGTCGGCGGTTCTCGTGCCGCACCCGTGAACCTTTGCCCCGTTCTCGCCGACACGCCGACCGGTTGCGGCGTGTCGGCCACGGGATCGATCAACCTGGTCGAGTGGCAGAACGAGTACGCGTGCGAGAACTCGATGACGACGAAGGCAAGCGGCTGGTGCGGATCATCCGCCGTGGCACCGGATCGGTGGTGACCTGGCGGCGCGCCCAGATGATCCTGCTCTCCGCCCAGAACATGCC
>NZ_JAIFKB010000041.1:0-3235 GCF_019641445.1 Rhodococcus sp. DMU2021
ACCGTGATGCTCCGTTCGAGAGTGCTGTGAAGGGTTCACTCGAAGATCACGCGGTGGCCGCTCCACGTCTACTACGACGAGGCCGGCAACCGCGTTACACCATCATCGGGGACTCAACTCCGCGAGGTCCTTGGCCGCGAACGTCAACTCTTGGGCATCATTCAAATACCGCGCATCCGTCGCCCACAGGGTGAGCGAGCAGGTGGTGGGAACCTCCCAACCGCGGAAATCGCGAGGTTCAAAGATTCCCATCAAACCCGCAGCCGTCGTGTAGTGATGCAACGTCTCCGGTATGGCGGCCATGCTCAAAGAGATTACGAGAAGTCTCCGACACGCTCTCTGCTCTATCCCGGTGGGTGCGCCCGAGATCGAAGGAGTGTCCTGTTTCCCGGGGGGCGATCCGCCCCGGACCCCCTTCGGATTGACCGATGCTGAGAGGCCGCACGAACTTGTCAGCGGGTCGACCTGGCGATACGTCACTCGATGTCAGCGGCAGACCGCACGGAATGTCAGTAGGTGCCTCAGGAGCTGTCGTACGGATACGCGGTGGCCATGGGGACAGCCACTGCGTGTCCCACCGATGGCGCTCTGGGAGCGTCAGCTTGCAGACCGCGGCGGACTCTCGAAGGAAGTGGCCTGTGCCGCCGAGACTGCCGCGACCAAAATACCCACCGGGCCCCGATACTGCTTCGCCCACAACAGGGAGAAAATCCTCAAGCGACCGAATGCGACGGCCGTCAATGAAGTACACGGCATCTCTCTTCGGCATTCCAGCTCCATCCTCATCGTCACCGCCCCGACCTTCCGCACAATCTGCCGGTCGCAGTACATAGGCGGCGGCGGACAGCGTTCTCCGCCGCCGCTTGGGGCAAGGTTCCGATACGGAGGTCTAGACGAGGGAGGGCTCTTTCACCGGATCAGCGGTCTCGATTGCAGGCAATGGCGGGACCAGAAACCCTTCGGTTTCGGCCGCCTGACAGAACTGCCGCCACCGCCGGCTGACGGTGGACTTGTCGATCTGCAATCGGTGAGCAACATCGATCTGCCGCAGTTGCGGGGACTTGATCATCATCGATGCCACGACTTGCACGGTCTCGTGGAACCCGGAGTCAGCGAGGAATCGAAGCAATCCCTCCTGGGTCTGCGCATATCCGTTGCGCGTGACGGACACCGCCGGTTGTCCCATTGTTGTCGGCTCGACAACCGAGTTGCAGGCGAAGGCGGGTGTTCCCGAAGCAGTTGCATCGCTCTGTTCGGTCACGGGCCCGCCCTGCAACGGTGCGTGCGCGGCGCTGTGAGGGGTTGCCAGACCGCCGTCAGCGGTTGCGCCGTCTCCGGGAGCACGAGGCTCGGGACGCACCGCGGTCCGAGGCGCGGTGGCAGAGACAGTCGAAGCGGGCGCCACGGTGTTGGTAAGCGCCGGAGTACCGGGAGAGGGTTGGTTGCGCTGGATCATCATCACGAACAAGTGGAACAACGCCAACCACAGCAGCGGGAAAATCGCGGCAAACAGCGCTCCGATCCAGGGAGCCTGCGGAACGAACCCGAGGTCCTCCCCTGCTGCAACTCGGGCAAGGTTGCGCTCAGCTGTCTGCCAGGCATGGAAGGCGTTGCCGACCACACTCAACAACACCGTCACCACGGCCAACGTGGCGCAGTACGCAAGGGTGTATCGGCCGCGGCCGGAGATGCGGAAGATGACATAGCCGGCGGTTGCAGCAGCTTGGGCAACGTCGATGGCAACCGGCGCCATCCATGCTCGTCCCGGTTGCACACCGACCTCGATCGCCAAGGCTCGAAGTGCATCAAACGACAGGATGAAGGACAGCGCTGCGATGAACAGGGTCATGGCGGCCACAGTCACCAACGCCAGTGTCATCTGTCGACTCACGGGCAGCTCGGTTCGCAACGCGGTTGCGGGCGGGGTTGTATCGTCGGGCATGACCGGATGGTGTCCTTCCTGACGGGGGGTAGTCCTGGTCAACGGTCCCCTTGCGGTTGCAGCCGCGTAGGGACCTGCACTGCGTGCGTCGCGGGCCTGCAACGCACGCAGTGCTGGGGGTCTCGTAGTGCTACGTCAGAGTCCGTGCTTGTCGAGATACTCCTGCAGCGCCTTGTCGGTAATCGACGCCTCGCTGATGGTTCGGTCTCCCGTCTCGTAGCGAAGTTTGTCCACTCCCCTACGCAGCCGCGCCTTGATGCTCGGACGGATTCGCGTGTTGTGCGTCGCCGACAGGCCCTCTGCCGGATCGGTGTCGCTTCCCGTCACTGACGGCGTGACCGAACGTGCAGGTACTGGGGTCGGCGCGGGCGTTGATTGCTCGATGCGCGTGGGGCGTTCGGGCAGTTCTTCGGCGGGGTGGGTCTTGCGGATCGCCGGCTGACGTTGTGCGGTCACGATGCACCTCCAGTGGTGAGAGACAGTTCGGCAAGAAGATCGCTGTAGGCGGTTTGAAGAGAAATCGCGCGACCACCTCGGAATTGATGGATCGGTGTCCGTGCGCTGTGCGCGTCCTGACGAGTCGCCAGTTCCGGAATGATCGTGCGGGCTACGAGATCGCCATAGACCTCCCGCAGCTCGGTCTCCCGGAAGTTGTGCTCGGCGGTGCCGCGGCGGCGGCTGAGAACGATCTTGTCGAAGTTGAGGCGAGGGTTGGCACGTTTGCGCACCGTACGGATGGTTTCGTCGAGGCGTTCGACGCCATGCACACTGTCGATCGTCGGTTCGGTGACAGCTACCACCCCGTCACAAGCGATGAGGACGGCGAACAGGACCTTGCCCAAGCTTGGTGGACAGTCGAACAGCACGACGTCGTAGGGACTCAGATCCAGGCCTTCGAAGGCGACATCGAGGCGGAAAACCAGGTCGTTTGAGCCATCGGACTCGATTTTGCCGAGCTCCTCGTCTGCGGGAATCAGGTCGACTCCGCCCCAGTCGGTCGCTATGACGGCATTTGCCGCGCCACCTTCGACGGTCTGGTTCATCAGGTGGTAGGTGGTGAGCATGTCGCCTTCGACGGTCACACCGAGGCCGTTGGTGGCATTGCCCTGAGAGTCGGCATCGACGACAAGGACCTTGCCCCCATTCGCTGACACAGCACTGGCCAGGCCGAGTGCTGTTGCAGTCTTGCCCACGCCGCCCTTCTGATTGGCAATGGCGATCTTGCGTGGTTGCATTGCGCACCTTTCAGTCGATGATCCGAGTCCGTGTTGCATCACGGCGCGTTTCTCGCGT
>NZ_JAIFKB010000042.1:0-8396 GCF_019641445.1 Rhodococcus sp. DMU2021
CGTGGCTTGCGTTGCAGGCGTGCCGTGCGTGGCGTGCCGACAGTGCAATCCTTGCGTTTCTCGCGTGGCTTGCGTTGCAGGCGTGCCGTGCGTGGCGTGCCGACAGTGCAATCCTTGCGTTTCTCGCGTGGCTTGCGTTGCAGGCGTGCCGTGCGTGGCGTGCCGACAGTGCAATCCTTGCGTTTCTCGCGTGGCTTGCGTTGCAGACACGCCGTGCAACATACGCAACATATGCATCGCGTGCACGCAATGCACGCAATGCGCGCGAGACATGCAATGCACGCAATGATCGCTCTGCACGCGCAGCCCACTTGCGTGACGTACACGCATTGCACGCAGTGCATGCACGAGACGCGGAATGCTTATCTGAAAGGGGCCTGATCACCCGCTCCTCCCGATCCTTCATGGGGAGAGGGTCGATGGCATTGCCGACAAGGCCGGCCAACAGAAGAAACGAAAAGGTAGGCCAGCATTGCTGACCTTCTCCGGGATGGATGGGTAGGGCCGCTTACTACGACGGGTGGCGGGGGAGGGGCGATCGTCGTGCGCGCATCTGCATACGTGGTGCCACATATCACATGTTGAACCCGTAGAACTCGGTACGATGCCCACGGTCGAATCTCCGGATTCGCCGATGTTCCGTCGGGGGGATGTCGGCTGTCGACGCGATCGCTGCGACCCCTCGACTTGTTGTGTGCCGAGTTCTTATAGAGCGATGTGAGGCGCCGAGGAGTGGGAGGGCGTCTATGGACCCGGTAGTGGGTGCAGTGAGCGAACTACTTGCACATGCGCGGGGGCATGAAGCAGCGTCCGTCTTCGGGCTGATTCCGACGATCGAGCGGCTCCGTGACCGTCCCTTGCAGGTGGTCCGTAGTGACGATCTCGCCCCTGGCGTCTTCGGGCTCTGGCGCAGTTATCCGGAACGGGACGAGATTCACTACGCCCCGTGGGTCGCGACTCCCGATCGGACCGTTGCTCATGAATTCGGGCACATGCTGCTGGGGCACAGGGGGGTGCCCGCGTTGGAGACTGCAAAACGGACGCTTCCCCCGGAGTGGCATGACATGGCCAGTTTGATGCTGCGCGAGTGTGGCCAGCTCGACGGTCTCGACGAGCCTCGGCGGCGCCTCGAGGTGGAGGCGGAGGCGTTCGCATCGGAGTTGTGTCGGCGGATTGCCGGGGCAGGTGGGGCTCGGTCGGCTCGGATTCGATCGTTGCTGAACGAGGCGTTGTAGCGGTGTTGGCTTCGATCGTCGTGTCGGTCTTGTTGTGGTGGGTGGCTCTCACTCGGTGGTGGCGTTGGCGCACTTCGCGCTCGGTTCTGACGCTCGGTACCGCTGTGGTGTTCATCTTTATGGCGCTGCACACGACGGTGAATGTCGGTGCGGTCGATCGGCTCATCAGCGAGGCAGTGGGGGTTGCGAACGCAACGTCGGCGGTCAAGCACGGGATCTTCTTCGGAATCTGTCTCGGCGCGTCGATCATCATCGTGGCGCTTCGGGTGCCCGACGTGGATCGCCAGCGGCGGTGGATCGCACCTCTGTCGGCAGGAGCGACGGCTGCAACCGCGGTGGCGGTCGCGTTGTTCTTCTCGGCGGAGGACGCTCCTCAGGCGACCGATGGCTACCAGTTCGACGAGCTCTACGTGCATCTGCCGGGCTATGCCGACTCCGCGGCCTTCGTGATGGGGGTGGCAGCGGTGCTGTGCACCGTCATCACTGTGGTCGTGTTGCTGGGTTGGGACTTGGGCACGCCCTCAGGGCGGGGGCTGGCGATCCTGGCCTGTGGGGTTGCTGTGCTGGCATCGTATGCGTGGATTCGGGGCGGCTACATCGTCGCGGCGCGCCTGGGGTGGGTCGAGACCTCGACGTATGCGCTGGATCTGACGACCCAACTGGCTCTGATCGGAGCGGTTCTGACCACGTTCGGGCTGCTGTGGTCTTCTATCGAGGGGGTCTTCCGGAGTCAGAAGCAGCGTCGGGACTTCGCGGAGCTGTACATGGTGGTAGTGAAGGAACGCTGGCCGGGGGTGATCCGGGGGTCGTGGGCTTCGTTCGATCCGTCCCGGCGTACCGCGGACCGGGCGAATGAGGTGCTTGATGCGCTGTCGATGCAGGCCGATGTGGACAAGTTGCCCGAACATGGCTTGCCGGCCACTCCGGAGTCGGTCGCGCGATGGGTGCATACAGGGGAATCCGGAGGCATCGGGGTCGATGGGTTGCGGCCCCCGGTTGGGTTCGATGCGGTGAAGTGGGTGCGCGCCGTCGGTAGGGCGTTCCAGGATATTCACCTCTGCGATAAGGCGGAGATGCGAAAGTGAAAGACCTGGTGGCCAGGGTGCTGACCGAGATCGCTGCGCCGTGGACGGTCAATATCGCGTCGTGCTTGATTCTCGGTTTCGCGATCGGTCATCCGGCCTGGGGCGCCTTCGTTGCGCTCTTCGCCGGGGTGTTGCCGATGGCGTTGATCGTGTGGGGGATGGTGCGTGATCGGATCGGGAACCATCACGTGACGGAGCATTCGGAACGTCATGGGTTGATCGGGGCGATCCTCGTCCTGGTGCTTGTGGCGCTCGTCGTGCAGCTCGTAGCTCAGGGGCCGAAAGAGATGATCGCCCTGACGTGCGCGGGCTTGGTGACCCTGGTGGGGATCGGAGTCTGGACCAGTGGGGTCGGCGTCAAGGCGTCGGTGCACTTGGGGGTGTGGTGCGGCGTTGTCGCTGTCCTCGCGCTCGCACTGTCTGCTTGGTGGTGGACCGGATTGGTCCTCGCGCCGGCGATCGCATGGTCCCGGATGAGGTTGAAGCATCACACGAGGAAAGAAATCGCGGTCGGTGCCGTCACCGGCCTGGTCATTGCGCCGTTGACGTATCTCGCGATCGTGAACTTCCCCTATTAGGGCCGGGTGGGTTCGTCGTCGTAGGGGTTGTAGGTGCGAGCAGCCGCTTCGACGTCCTCGGTTCGCAGGGATTGCACCCACGAGATGTACCGCACAGCTTTTTCGAACGAGTCGTCGTCTGCGAAGTACTGCAGCGGGACGCGGAAGAAGTCGGCGAGATCCTGGACGACTTTCAGTCCCGGATTGGGGCGTTGCCCGTTGAGCAGCATCGAGATGTAGCCCTGGGTGATGGATCCGCCGTTGCTGCGGATGCCATCGACGATCTCGTTCATGGTGAACGGCCCCCGGTCCTTGGGATGGACATTGTCGATCAGATAGCGGAGCTTTTCGGCGAACGTCGCCACGGTGGACCTCCTCGTGAATCTCGACAACGGCCAGGTGAACCGGGCTTGTCAAATCTACAACCACCCCCAATGCGTGAACCGACTCGCCGCCGTGGGGGACTCCACCACGTACATCGTCTATCACCACGGTAATATTACGATCGTGATTTTGGCCTTCGGGGGGTTTCCGATCGGATGGTCGGCGAAACGCAGGAGTGTGGGTGAATGTGCTGGCGGGGTCACCGCGTCGGTCTGCCCGACCGTCGGTGAGCGCGCATCCACAGCGCTCTCACCTGTTCCTCGGTCGTGTCGAAGATGCGTGCCAACTTCAGGCATTCGGCATCGGTCAACGGGCGCTCGCCCCGTTCGAGGCGGGAGTAGGTGGACTTCGACAACCCCAGTTCGTGAGCAATGTCGGCCTGCGCCAGGCCCTGTCGGGTCCGCCAGCTCGCCAGGGTCTGCACATCGTCGGGGACGACAGCGAGTTCGCTCACTGCGACGTCGAGGACTGAGGCCACGCGTTCGAGCGCGCTCGGGCTCGGTGCTCCCTCGCCGGTCTCCCAGCTGCGGATGGTGTTGTACGTGACCCCGGACAAGCGTCCGAGGTCGGAGCGGGACAGGCCCCGTTCGCGGCGCACCTCGGTGAGCCGGGTGGGATCGAACCCGTACAGGGCGCGGCGCGGCACACTCACCTCCGTCTCGGGTCCACTCCGGTAGCTCTCGCACCAACTTTGCCGCATATGCGCAGCTAGGTGGAAATCACCGCCGACATTCTGTAGGAAATAACTGTGGGAAATAACTTCGATCTGGAGTAAGGTCGTAGCCGTGAAGGAGGGGAATATGAGCGCGTGGCCCAAACGCTTTGCGGCCGTATCATTTTCGGCGGCTGTGCTGGCTACTGCCGGCCTGGGTACCGCCCCGGCCTATGCCCAGTCGAGCACGGGCGATGAACCGCACTGGCTCGGTGAGCTGGTCTCGGACTGCCCGGATCTGTACGTGCTCGGGATGCAGGGCACCACCGAGACCTCGCCCGATGCGCCGGTGAAGGTCGATACCGGAATGCTCTCGAACATCATGGGTCCGCTGCTCGATCAGGCCCGCCAGCTGGGCGCGAGCGTGGACCGGGCGTATGTGCCGTATCCCGGTTCGTTCGGTGGTCTGACGCCCGGCGGCACCGAGTCGTATGTCGAGTCGGTGACCGCGGGGGAGGAGAACCTGTCGCTGGCGGCGCAGAAGGTGCTCTCGCAGTGCCCCTCGGCCAAGCTCGCCGTCGTCGGCTTCTCCCAGGGCGCCCATGCCGCGTCGAACTTCCTGCGGTCGGTCGGCAAGGGCACCGGGGTCGTTCCGGCCCGCTCGGTCGCAGCCGGTGCCTTGTTCGGCGCGCCGACCCGCAGCCCCGGATCGGGATTGTTCCCCGGGACCTCGCAGACGGCCCCCTCACCGGTTCCCGGTACCAGGGGAGAGGCGGTCAAGGCGCTGTCGTCGGTGTCGTTCACCGCCCCCGAGGGGGGTGGCATCGGGCCGGTGGCCGATCTGACCAGCAGCTACGGCAGCCTGTCGGGGCGGGTGTCGTCCTGGTGCCAGGGTGGGGATCTGGCCTGTGATGCGCCGGCGAACGCCCCGGTCGTGCGGGCGGTGGTCAACGTCGCCGGTCAGGTCGAGGTCGGCGGGGATCCGTTCGTCGCGATCTCCACGGTCGGACGGGCACTGGCGTCGACGGCGCTCAAGACCGCCGTCGATGTGGTCAACCAGGACATTCAGGCGCCGAGGAGCGCGTTGTCGGCGATCTCGGTCCAGCCGAAGAAGACCATCTCGCAGCGTCTGGCCGAGGCATCCGATCCTCGGGCGACGCCGCCGACGGGGCAGGAAGTCACCGCAGCGTTGATGAAGGTCGGGCTGATCGGCATCAACGCGGCGGTCACGGTCGTCAAGAAGGTGCTGACCCCGGAGACGATCGCGGCGGTCGCGGCGGCTGGGCTGGCCAATCCGGCGGCGGCCTTCGGTGTGCTCGCGGCCAAGACGGTCAGTGTGCTGCCCGAGCTGGTCCCGCCGGCGACCTCGCAGCGATTGGTGCGCCAGGCGTTTCAGGTCGTGCAGAACGAGGTCAAGGCCAACCGGGACGCGTTCGACCTGGTGGCGATGACGACGGTGCGCAATGTCGCCGCCGAACACGGCTCCTACGGGTCGGTCCCGGCCACGGCCAGCGGGCAGGCTCCGACCCGGTTCGCTGCGTCCTGGCTCGCTGCGGTGGCCTCCGATCTCAGCGCTGCGGCCGACTCCACCACGTCCACGACGGTGACCTCCACCTCGACGACTCCGACCACCACGACGGTCCGGCCGTCGGCGACCACCTCGACCACCCCGTCGTCACAGACGGCGACGTCCACCACCACCACCACCTCGGAACCGGCCGTGACCACCACGACTGTGGTCGACGCGGGACCGACGGTGCTCGATCAAGGCGGCATCTCGGCCGCCGAACTCAACTGATTCACGCCTGACACACAAGAAAGAGAAGCGAGTATGAGCAAGCATCACAGGCCGTCACGGATCGCCAAGGCGAGCGTCGTGCCCGCCACAGCCGCCGCGATCGTGGCAGCGGGCACCGGCCTGGCCTCGGCCGATCCGGTCGACCTGCCCTCGCAGGGCGGGGTCACTACCCCGGCACCGTCCACTCAGGGCGGTACCACCAGCGCGCCGAAGCCTCCGGCCAAGCAGATCTACTGGACCCCGCCGCCGGCGCAGCAGCGCGAGTATGCGCCGCTGCCGGACTACAACTACGACACCAACCGCTACGAGCGGCAGTCCTCTCCGCCGCCGATCGACCCGCTGGAGCTGCGTGCTCCGCAGCCGGTCACCCCGGAGCCGATCTACATCGCTCCGCCCGAGAAGATCATGGTCGGGGACATTCACTTCAACCAGCCGAACTGGGTCACCGACGACGACCGGGAGCGCACCAACAACACCGCCGGTCTGATCCGCTCGGATGTGGCGACGTTCTACAAGTCGGTCGGTATCGAAGCCAGCCGTGCCGATCGTGTCGCTGCTGCTCAGATCGGCGCGACGGTGGCCGGTGCGGCAGCCGGTGCTGCGGCCGGTGCCGTTCCTGGTGCTCTGATCGGCGGCACCATCGGCGGTATCGCCGGTGCCACCGCCGGTGGTGTGGTGCCGCTGCCGATCCCGGTGCTGCCCGAGGTCACCACCGGGGTCGCCGGGACCGCAGCCGGAGCAGCGATCGGCGCTGCGGTCGGTGCGGTCCCCGGAGCAGTACTCGGTGGCGCGGCCGGCCTGGCTGCCGGAACCGCCTTCGGTGCCGGTGACGACGAAGGCCAGCCCATCGAGGTTCAGCTGCCCGACGTGCACCAGGAGGTGCTCACCGAACAGGCCGGTTCCACGGTCGAGCAGTGGCAGTCCTCCGGCCCGGTCGGACAGGCCGCCGCCGACGCCGTTCGCAGCGTCGTGCAGAGCGCTCCGCAGGTCGATTCGCAGGTCCGTGAGTGGGTCAAGGTCCAGCCCGGTGGTGAAGGCGTGGTCGCCGGTGTGGACAGCGCTCTGGACACCTTCTTCGGCGGTTCGGCCGGCACTGCGGCCGAGATGATCTCCACCGCGATCGGTGACGGCATCGTGCCGGCCTGACCTGCCCGAACAGTTTTCCGGTGGGGGCGGGTAGCCCCGCCCCCACCACTCGACGAGGGGGAACACAATTGTCGACCGACAATCGAGGCGCACTCTTCCCGGACGTAACCGAGCACTACGGGCCGCAACCGACTCCCATCGAAGACTCCGACACCGGATCGGTGCACTTCCCGATCCCGGACGAGACGATCGCCGACGCGGCGGTCGCCTCCTCGGACCTCGAACCGGTCGCTGCCGAGACGACCTGGGAATCCGACGACGATGCGGTCATCCAGACCGACCTGGAGCCGATCGGCACTGCTGAGACCCCCGTCGCCGACACTGCACCGGCCCCGATCCCACAGGACCCGGACGGCGCCGCCCCACACCCTGACACGGAGGCCGGCGACGACCCGTATGCCACCGCCCCGGACTGGGTGCGCGTCCACATTCCGCGAGGTCCGCTGGTGATCTCGCAGCGCAGCCGTGGGGGTCTCAAGTCCGCGATCGGCCGAGCCCGTCCTCCCCGGCCGACTCCGGCCCCCGAGTCGGCCGAGGCCCCCACCAGCGCCCCCGCCGTGCCGGTCACCGATACCGCTGCCGCTGCTCCCGCGAAGCGGGGCGGCGATCGGTCCCGCACTTGGATGCTCGTCGGCGGCGGTGTCGCTGTGCTGGCAGTGGTCTCCGCTGCGGTGGTGACCACGATGGCCGGGAGCACCGACGAACCACAGGCGCCGCCGCTGCCGTCCTCTTCGGTGGTGGCCTCGCCCTCGACCACCCCCTCGACGACCGCGACCGCGGCGGCCCCGGCGTGGTGCGCCCCGGTCGACGAACCCGGCCGGATCGTCGGCAACGGCCCCGGTGGACGTGATTCCGGTCCGGCGGTGATCCAGGCGTTCGAGCACGCCTACTACGTCCAGCGGGACGGCGAGGCCGTCGCGGAGCTGATGGTCCTGCCCGGCAGCGATATTCAGAGCTTCATCGACGCTGTGCCGGTCGGGACCGAGCACTGCGTGACCGTGCTGCCGACCGAGGACCCCAACCGCTGGTCGGTCGATGTGCTGCTGAAGTTCCCGCCTGTGGGAGACGAAGGAATCCACAAGCAGTGGATCACCACCATGCCCGCCGACGGCGGCGTGAAGATCGCGAACGTGGAGAACCGATGAACAACGTTGTTGCATTTCGGCGTAGCCCGAAAATCGAGCAGCCCGAACAGGTCTCGGCCATCGTGGTGGCCGGATCCGGGGGAGCGGCCGCGACCACGACCTGCTTCGGCCTGGCCACCGCTCTGCGCCTGGGAACCGATGCGCAGGTCGCGGCGATCGACGGCACCACCGACGGCGGGAACCTGCTCGCCCGTGTCGGGGTCGAACCGATCGACCCATCCCGGGCGGTCCGCCAGCTCGGCTCGCGGATGGCTGTCAGTAGTGCCGGGGCGGTGGGGCCTTGACCCCGGTTCTTGGACACGCTGAATCCAGCATCTGCTGGGGAAGCGAGATGATCTTCAGTCATGTCACGAAAGAACTACTCGGAGGAGTTCCGGCGCCAGGCGGTCGAGTT
>NZ_JAIFKB010000043.1:0-11243 GCF_019641445.1 Rhodococcus sp. DMU2021
GCAATCATGGAGAACCGGCGAACGCAGCGCCGGCGATCCCTCATGCCTTCATCCGACAACGCAGCCACCTACGACTTATCCGCAGGTCAGCCTAGCCAGACGAAAGTTTGAGGCTAGTGTACTTGTCGCGGACGGTGGGCTGGAGCCATTCGAGAACGGGCCGGAGATGATCCGGTGCCTCGGGCGGCTTTCGTGGGGAGCGCTTGACTGGTGTGTATTCCGTGCCGTGGTAGATGCGGGGCGCCCGGGGTGGGCGGGGTTCGCCTGTGATCGAATCCGGCATCGGGGGTAGATCGATGGGGTTCACCATCTGCGGCGTCGTCCTCTAGTGCGTTCGCTTCTGGTTGGGCGCGGCCCGAGTTCGTAGGGGATCTTCAGGATGTGGCGGGTTTTGGCGTCGATGTCGCAGTTGCCGGAGGCGACGGAGTGGAGGATGCCGTTGTAGACCAGGTCCCACAGGTCGGGGTTGCGTTGGATCTCGCTGATCTTGAACGAGTGGATCTTGTTGCCGTGTGCATCTTTCAAACGGAGAACGCGGTTCGGCCCGTCGGCTGAAAATCGTATGCGGGTGAGGTGATAGGTGTCAACCCAATCGTCGCGCCACTGCACCCAGGTGGATCCGACTGCGGTCCAATGGTTTTTGGTGGCGCCGAACATCACCCACGCACCCACAGCCATGATGACCCACATGACCCACATGTGGGTCCAGCGAAGGCCTCCGTCGACAAGGGTGAGGTACGCGACCGAGATGCCCACGATGAAGAGCGCGCTCGTGTACTGGTCACGGGCGGTGGGCTGGAGCCATTCGAGAACGGGTCCGAGATGTTCCGGCGCTTCCGGAGGCTTCCGTGGGGATCTGTCGGTCGGCGTGTGCTCGATTCTCTGGTAGATGCGTGGCGCACGGGGTGGTCGCGGCTCTCCGGTGTTTGGATCGGGAATCGCGGGCAGGTCGGTTGTATTCATTTATGTCCTCAGAAGAGATTTCCCACCCAGCGCGCCGCGGAACCGGCAGCGCCGGAGATATCGTCCCAGTGTTCGATCACTTCGCCCACACCGAACGCGACACCGACCCCGGCGCCAACAGCGAGAAGGGTGACAGGACCGCCTGCTGCACTCGCGAGTATCAACTCGGTCGCTACGGTTCCGGCGACGAAACCACCGACATCCTTCGCAACCGCTTTGACTGCGTCTCCGGTGGTTTCGGCATTTGCTACATCGTAGGCAGTCTGAAGTCCGGTGAGAACGCCTCCCACGACGGGCACCTTCGAGCCGAACTGTGCCAATGCCGAACCTTTTGGTAAATAGTCGCCGGCGGTGCGACCGAAGGATTCGATGAATTTGTTGTCACCGAGCCCCGCAAGCAAGCGAGAGTTCTCCGCAGCGAACCGCGCTGCATCGTCCGCTCCGCCCTGGAAGGCCCGAACAGCCCGGGCCGCTGTGGCTTCCGGGTACGGATCGCCAAGTCGCGCCGCTTCGGCAGCAAGCTCACGCAGCCGGGCGAGGGTCGCACCTCGCGTAGCGGCTTCGTTGCCCCATTTCGACAGCTCGGAGACTGTCGTCGCTATGTATCCGCCCACGGTATGCGCCAAGAGCCATTCCCACTGGGCTTCTGCGTCCTTCAGGATCGTCGTTGGCCCGCGCAAGGCTTCCGCGAGCGCGCTGTGCGCCCCGGTTTCGGCCGCGCGACCTTCCGTAACGAACCCCGCAGCCGCCTCGTAGGCTGCGATCTGTTTCGCCCGAAGTACCTGGGGTGCGATGTCGTACGAGTTCGGATCGACGTTGAGTGGCTCACCGATCCCGACGCCGAACTCCACGGGAATACCGGCTTCCGCCGCTGTCGCCTCGGCCTGCGACATGCGTGACCGGGCAGTGACGAGTCCGTCGGCGAATGCGCGCAGGGCAGCGGCGATCACGTCGATCTGGTCTGCGGCCTCGGTCGTCCCCGTGATGATGCGGTCGAGCGTCGTGCGGAACGCATCTCCCGCAGGGCTTCTGAATTCGTACTCGGACTCGGTGCGTCCGTCGCGTGCCGCCTTCAGTCGGTCGTTCACACCCGTGGCGAGGGCAGTGAGCGAATCCGCGCATGCGTAGCAAGAGGTGGGGTCGCCGAAGACTCGGGTGTCGAGGCTCATCCCTCACCGGCCTTCGCCATCTCCTGAGCAGTGTGCGACTCGGCGTCCTGGTAGGCGCGCAGACTGTCCTGGGCGGCGTCTGCTGCATCGGCCAGCGACCGGACCGCCGCGTCCAGCGCGGAAGCAATCGACCCGAGAGCGTCGACGAGCAGTGCTGTGGCGGCACCCGCGTCGGGTATCGGTGCTGGATCGGATCCGAGTTCGTCGATGCCCATCGCTCCGGTCGCCAGGTGCTTCGCGACCGTGTCGAGGTCGCCGATGTCGATGCTCACCGGGTCGCTCTCCTGCCGAGTGGGGCCTCGAACGGACGGTCGTCGTCCCCGACCGGGGGTGGCGGTGGTTGTCGACCGTCGAGCAGGACCACGTCGTACCCGGTGGTCCGGTGGATCTCCTGCAGCCCTGTGCTGTCGACGCCCATCCACGGCTGCTGCGGTCCACAGCAGCGGACCAGTTCCTTCGGTGAGGTGTAGGCGGGCAACGCCAGCCGGCCGTCGGGCAGTGTGCGCATCTCGAGCCGAACGTGCCCGGAACTGTCGCGGCGTCGGATCGGCACATACAGAACGTCGCTCATCGAATCCCCCGATTCCGTCGTACCCCCCGTACGACTCGCCGCGACCTTACCGCAGCGGCGATGAGATTCCGGCTCCTGCCCGGTCGGTATCTGCGACAGCACCGCTGCCCACCTACCAGGAGGCCGTCATGAACACCTTCACCGCATCCACCACCGGCACCCGCGACGACATCGCCGCGGCACCCTCACGCGCCGCCCGCATCGCAGGCCTGATCGTCAGCGGTCTCGTCGTCCTGTTCCTGCTGTGGGACTCGATCATCCACATCGCCAACGTTTCGCAGGTGCAGGAAGCGATGGCCGATCTCGGGTTCGACCCGAGCCTCAACCGGGTGTTCGGCGTCGTCCTACTCGTCTGCCTGATCGCCTACGTCCTGCCGCCTACCGCAATCCTCGGCGCCGTACTCCTCACCGGCTATCTCGGCGGTGCTGTCGCGACGAATCTGCTCACCGAACAGCCCATCGTCAGCACGACTCTCTTCCCGATCTACACCGGAATTCTGGTCTGGGGTGGATTGTGGTTGCGCGACATCGGGGTTCGTCGCATCATGCCGGTTCGTCCGTCGCGGTGACGACGACGAACGGCCCCACCTCGGTCAAGGTGAATCGGGGATCGTCGAACAGTTCCTTGGGGAAGGTCACCGTGTACCGCCGCACATTGGGATCGTTCGGGTAGACGTCCTCGGCCAGACGCAGCGTGTAGCCCTCGGCGCCCTGCCGGAAGACGACGGCGTCGGGGGCTCTCCACGGCAACTCCTCCCAGGCGGCGAGCAGTTCGCCGGGGGAGGAGAGTTCCGACCACTCCTCGATCGCTGCGGCCCGCGCGGAGAACTCCGCCAGCGGGTTGGCGTAGTGCGAGGTCAGGGCTTGGAAACCGAAGTACGGGTAGTAGGCGAGGAAGGACGTGTCGGCCGTGAGGACCACGTGGTCGTCACGCTCGGCGCCCAGCTGGGACAGCAGGACGTCGTCCACCTCGGCGTAGTAGGACGCGGCTCCGGCGGGTCGCTGGTCGGCGCGTTCACCGGCCCCGTCGGTGTCGGTGTAGGCGACGGTGATCTCGCTCCCGAGCACCTGGGGGATGTTCTGGGTGAACGCCAGCGCACCGAGAGCACCCACCGCCACGAGAACCCTGCGCACGCGCGGATTCTCGCTGGTCGCCAGGCTGATCCAACGCGAGAAGTCGACGAAGGCGAATGCGCCTGCCGCAGCGAGCAGTACGAGCAGGATGACCTCGAGACGGAACGCGAGCAGGGTGTTGCCCACGGCGGTCAACGCCATCGAGGCGAGGTACCACAGGTAGACCGCGATCACCCCGAGCCCGAGCGCCTGCGCCCGATGCGACGACGACGCCCGGCCCACGAGCCACACGGTGCCCAGCAACGACAACAGTCCGATCAGGGACATGTGGAACATCGGCAACGGCAGTCGCGCACCGGCATCGGGGAGATAGTGGGTCGCGGTCCCGGACTCGGACGGGGGATTACCGCCCAGCACGTCGAACACGAACGGCGCCCACACGATCAACGCGACGAGCACCGCGATCGACGCCATCACCACGAGACGGACGAGCACCGGAAGGACCGCCCGCCACGACCCGGTGGCGCGACGCGCGAGGTACGCCGCGACGACGGCCATCACCGTCACCGCGAACGCCGCGATACCGAGATAGAGGGTGTAGAAGGTCGCGGCGAGACCGAGGAACAGGCCCGTCCCCACGACGGCACCCCAACCCTGTCGTCCCCGGCCACCGCGTGTAGCGGGTAGGAAACCACCCCAGGCCAGCACCAACGCCGGCGCGACCAGCACGGCGATCACCGCTCCGTAGGGTTCCGGCGAACCGTAGGCCAGCACGACCAGCGTCGTCGCGGTGGCGGCGAGCACCGCCAGATCGGAGCGGACCAGTTCGGACCACAGCACCAGCGCGACGACCGCCGCGACCGCCAGCGAGCCGATCGCATACGGCTTGAACGCTTCCCAGCCGTCCATATTCAGCAGATTCGCGACACGGCCACCGATCCAGAACCACCCGGCCGGATAGAACGACGGCAGGTCGGCGTAGTTCATGTCGCGCAACGCCGCGCTGTCCGTCAGTCGCGTGAGGAACTGGGTGCGGAACTCCTGGTCGACGGAGATGCCGTGCAGGTAGAGGCGGGTCGCGGCGAGCGGCATCCCGAGGGTCGCGGTGACCAGGCCGGACAGCGCCGCCCACGACAGCACCCGCGCCCCCGTCACCCATCTGCGGCGACGCAACAGATAGATCGACAGGCCGAGCACGGCGAGTGCCGCGAACTGCATCACGGTGGTGACGGCCTGCGTCACGTTCGACGAATTGAACGCCGGCCACTGCACACGGTCGAAAGCGAACAGCCCCACCGCGGCGACGAGTGCTGCGACGAGCGCTGCGCAGACGAACTGCACGAGCGTCGAGACGGCACGGCGTAACGGGGCGACTGCTACAGGAGTGTCGGCGAGCACCCCACGAGCATAGAGATGCGTCCGCGAGACGAGTGGTGGCCCGATCCGCGCCGCAAAAACGCCGCCGTCCACCGGTCGGGACGTTCATCCTGGAAGTTGCGTCGGGAAACCGGGCTGTCGGTACCGCCCGGGGAATCCGAACGGAAGGCTCAGATCATGACAGGTAAAGCAGTTCGTGCGGCCCTTGCAACGCTCGCGACGGCACCTCTCCTCGTCTTCGGGGCGGCGCAGGCCTCGGCGTATCCGGTGATCGAACCGGGTGCGCCCGGCGGTCCCATCGACGGCCGGTTGTACGACCACCACGGCGTCGATCCCTACCAGTGCATCGTCGTCGGGGCGCCGGGTGTCGGCTACGCGACGAACGAGGCGGGGCAGGACGGCATCGTGAACGGTGTCTTCGTGAACGAAGGGTCGATCAACCACTGGTGCTACGGGCCGCCCGGGATGATCCACAGCGGAACCGGCTACGTCCGGTAGACCCCGAAAAGACGACTGCCCCGCCGAAACGGGTCCGGCGGGGCAGAGGGTGCACGTCTGTCAGATCGGCAGCTTGCGGAAGATCGCGCGCGGCAGGTGACGCAGCACGATCATCACGAACCGGAAGGTGCCCGGCGCCCAGACGATCTCCTTGCCGCGATCGGAGGCCGCGACAGCGAGCTTCGCGACATCTTCCTTGTTCACGGTGAGCGGGGCCTCGTCGACGTGCGCGCTGAACTGCGTGCGCACCTGGCCGGGGCGCACGACGGTCACGCGCGGCCCGAACGGGCGCAGCGCCTCACCGAGTCCGAGGAAGAAGCCGTCGAGGCCGGCCTTGGTGGAACCGTAGACGAAGTTGGCGCGCTTGACGCGCTCGCCGGCAACCGACGACATCGCGATGATGCGCCCGAAGCCCTGCGCCTTCATCTTCTCGCCCACCAGCACACCCACGGAGACGGCGGCCGTGTAGTTGACCTCCGCGACCCGCACGGCCTTGCTCTGGTTCTGCCACAGCTCCTCGGCGTCGGCGTCCAGACCGAAGGCGACGATCGCGATGTCGACGTCGCCGTCCTTCCACGCCTGGTCGATGACGGCCGGGTGGCTCGCCGTGTCGAGCGCGTCGAAGTCGATCAGGTCGACCTGCGTCGCACCCGCGGACTTCGCCTGGGCGACGGCGTCCTCACGACGCGGGTCGCCGGGCAGGGCCGCGAGGATCACGCGGGCCGGTGCCTTGCGGAGGTACTCCTCGACGATGGCCAGGCCGATCTCGGAGGTGCCACCGAGCAGCAGCAGGGTCTGGGGATTGCCGACGGCGTTGATCATCAGTGGAGTTCCAACCTTCTGGACATATCGGAGGCGAAGACGTTCGTGGGGTCGACGGAGCGGCGCACCTTCAGCCACTCGTCGATCCGCGGGTACATGGCGTGGAAGGTCTCCGCGTCGGTCCGCGAATCCTTCGCGGTGTAGAGGCGACCACCGAACTCGAGGACCCGCTTGTCGAGTTCGCGCACGAACTCGTTCAGGCCCGGCTTGATCCGGAAGTCGACGCAGATGTTCCAGCCGGGGATGGGGAAGCTGAGCGGAGCCTTGTTCCCTTCACCGAACAGCTTGAACACGTTGAGGAACGAGTGATGTCCCGACGCCTGGATGTCGCGGATGATCTTCTTGAACTCCTCGACCGCTTCCGGCGGCACCACGAACTGGTACTGCAGGAAGCCGTTGGGTCCGTAGCCGCGGTTCCACTCCCCGAACAGGTCGAGGGGGTGGTAGAACGCCGTCAGATTCTGGACCTGGTTGTCGGCGTTCTTCGTCTTCCGGTAGTACAGCTCACCGATCACCGAGAAGTTGAACTTGTTGGCCAGCCCGTTCGGGAATACGTCGGGCAGGGTCAGCAGGGTCGGCGCGTCGAACTTGAGCGGGTCCTTCTGCAGCTTCTTCGGCAGCTGGTCGAGCTTCGCGAGGTTGCCTCGGGAGACTGCGGCGCGGCCGAGCTTCGGCTCCGGCGAGATGGCGTCGAACCATGCGCTGGAGTAGTCGTAGTTCGCTTCCGAACCGTCGCTGTGCAGGGCGATCGTCTCGTCGAGCGACTCGGTGCGGCGGCTGTCGGCGATGAAGTACGCCGTCTCCGTGGGGGTCATCTCGATGGTCGCGCGCAGGATGATGCCTGTCAGACCCATTCCGCCCACGGTCGCCCAGAACAGCTTGGCGTTGCGCCCGGTGGGGGTGCACGTGCGGACCTGGCCGTCGGCGGTGAGCAGGTCGATGGACTTGACGTGGTTGCCGAAGCTGCCCGCGCTGTGGTGGTTCTTGCCGTGGATGTCGGCACCGATCGCTCCACCGATGGTGACCTGGCGCGTGCCCGGCAGGACGGGCACCCACAGACCGAACGGCAGCGCGGCGCGCATGAGCTGGTCGAGGCTCACACCACCGTCCACCACGACCTTGCGGGAGTCACGGTCGATGCTGTGGATCTTGTTCAGCGCCGTCATATCGACGACGAGCCCGCCCGCGTTCTGCGCGGGGTCGCCGTAGGAGCGTCCGAGCCCGCGTGCGATCACGCCGCGCCGCAGGTGCGACGGCTTCGACTCGTTGTCTTCCGCGACCCGCGCGACCGCCTTGGCGATCACTTCGACGTCGGGGGTGGACAGCACCTCTGCGGTGGTCGGCGCAGTGCGCCCCCAGCCGGTCAGGGTGCGGGTCTGGGTGGGGAGCGGCTCGCTCGCCTGCTCCGTAGCTGTCGTGGACATCGGGATAAAGGCTACCCGTGTGTCCTGGTCACCCGGCAAGATGCTGTTCCTCACGGGCGTTACCCTCGTCTGCGTGCCGGAATCCCACGACCATGTGCAGCCGCTGCCGGAGCATCACGCCCCACTGGCTCCCGAACTGCCGTTGACCGATTCGACGGCCGACGAAGCGCTGGACCTGAAGACGCAGCTCACACGGTTCGTCCTGACCGGTGGGTTCTCGGCGATCGTCGACTACGGCCTGTACGTCCTGCTCATGGCCCTGGGCGTCACGCGCGACGTCGCGAAGGCCCTGTCGTTCGTGGCCGGCACCACCACCGCCTACCTGGTCAACCGCCGCTGGACCTTCAAGGCCCCGCCGAGCCGCGTTCGTTTCGCAGCCGTGGTGGTCCTCTACGCAGTGACGTTCGCCGCACAGGTCGGCATCAACCGTGTACTCAACGAAGCCCTCGGCGACGAGTGGTGGGTCACGCCCTTCGCCTTCGTCGTCGCCCAAGGCGTCGCGACGGTGATCAACTTCGTCGTCCAGCGCGTCGTGATCTTCCGCCTCCGCTGATTCGGGTGGATCCGACCCCGCTCAGCGGGGTTCAACCCACCGAAGTCCGATTCAGGGCCTGACGGATCTGCCGCACCACCTCGTCGGGTTCCTGGGTGATCGCGTGCCAGGTGAAGCGCAGCACGTGCCAGCCGGCGTTGATCAGGACGTTCTGCCTCTCGGCGTCGCGGCGGTGTCGCTCGGCGTCGCGGTGCCAGGCCCACCCGTCGATCTCGACCGCGACCCGCTCGGCGTCGAACACCACGTCGATCTCGAAGCCGCAGCTCATCGCGTGTGCTCGCCACCCGGTGAACCCCGCACCACGGAGTAGTCGGTGGAAGATGCGTTCGGCCTGGGAGTGGCCGCCTTCGCGAGCCGAGCACAACAGATGAGCGGCGCGGGGTGCGCCGTGACGTCCGAGATTCCTTCGATGTGCCTGCTCGAGTGCGGGTAGCGAGGTGTGACGCTGCAGCGCGCGGTCCATGAGCACCGAACCCGTCGGCAGTTCGACGGCGGCTTCGAGCACTGTGAGTGGCAGCGCGGTGACCGGTAGACCGCGCACTACGACGACGTCGCGTCGCTGGAGGTCGCGTCGGCGTACCCGCACCCCGTGGCGTCGGGCGAGGGTGCGCTTCTGCGGCACGGTCACGTAGCGGAGAGAAGGAGCGCGGTCGAGCAGTCCGTGCCACCATGCCGCGCTCGGTCCCCAGGCTGCCGCTTCCGGACCTGCCGCGTAGACGGCTGACCGTAGCGCCACAGCCGGCGTGCGTTCCCGGTCGGCACGCAGGTAGACGCCGCGTGCGAGCGCGAACCAGTCGCCGTTCTCGACTCGTCGGTCGACAGCGGAAGCGCTCATTCCGCAGTCCAGTGCTTGTGCTCGGGTGATGACGCCGTCCTGAGCGGCCATGATGCGATACGCGTTTCGCAGGTTCATATCCGGTTCGACGCAGTGACCGCGGTTCCGGTTCCGTACCGATCGATTAGTGTGGATCCAGCCCCGGAAACCGGGGTCGAATCCACACAAATCGTCAGAAGCTCGGGAGACGACCCGCTTCGCGGGCGTCGGCGAGGGTGGGTGCCGCCCGATCCTTGGCCGACAGTTCGTAGGTCAGCGACCTGCCGTCAGGTCCCGTTGTCGGCCAATCGATCCCGATCTCCGGATCGAACGGGTTCACCTCGTGCTCACGGTCGGGGTCGTAGCCCGTCGAGCACAGGTAGACGACGGTCGAGTTGTCCTCGAGTGCAAGGAAACCGTGGCCGAGGCCCTCGGACAGGAAGATCGCGCGCCGGTCCTTCGTGTCGAGCAGCACCGAATCCCACTGCCCGAAGGTCGGCGACCCCACCCTCAGGTCGACGACGACGTCGAGCACCGACCCCGACACGCACGTGACGTACTTCGCCTGTCCGGGAGGCACATCCGCGTAGTGGATGCCGCGCAGCACCCCGGCGGCGGAGACCGAGCAGTTCGCCTGCGCCAACTCCAGGGGACGGCCGGCGGCGTCGGTGAAACTCTCCTGCTTGAACCATTCGAGGAACACGCCCCGGTCGTCGCCGAACTGTTTCGGCGTGACCTCCCACGCCCCGGCGATCGTCAGTTCCCGGTACTGCAACCTAGCGGTCCTTTCCTCGTTCGAGCAGATCCAGCAGGTAGCTGCCGTAGCCCGACTTCACCAGCGGCTCGGCCGCGGCGCGCAGTTGCTCGTCGTCGATGAACCCGAGACGCCACGCGACCTCCTCGGGCGCACCGATCTTCAATCCCTGACGTTGTTCGATGGTGCGCACGTAGTTCGACGCGTCGAGCAGCGAGTCGAAGGTGCCGGTGTCGAGCCAGGCGGTACCGCGCGGCAACACCTCGACCTGCAGTTTCCCCGCTTCGAGATAGGTGCGGTTGACGTCGGTGATCTCCAGTTCGCCGCGCGCCGACGGCTTCAGCGACCGGGCGATCTCGACGACGTCGTTGTCGTAGAAGTACAGCCCCGGCACCGCGAAGTTCGACTTCGGGTCGTCGGGTTTCTCCTCGAGCGACAGGGCGCGGCCGGTGGAGTCGAACTCGATCACCCCGTAGGCCGACGGATCGGACACCCGGTACGCGAACACCGCACCACCGTCGATGTGAGCGAAGCGTTTGAGCTGGGTGCCGAGGCCGGGGCCGTAGAAGATGTTGTCGCCGAGGATCAATGCGACCGGCTCGGTTCCGATGTGGTCGGCGCCGAGCACGAAGGCCTGTGCCAGGCCGTCGGGTGAGGGTTGGATCGCGTAGGTGATGTTCACGCCGAACTGCGAACCGTCGCCGAGCAACCAGCGGAACTGTCCGGCGTCGTGCGGGGTGGTGATCATGAGGATGTCGCGGATCCCGGCGAGCATGAGCGTCGAGAGCGGGTAGTAGATCATCGGCTTGTCGTAGACGGGCACGAGCTGCTTGCTCACGCCCTGGGTGATCGGATGCAGACGCGAGCCCGTCCCACCCGCGAGGATGATTCCGCGCATGTCGGACAGTCTCGCATGAGTAGGCTTGCGCCAATGAGGCTGCTCGTCACCGGTGGTGCCGGTTTCATCGGCGCGAACTTCGTCCATCAGACCGTCGCGGAACGACCCGACACGCAGGTCACCGTGCTCGACAAGCTCACCTACGCCGGCAACCGCGCCTCCCTCGACCCCGTCGCCGACACGATCACCTTCGTCGAAGGTGACATCGCCGACGCCGAGCTGGTCGACCGGCTCGTCGCCGACACCGATCTGGTGGTGCACTTCGCCGCCGAATCCCACAACGACAACTCCCTGGCGAACCCCGCACCGTTCGTGCAGACCAATCT
>NZ_JAIFKB010000044.1:0-9809 GCF_019641445.1 Rhodococcus sp. DMU2021
TCGAGGGAGGCGCGGTTGCCGGCGTAGGTGAGCTTGTCGAGCACGGTGACCTGCGTGTCGGGTCGTTCCGCGACGGTCTGATGGACGAAGTTCGCGCCGATGAAACCGGCACCACCGGTAACGAGCAACTTCATCCTCAACCTCCGCTGGTCGCTTCGACTCGCCGTTATCTAACGGTAATGAAACACTAGGTCTATGCGTGGAATCATTCTCGCCGGGGGGACCGGATCGAGACTTCATCCGATCACTCTTGGGCCAAGCAAGCAACTCGTGCCTGTCTACGACAAGCCGATGATCTACTACCCCTTGTCGACTCTGATCTTGGCCGGTATTTGCGACATCTTGATCATCACTACGCCGCACGACTCGGAACAGTTCCAGCGGCTACTGGGTGACGGTACGCGGTTCGGAATCAATCTGACCTATCAAGTGCAGCCCGAGCCGAATGGACTTGCACAGGCGTTCGTGCTCGGTGCGAAGCATATTGGCGATGACACTGTCGCACTCATCTTGGGCGACAACATCTTTTACGGTCCAGGAATCGGTTCGCAGTTGGCAAGGTTTGAGACTATCGACGGCGGCGCGGTGTTTGCATACCGCGTTTCTGATCCCAGCGCTTACGGCGTAATCGAGTTTGATGACAGAGGTCGCGCTATCTCACTCGAGGAGAAGCCCGCAACACCGAAATCGCCGTACGCAGTACCGGGACTCTACTTTTACGACAACGATGTCGTCGAAATCGCCCGGAGTCTACGCCCATCAGATCGCGGCGAGTATGAAATTACTGATGTCAACCGGGCCTACCTTGAGGCCGGCAAGCTGCAGGTTGAGGTCTTGCCGCGAGGCACCGCCTGGCTCGACACCGGCACCTTCGACTCCCTGCTCGATGCATCGAATTATGTACGCACGATCGAAGACCGACAGGGCCTGAAGATCGGAGCCCCGGAAGAAGCGGCGTGGCGCCGTGGCTTCATTTCGGACGATCAGTTGGGAATGCTGGCTCAGCCACTGCTTAAGTCAGGTTACGGAAAATACCTGGTCGATTTGCTGGAACGAGAGGGGCACTGACGTGCAGTACCGCGAACTCGCGATCGCCGGGGCGTGGGAGATCACGCCGAAACAGTTCGGCGACGACCGGGGCGTGTTCCTCGAATGGTTCAAGCAGGAGAGTTTCACCGACGCTGCCGGCCGTCCCCTGGAGTTGGCGCAGGCGAACTGCTCGGTCTCCGCCGCCGGAGTACTGCGCGGCATCCACTACGCGGATGTCCCTCCCGGACAGGCGAAGTACGTCACGTGCGTGTCGGGGTCGGTGCTCGACGTTGTCGTCGACCTGAGGGTGGGGTCGCCGACCTTCGGGCAGTGGGATTCGGTGCTGCTCGACACGAAGGACCGGCGCGCGATCTTCCTGCCCGAGGGCCTCGGCCACGGCTTCCTTGCACTCGAGGACAACTCGACCGTCGTCTACCTGTGCTCGACGGGCTACGACCCCGACCGTGAGCACGAGGTGTACCCACTCGATCCGGAGATCGGGATCGACTGGCCCACTGTCGGCGCGGATGGCCGAACCCTTCAGTACGAACTGTCTCCGAAGGATCAGTCGGCCCCTCGTCTACGCAAAGCCCTCGAAGCAGGTCGTCTACCGCAGGGATAGTCGCGATGTCTCTCGGGATTGGTGGGGAATGCCGAACTCTCCCGTACATGTCACGAACTGGACTCGTTAATTGGTAGCAACAGTGTGACATTGTTCACTATGCCTTGGTACGGACGATCTAGAACTACTGGCCAGTAACCGCAGCGCAGCAAGGCGCCCGTCGTTCTGACCAGCGCTAGCAGGTGAAGGTGACGTGATCCTTCACAGGAAGAGACGCCATGCTCCTGGAACAGCACCGCTCCTCAGGATGCGAGTACGCTGCCTATGCTCGAATATGAAACATAAGGACACAAAGAAGCTCGGACTGACCGAAACCTGGGGAGGAACGGTCGACGCGAGCTGCGGCGGTCGGGCGTAGGAGCTCGGCAGCCACACTTCGTACGCACGTTTCGGGGAGGAAGCAACCGATGTCAGTGGCAGGCAAATCCACTTCTCATATTCCGGCGGTGAGACCGGTGGACATCTGGGGACCAGGTCTCGTGTGGGCGGGCGAAGTTAAATCTCGGTCGACGTCCGCAAGGCTCTGCGGTGATGAACCCCGCAGTGAGTAACAGTAGGTCGCACGCAGGATCGTGTTGGCATGCAAGACGTCTCCATACGCTCCGCGTTACGAACGCCGACGTCCTTACGTAAATTTTGACCACTCGTGGTGCGTCGATGGTACGCAACGCCATTCGTCTAGTGCGATCACGTTCGCCATGGAATAAGCAATCGTGTCCTTCGGAAGGAAACAATATGTCCAACGAACATCCCGAACCGTTCGTCATCGCCGAAATTGGCTGCAATCACGCCGGCGACATGACAGTCGCCAAGAAGATGATCTCGGTCGCTGCAAACTTCTGTGAGGTAGATGCAGTCAAGTTTCAGAAGCGCGACAACCGTGTCCTCTTCACGGAGCAAGAATACAACACACCGCATCCCAATCCGATGCATAGTTTTGGGGCGTCGTACGGAGAACACCGCGATTTCCTTGAGTTCACCATCGACCAGCACAAGGAACTGCGTGAGCACTGCGAAGAGCAGGGTGTGGTGTATTCGACTTCTGTTTGGGATACTTCGTCCGCGGCAGAAGTAGCGGAACTTAATCCTGACTTCATCAAGGTGCCGTCCGCGACCAACCTTCACTTCGACGTCCTTCGGATTCTGGCCGACGAATACGGCGGAAAGATCCATATCTCGCTCGGCATGACGACCCGCACCGAGGAAGAATCGATCGTCGATTTCCTGCGCGATCGAGGTCGCCTCCAAGATGTGGTTCTGTATGCGTGCACGTCCGGGTATCCCGTCCCGTTCGACCAATTGGCACTCCTTGAGGTCAAGCGACTGAAGGACACGTACGGTGACGAACTCAGCGAGGTCGGATTCTCTGGCCATCACCTCGGGATCGCCGCTGACGTCGCTGCGATGGCTCTGGGTGCAACAACTGTAGAGCGCCACTTCACGTTGGATCGGACCTCGAAGGGGACCGACCATTCTGCGTCTCTCGAACCGGATGGTCTTCGCCGACTCAAGCGCGATCTTTCCCATGTGGCAAAGTCGCTCCGTTACAAGGACGCCGATCTCCTTGAGGTTGAAAAGGCGACCCGCGCGAAATTGAAGTGGACCGGATCCGTTCCGGTTACCTCCTAAATAGAGAACCGATTGAGGCGGTGTCGTCATCGAAATCCAGGTCTTCAACTGTCTGCCGAATACACTCAACCATTACGCAGTCGAGCTGACAGAAACGTTTGCGCGGTTGGGCGTTCGAGCGCAGATCGTGGAGAGCGCCCTGCCGATCGATGACGCACGCTCCCGCCCCGCGCGAGCGGTTGCTCATCTCAAAGAGGTTCGGCGGCGAGCGAAATCTGGCACACCTACGATCGTTGCGTGGCCGGCCTACGGCTGGCTAGAAGGAGTGCTTTGGGGTGGTTCTGCGAACCGCACCTGGGTCGTCGCTCACGATCCGATTCCAATCCGCAAGCAAGCATTCTCCGGAACGTTCTCGAAGAAGCTCGCGAAGCGATTTAGTCGTGTGCAATGGATCAGCCATACTTCGGCCGCCGCCGAAGCCACTGAGTCGGAGCTAGGGTTTCGTCCCCTTGTAGCCTTGCACCCCATACTTACCGAGCAGCATCCACGTCTCCAGTCGGTCCAGGAGAGGAAGGTAGTAACGGTGCTTGGGCAGTTCAAGCCGAGCCGAAACCTCGATGTCTTGACCGACCTGGCTGCGGGTCTCGAACCGGACCGTTACCGCCTTCAGATTGTCGGGCGCGGGTGGCCGGCGGTTCCCGGATGGACGGTTACCAACAGATTTGTGTCTGAATCTGAGTTGGATGGCGTGCTGGCAAAGAGCGACGCCGTGGTCATTCCCTATCGTAAGTACTGGCAGAGCGGTATAGCGGTACGTGCGATTGAGCATGGCGCCCAAGTTGTGGGCGAGGAAACGGAGTTCCTGATCCACTTGGCTGGTCGACAATACCCAGGAATCGTAAGCTCCAGCGATGATCAGCCCTGGGTGGATGCGGTCCGCCGTGTCACCGATCGACCGGAAGCGGCGTCCGATATGCATCTCCGGTACCGCACACTTGTGGACGAAAGCTGGTCCCGTGTGCTGGAATCCATCGTTTCAAACAGTCCGAATAGGCCCGTTATGGGGGGAAAGTGACTCTTCCGAAGGTCGTAGCGATCATTCCAGCGCGTGGCGGCTCGAAGGGCATCCCGCGCAAGAATTTGGCGAAGGTTGGCGGCCGTGAGCTCGTAGTCCGTGCGATTGAGACGTGCCGGGATGCCGCTCTGATCCATACCGTAGTCGTTAGTACCGATGATCAGGAGATCGCGCAAATAGCACGATCAGCAGGTGCCGAAGTGGTCATGCGTCCAGATTTTCTAGCGACGGATACTGCATCATCGGAAGACGCTCTGATCCATGTGCTGGACACATTGAAGCACCGGGGTGAGACACCCGATATAACGGCCTTTGTGCAATGCACGAGCCCATTCATACGTGCCGAAGATCTTGATTCCGCGATCACTCGGCTGAGGGAGCAGTCCGCTTCGACGGTCCTATCGGTCACCCATTCTCACCGATTTATCTGGAGACTTGAAAACGGCACGCTCGTAGGTGCGAATCACAGCGGTCTCAAGCGTCAGCGACGTCAGGACCTCGAACCTCAGTACCTTGAGACAGGGGCGTTCTACATCATGCAGACGCAGGGGCTCATTGAAAGTCGTTCACGCTTCTTTGGCAAGACTATCGGCCAAGAGGTTCCAGAGTGGACTTCACTGGAGATCGACACCCCCACCGACTTGGACCTCGCACGGGCTATGGCGACTCAAATTTCAACACCAGATCCCATCCCTGCTCGTGCGTTAATTACTGACTTCGATGGTGTTCATACCGATGATACTGCATATTTATCGGATGAAGGTCGCGAGACAGTCAGGGTGAATCGTTCTGATGGAATGGGTGTGGCACGCCTTCGCGAAAGTGGGATCCCTGTCCTTATTCTTTCGAAAGAACAAAATAAAGTAGTATCTCGACGAGCGGAAAAATTGCGCGTCGATGTCCTTCAAGGGATCGACGAGAAGCTATCTAGCCTTGTCGAGTGGTTGTGCGAGATGGGTATTCCGCCGGGCGACGCGGCGTATGTCGGCAATGACATAAACGACATCGAATGTATGAAGTACGTTGGATGGCCAATAGCGGTAGCTGACGCAAGGCCTGAGGTAATCGAAGTGGCTCGTGTCGTACTGAAGGCGAAAGGGGGCCGGGGGGCCGTTCGAGAGGCCGCGGACCGAGTTCTTCTAAGCTCTGTAAGTTCCGACGCCGTATTACCTCGGTGATAAGATCACGTATCGAGCATAGACACGATTCGAATGTTCGCGTAAATACGTCGAAATTCTAAGAAGATCTTTAGAGAGCGAGATTCTTGCATGAGTCGAGTGCTGTTCCTGGCTTTGGGTGAAGAAGAAGTGCAAGCCGACCGCTATATTTCCCAATTGATGGAGCGAGAAGGCCACAGTTGCAGGGTTCTCACCTGGCTTCCCCGGTTAGCCGGTTCAGGCGTCGAGAGTTTGTACAGGGCGGCCGGCGAGGCTAGCAATCGCGGAGACGATCTCGCACGGGCAGCCGGTTTTGCAGATGCGGCATTCGTTCCTCACTACGATCGGGACTGGCATTTCGCGCCGGCGAATTCTCGGCGCACGCACGGCCGTTCTGTATTGAGCATTGCGGATGAAGTCCTGCGCGAGTGGAAGCCGGATGTTCTGGTTTCAGCCGTTGGTGGCGAAACTCTGCGAGTTGCCTTCGACGCATTGGCGAAGAGTCGAGATATTCGCCGTGTCTACTACAACGCCATTCCTTTGAACGGCCGGTTTGTGCTCCTTCCTGAGATGTCGTCTCCGTTCGTGCCATTCCCTGGCACGGAAGGCTACAGACCTGGGACCGAACCTTTCACGGACTTATCGGAGCAACCCCTTCCTCCTTTCAAGAATAAACTACAAAGTCCGCGCCAGGAACCTATTATTCGGGCGGCGGAAGTGACAATAAAGAATCGCGGAATTTATCCCCGTGGGTGGTACAGCAAGAAGGTCGTCTGGACCTTAAGGGAAGCGGTCTTGCGTCGTATCCCGACGACGAGCGGCAAGCCGAAGCCGAACGAAACGAACGTTGTATACCCAATGCACGACGAGCGAGACTTCCAGGTTGCAGTAAGGGAACGCCATGCGATTCCCCAGGTTCATTTCCTGCGGTATCTCTCGACTACCCTGCCGGTTGGGCATCGACTCTGGATTAAGCCACACCCGCATCATCTTTCATCACACCACAACGTGATCCTACGGGAGGTGGCAGATCTACCAAACGTCTCTTTCCTTCCCCCAAGAATGCACTTTTCAGAAGCAATCGATCTTGCCGATGTCATTCTGACACTTGCTTCGACGATGGGGTTTGAAGCGCTTAAGCGTGGAAAGCCAGTTGTCTGTTACGGAACCCCGTTCTATTCGGGGTATGGATTGACAACTGACGTTAAGGATCCGCGAGATATCGCAAACGCTATCCTTGACGCTCAGCCCGCTGACCCCGCAGGCGTCGAGCGGCTACTTGCAAGAATGGAAGAGTTTTCATGGCCAGGGCAGTTCACCCCGCTCGATCTCAGTCCGGACAACCTGCAATTGCTACAAAGGGGAATCTTGGATGTCATCGATTCTTAGACACAAACTTCGGGTGCTGCGCGTCTTTTTTCTTGCACTCACCGCGGTTTCCCTTGCTCTGGGTGGAGACCTCGTCACTTCAGCCAGGCGCCTGAGGAGAACGGGGCCACCTGGCAATATCACGAATCTAGCCCAGGGCTCAGAGCTTGCGCTTATTGGAGCTTACGGAAACTCAAACTTCGGCGACGATATAGTTGCGTTAGGAATACTTTCTTCCGTCGATAATTATAACTTTGACGACATTGTTATTGTTGGCCGTCGTCCAGATTTCACCTTACTTAAGAACGATATCCCGCATGCAAGGTTCGCGTACTGTGGAGATGGGTTCAGCGGTATAATTCGCACCTTTAAGGCGCTGCAGCGCGGGTCCGGCGTAGCTATCCTCGGCGGTGGTGGCCTCCTTGAAGGAAAGCGCGACGATATAAATGTTCATCGACTCGTTCTAGAATACTGCGCGAAGATAGCGATCGCACGCCTGCGCGGATACGATACTGTCGTTCATGGAATCGGCGTTTCAGAGCACTTCTACAGCAGTCGATTAGTATCGCGTGCAGTCATTTCTATCTTGCGTAGGGTACACAAGGTTTCGGTCCGAGATCGCCGTAGTCGTCAAACCCTGGCAGGAAGTGGCGTCGATGCAGTCCTAGTGCGCGACCCTGCAAGTACCTTGTTTTCTGCAATGAAGGACAGCATCGACGTGCGTCCTGATGTTCACGCGTTAGTGCTCTTGGATAGGTACCGGTGGCCTACATTCTTGCCTGGTGATTCGGTCCGAGAAGCTGAACGGGCACAAGAAATAGAGGGTTTGGCGTGCATGGTGGCGGAGTGGACCTCTGCTGGCAAATCGGTTGAGATCTTTCTATTTCACTCTAGCGACGAGAGAATTGCGAATGATGTGGTTTCTGCAACGTTGAACCGGGGAGGAGACCCTCAGCGTATCGCCACGGTGTGCGAATGGGACAGTTGCGTCGAACCTTTTCGACTCTTAATGAGCTGCGAGAGCGTTCATACTATGCGGTTTCACCCAGGCCTTGCAGCTCTTCTCGCGGGACGGCAAGTGGACGTTGTGGGTGACCTGCAGAAATTGTCAACTTTGCGAGACGATGGTAAGAGCGCGCAGTCCGGATGGCGGTATTCGGACGACTTCGCCGATCCCGCAGCCTTTCTACGTTCCACTATCAGCGCAAGCTTTGCGACCGGGAAGCGGTGACATGGGCGGAGCGGACGTAGCGCAAACTGGTAATCTCGTGAACGACGCGGCAAACCGTTTTCGCTTCTATAGATCGGGGGGTGGTGGCCATTCTGTTCCTGCGGATGGATTTGCGATTGGATGCGCTTTACTCCTCATTCTTGGCAGTTCATTAGACCGGCTTACCATTGATGCGGTTGGTTACTCGCTCTACGTAAGCCACGTCGTTGGCTTATTTTTAGCCCCGGTTATTCTCCTCGGGCTTGCGCGATACTCCCGATACATCTCGCTAGTCGCGCTCCTTATTGCGACGTGTTTTCTTGCGGTCATCCCCGCAATTGCAATGTTTGGCGCCCCCGGAAGGGTAAGCTACCTGCCCCAAATCGTTTCAAACGTGACGCTTCTGCTTATTAGCGTAATTTTGCTTAGTTCGCTGCGCGTAAGTCAGTTGCGGAGAGTTGTAAAAGGATCGGTTTGGGTAGTTATCGTGGGATCAGTCGTCCAGGTTCTGATACTCCCCGCCGCGTCACAAAATAGCGGAGAAAGAGTAGCTGGGTTGCTCCGGCCAGTATTGTTCTTTGCTGAGGCGACTTGGCTTGCGATGTTTGCTGCGATGTTGTTTGCTGCGGCACTAACCCTTGGGCTCAATGGGTACGCGCTTCTTCTTGCTCCGTTGATTGTGGTTATATTTACTCGTTCTGCGCTTGCGATACTAATTGCCGTCGTACTTGTGTGTATTCCGGCGGTTCGCCGGTCTCGAATCGCAATCCTGCTCATAATCGGCTTCTGCTGGACGTTCGCGTTTTGGTTTGTGTATCGAGCATTATCATCGGTAGACCGGGTAAAAGCAGTTTCTTCGCTCGATACAAGGCAGCTCGATATACTTGCGGTGAAGAATGCGAATGGCGGCAGTTTGTCTTGGACTGGTTCGCCGATTTTGTCGGTCTATGATCCTCTTCGAGCCCGAGTCATCCCTGGTACAAGCAATGTCCTCGCATTCGATTTGTTTTGGAAGTTTGGCCTGGCGGGGTTGATCCTCTTGGGCATCTGGGCCTGGACCTGGTGTTGGTTGTTGCCGCGACGAGCGGGTGCCCGATTTGGGACTCCTTCAATTCTTCCCGCGTGGGTGTGCCTTGCCGTGCTGCCGGCTGTAGTTCAGCTGAATAACGCGTTTGGTCGCCCGTGGCTGTGGGTATTAGCGGGTCTGTTGCTCGTCTCGATCAGCGTCCAATGCAAAGAGTATGAGGCGCAGAGACGCTCCGAATGCCTTGGGAAACCCTCGAATGCGACTGCAAATCGATGAAGGAATCTGCACTGGCAAAGTAACTATCTTGGTATGAACGGAACCTGTCTCGCCCGAGTTAGGTCCGAGTTAGGACATTACCGACGGGTAGATAGATGCACGGCTTCGTGACCTGCATGTTCGCCAGTCCTGTCGGGTGGAGTGGGGTACTAATCAGGTAGCGTCCCGGCCGTGACATAAGTGCGGAAGGTGCGGACCGCATCGGGAGCGGTCGCGGTCCGGGTCGCCCGCAAAATCCGCGGCAGGGTCGAGATCATCGAACACGTCGGGTCGGCGCACACCGATGCCGAACTCCTGACTTGCACAGATTTAGTGCCCCGCTCATCGGGCGGTAGTCCCAGCGCGGTCAGGATACGGGGCTCTTCACTATGGATCTCGTGGACCGGTTGGTCTGACTCCTTGATGGGCGTGACGGTCTCGGCTCGGTGGGCGCAGGATGGGTCTGGTGGGCGGGTCTGGCTCACGGCTCTTCTGAC
>NZ_JAIFKB010000045.1:0-9621 GCF_019641445.1 Rhodococcus sp. DMU2021
GACAGGAACTGCGCTGCGGTGTTGACCTGCGGGTTGGCGGCAGTGTCGGCGTCGGTGTCCGGTTCGGCGAGGCGTTCGAGCACCCGGCGCTCGACGTCGGCCAGGGGGTCGATCCGCGGTCGCGGCCGCGGCTGCTCGACCTGCGGTTCTTCGTCCTGGGATGTCTCGGCAGCGGCTGGGGCAGGTGGTGTGGCCGGCTCGGCCGGTGTCGCGGCCGGGATGAACATCGGCCCTGCGGGACGGTCGGTGAACTGGGCGTTGGGCAGGTTGCCGGCGAGCATCGCCGCGATCAGATCGTGGGCTTGGCCTTTGGTGATGTCGTCGTCGAGGACGAACGGCACGTTCGTCTCCGCGGCCAGGCGCTCGAGGGTGCGCAACTGCCGCTCGGTTGCGGGATGCTCCCGCCAGGCCGGTTGTGCGGCGGCGACCTCGCGCACCGTCTGCTTGGGGACGGCCTCCGGGTCGATACCCAGAGCGTGCAGCTCACTGCGCAGCCGACCTTCCTGCGCCCGCAGCTCACGCCAGCGTCCACGCAGACGGTCGAGCCGTTCGGTGAACGTGGTGACGCGCTGACCGTTGACCTCGATACCCCGGTCGAGACCGCGTTCCTGCGCGGCTCCCAGAGCCCTCTCGGCTTCGGCTAAACGCTCGGTGAGCTTCTCACCCTCTTTACGCAGGTCGAACAGTTGATCGCGGGCCTGTGCCCACTGCGCCTGGATCAGAACGGCAGATCCGGGTCCTGCGGTGGGTTGCGCCGCATCTCGTCCTCGATCAGCGCCGTCAGCTCGTCGGCCAACCGGTCGCGGGAGGTCATCGGTACCGGTTGGTTGTCCTCGATCCGCTGCGCGATCAGGGCTTCTGCCAGCGACAGGAACCATCCCGGCTTCGTCACCCACACCCGTTCCACGACCCGTCCCGCGGTCGGGTTCGGCCTGACGTTCCGAGTCCGCCAGCGATCCGGGTCCTGCGCTGTCCGGGCTGCCTCCCGGCGCTGCTCGATCCGCTGATCCAGAAACGCCTCGAACTCCTCCTGCGCTGCCTGCATCTCGGGGGTCACCTGCGGATACAGTTCGTTCTCCAGGACCATCTCCCGCGCTGCCCGCCACGCTGTTTCCTTCGCGCGGACCGCGTCCTGGTAAGTCCCGTCCGGGGCGGTCGGGTTCGCCTGCTCGAACTGTTCGGCCGCGTCCTCGGTCAGCTGCTGCAGGCGCAGGGCCTCCCGGTCGATCCGCTCCTGCTCGGTCGCCGGATCGACGCCCAGCCACTCGACCAGAATCCGCCTGGTCTCGGCCGCGATCGTCAGGTCGATCCCCTCGACCTGTGTTGTGAATTCCTCGCTCTGCGCCACCGCCCTGTCCTCCCTGATCCTCGGAACCGAATGCCCCCTGCTGGGCGTCTTCCCCCGTCACGCGACCTCCTCGACTGCCCCCGACTCTGGGCGTAGCATCCCCATCCGACGGGACGACTCGTGAGGTCTATTCTACTAGGAACTCCGACATAAAACCACTTCTGACCTGCGGTTTTAGTGTTTTTGTTGGTGCTGGGTCCTACGGCAGTCGGGCGGCGCGAGGAGCAGCCGCGGCGGTCGCCAGAACGAACAGCAGCGGCAGAATCATCAGTCCGCCGAGGCCGGCGAGCACCGCCCGGCCGGTGCTCGCGTGGCGGCGATACGAGCGCGAGGCGCACACGATCGCGCTCGTAGTGGCGAGCGCGTTAAAGATCAGCAGGATCACGAAAAAGCTCATGGTGAAGCCCCCTTCGTCGGCGGGTGTTAGGCCGCAGGTCGGTGTTACAGGTCGAACAGGGAGAACTGATTCTTCGCGGCCGCGGCGTCGGTGTCGCGTTCGTAGCGTTGCGCCATCAATCGTGCAGCGTCCGGTGTGCAGCCGAGTTCCTGCCCGATCTCGTGCCAATCGGCGCCGTCGGTGCTCATCTCCCATGCAGTGCGATGCAGCTCGTCGTCCATGCCGCGCCCCCTTCATATCGGCTCTCAGTTTGTCCATTCTGCATTATTGTTGTTTAGACAACAAGAGCGCCATTTTCCGAGTGCCTCCGCTGCACGTACCGTGCCTAACAACGGACACACATGCTTGAGCACAGGGACACCTGCTTCAGCTTTTAAGACCACGGGTTAGGGAGACCTCCGGGCTGGCTGGAGGCGAGATCCGGAAGACCTGCGTCCTTTGGAGTGAAGATCAAGAAGATGTCGACTCACGCGGGTTTTGGCTTCTGACGGGGGCAGGCCATTACGCTGTGGATTAGCAAACCGTCAACTGGGCAAGGTGGAGGTACATGGGAGCCCCGGCACACGACCCACGCTCCGCAGCCCAGGCTGCGCATGAGCTTGCGATGTCCGAAGTCTCAGACGTACTGGTGAACATCGAGCACGCTATTACGCGCGCGAAGAAAGCGAAGAAGCGCCTCGGCAACAGCCCAGAAGAACACAACGCGCAGCTCGCCTTGGCCGACGCACTCAAGGAACTTGAGCGCACACGCACCCGCTTACAGAAGGATGCCTACTTCAGCGGAGACGAACTGAGGCTGGTGTGACTGTGACCCTCTCCCAGTGGTGACATAGGGTCACCGCTGTGCGTAGCGGTGAAGAGATTCAGAAAGCCCTGGTCAAGTTCCACAAGAAGTGGCGCAACTACCAGGGCAGCGAAAAGAGCGAAGCTCAGACCTTCCTCAACATGCTCTTCGACGCCTACGGCTCCGACCGGCTGGAGGTAGGAGCCAAGTTCGAAGCCTTCAAATCCTCGGCCGGATTCATGGACCTGCATTGGCCAGGGATTTGCATCGTCGAGATGAAGGCACCCCACGTGCACGTCACCGAAGCCCGCGAGCAGGTCAAGCGGTACTGGGAGGAGTCAGCGGATGATGATGCCGATGTCCCCGCCGCCCGGTGGGTGGTGCTCTGCAACTTCCATCAGTTCGAGATTTGGGAGCCAGGCCGCTTCCCGAAGTCGCCCCGCGCTTCCTTCACCCTTGAAGAACTGCCATCCCGTTACGAAGCACTTATGTTCCTCGCTGGCGCCGACCAGCGACCCAACTTCGCCCAGCTCCACAAAGAACTAACTACCCAGGCTGCCGACAAGGTCGGGGAAGTCTATCGATCGTTGATCGACAGGAATGCTGCTCCGCCGGATGAAGTCCAGCGGTTCACTATGCAGTCGATTTGGACGATGTTCGCCGAAGAGCTCGGGCTTCTCGCCGGCGCACCGTTTCAGAACACCGTAGCCAAACTCCGTGGTCGCGCCGAGGAATCAGCGCAGACACTTGGGTTCTTGTTCAAAGTGCTCAATCAGAAGGGAGATCAGCACCGCAGAGGCATCCTGGCCGGCACTCGATACGTCAACGGCCAACTGTTCGCCGATCCCGCATACGTAGAGCTGAACGAAGAGGAGCTTGATGCTCTCTACGAGGCCACTACGTACGACTGGAGCAAGGTCGAACCCACAATCTTCGGATCGCTGATGGAACGCATTATCGGCGGCAAACTGGGCGCTCACTACACTCACGAAGTCGACATCATGAAGATTGTCGACCCCACCATCGTTCGCCCCTGGCAAGACCGCATCGACGCCGCCTCGACCCCCGCTGAGGCCCTTCGCGTCTTGGAAGAACTGTGTTCCTTCCGAGTCCTTGACCCGGCCTGTGGCTGCGGCAACTTTCTTTACGTGGCCTACCGCGAACTGCGCCGCCTTGAGTCCACCTGCAAACAACGCATCGCAGACCTAGCTGCCGAGACCGGGTTGCCGATGCCCCCCGGACCGTATCCATATGTGCGCCTGAACAACTTCTATGGCATCGAAATCCAGCCGGCTGCTGTGCTGATTGCTCGTGTCACCCTGTGGATGGGGCACCGCCAAATGATGGACCAGTATGGCGACGCCGAACCTCCCCTGCCCTTGGTCAATCTTGCTGGTATCACCATCGGCGATGCGGTGTTTGGGTCCTGGCCTGAGGTTGATTGCATTGTCGGTAACCCACCGTTTGTCGGCGACCGAAAAATTCGCGGTGAGCTGGGTGAGCCTTACCTACAGAAGCTGAAGAACGGGTTTCCTTCCGTAGGGGTTGTTGATTTCTGCGCGTACTGGTTCCGCAGGGCCCACGATCATCTCAACGACGGTCAGCGAGCAGGGTTCGTATCAACGAACACTCTTCGCGAGAACAAGCATCGACTGGCCTCGCTGCGCTACATCGTAGATAAGGGTGGTGTCATCACTGATGCCGTATCTACCCAGAGGTGGCCTGGAGAGGCCAAAGTATTTGTCTCCCTTACTAACTGGGTGAAGAACCCGCCTGCGCCGGTGACAGAGTTCTATCTCGACGGAGTGCAGGTCGAGGCGATCAACTCTAAGCTTAAGCCCGGTCCTACCCTCCCGGAACCATACAAGCTGCCTGCGAACAAAGGTAAATCCTTCATTGGGTGCCAGCCAACCGGAGAGGGGTTCATCATTAATGACAAAATCGCTGCCAGCCTGCGCGCTTCCGGAGAAGAAAACGTTGTGCGTCGCTACATCACGAGTGACGACATAGCCGACGTAGTCGAAGCGCGGCCAAGCCGATGGATTATTGATTTTGGCACTATGCCTCTAGAAGAGGCTATGAAGTATCCAAATTCCCTGGCAGTGCTTCGGAAGACAGTTAAGCCGGAACGTGACAACGACCCGGAGCTACGAAAGATCTGGTGGAAGTTTTGGCGGCCCAGACCCGAGATGCGTAAGGCTCTCGCATCGAAGTCTCGCTATCTTGTGTCGACACTGACCGGCAAGCGTCTGCTGTTTACCTGGGCAGACAAGGACTGGTGCCCAAGCAACTTAGTCGGAGCATTCGCTTTCGACGACGATTATTCGATTGGAATCTTAACCTCTACGGCATTCGACGCGTGGGTATGGAATGAGTCATCGACGATGAAGGACGACCTGCGGTTCACGCCGTCTACTGCATTCGAGACATATCCCTGGCCTTCCCCAACGTCAGCCGAGAGGCAGCACGTTGCAGAGGCAGCACGTGACCTCATCAACCGCCGTCAGGAGATTTCACGGACCGAACAGATCGGCCTGACGGCTCTGTACAACCGCGTCGACGAAGGGGCGTATTCAGACCTGTTCAATCTGCACAAGCGTCTGGATGCAGCTGTCGCAGATTGCTACCACTGGCCCCGCAAGATCGCGCAGGATCGATTCGAACTTCTCCAACGGATAGGGACGTTGAACCAGCAAATCGGTCAAGGGGTCGGACAGTACGATCCGTTCTAAAATGGCACAAGATGGGACTCCTCCGACGAGCCGACCACTACTGCCATAGTCTCACCCCATGGCTCCTCGTCCGCACTGGTGGCATGTTCTTCAAGCATCCAAAAATGAGGTACGGCTCGCAGTCGACCTGTACAACCGTTCGGGCGATGCACGACAGCTCGAAGCTTTCATTGTCCACATGTCGATGGGCTGGTTAAAACTCTTACAGGCCCATTTCGAGCAAGCTGGCCGAGATGTCTATATTCGTGACTCTCGCGGGCGGCGTACTCGCCATGAAGATGGTGATTGGAAGTACAAGTCTCTTAGCGCCCTCATGATGGAGTTTTTTACTCCCAACGACCCCAGGAAGGCGAACCTGGACTTCTTTGTGGGATTGAGGAACAGGATCGAGCACCGACATGAAAAGAATATTGCCGCACTGGTAGCCGGCCGCACTCAGGCATATCTACTGAACTATGAAACCACTCTTGTCGAGTTATTTGGCGATGATGAAGCTGTCGCTACAGAATTGCGTTTTCCTTTGTTTCTATCCTCGATCACAGACGATGCAGCCAAGGCAGTAAAAAAGGTTCGCTCACAAGTTCCCCGCGGCGTCCTGGAATGGGTACAAGATTTCGATGCAGGACTATCTCCCGACCTGGCAGCCGACCAGCAGTTCGATTTCCGGATTTACCTAATTCCGTATAAGGGTCCAAAAACTGAAGCAGACGCCGTAATGACCTTCGTACGACCGGAAGAACTCACAGAAGAGCAGAATGCAGTCATGGATCAGGTGCGGACCATTATTCGAGAGAAACAGATTCCTGTAGCTGACCTTGGAACCCTCCGGCCAGGGCAGGTAGTCGAGCGTGTAGCTGCAGAGCTCTCTCGGCCCTTTACAACTCATCATCACACACAAGCGTGGCGTTACTTTGGAGTTCGCCCTCCAGTGGGCGCTGACGATCCCACAAAGACAAAAGCTGACTTCTGTCGATATAATCAGACTTTCGAGCGTTATGTGTATACCGAATCCTGGGTTAGCTACCTCGTTCGAAAGTTGTCGGATCCAGAAACTTATGAAGCGGTTATGACCTGGAAATCATAGAATACTCAGTTGGCTCCCACTATCTATAGGTCGATTCGGTTTCCTTTACGCTTAGAAAAGAAATTTCCGTCCTCGATCATGTGACGCGGCTAAGAACGCGACCGGCTCGAGTCAGTCGCTCTCGTTCCCGATCGGCTGCACGGGCAGCCGAGGATCGCCGGCGCGAGTCAACGCGAGCCCGTGGATCCACTAGACGTGAAACGGTGGACGGGTGCCATTGTCCGCCGCGTTTTGAGGGGACGCCGGCATCATTTAGTCGGCGGGCGATGGCTCGTACGCCGACTCCTTCGACGGCCCATGCCCGCACTTGCCGCAGTACGGCAATTTCTTCCGGGTGCTCCACGAGTTCCCCATCAACCACCCGCTGCCCGTAGGGGGGCGATCCTGTTGCGTATCCGCCGCGTTCGGCTTTCTGTCTCCTGCCTGATTTCAGGCGCTTGACAATCAATCCGCGTTCGAGCTGCGCGGCGGCTCCCATGACCTGCCGGACGAAAGTGCGCATTGGATCGTCATCGTCGTCCGGGAGGTGCTCGCCTCGGTCGGCGGTGAAGACGCGCTTTCCGTGTGCCCACACCACCGAGAGGATCGCTTCCTGCTGGGTGAGGTGACGGGCGAGGCGATCGAGGTTGGGGGCGAGCAAAGCATCGGCTCTCCCCTCAGCGAGCATCTGCAATGCTTCGGAAAGGCCAGGGCGTTCATCGTCGCCGGCCTTACCTGTGATCGCTTCGTCGCGGCAGATCTTCACTATGCGCATGTTGTGAGCACGGGCGTAGCGTCGACAGTCCTTCTCCTGAACGTCGAGCCCGTATCCCTCTAACTGTCCCCCGGTGCTGACGCGAACCAAGACAACAACTCGGTGCGGACTCGATTCGAGGGTGGAGGTCACGCTGAGAGCGTACCTATCTATAGGTATAGATAGAACACCCCAGGTAGATCCGATTTTCGGTCTCACCGACCGGGTCGACGTTCCCCTGGTCCACCCTTTCGTTCACACAGATTGCCGATTCGGTCCGCTGAGGCGTCATTCGACAATTGAAAAGGTGTTTTGACAACTTGCGTTGACAATCAACAACTTTGGCTGCCGTGGATTCAGTCCGACGCGACGTTCGCGATCGCGATCAATGTTTGTCAACCAAAGTTGTCTAAAGGTTCTGACCTCTCTGGTTAGTCATGGTACGTTGACCATATGACAGAAGGTGCTGACCGCAAGGTTGGGCGCATTGACGGGCCGGCGGGCGCGGTGGACGACGCGGCTACCGAGTGGACCGTCGTGGACCACTTCACGGGCACGACGTTCCGGGGTCGTGCCGAAGCGATCGGGCGCAGCGGTCAGCCCGTCCCTCCCGGCAGCGACGTGGACGTTCTGTTCTGGCGCGCCTCGTGCCGCTCCGGATGGAGCGGGCAACTGTGGCCGAACCTCGCCGACTCCTCGGACCTTTCACCGGAGATGAGAGAACGGCTCCACCTGGAGTGGGCGAAACACGTGCTCACCGCCGCGCCCCTGCTCGGGATCGAGACGAAGCAGGCGGAGATTTCCCGGCTTGAGAAAGAGTTGAAGGAGAGGAAGTACGAGCTGACCGATTATGTCTGTGCAGCGCGGGAGCAGAACCTGTCCTGGGCGAAAATCGGTGATGCTGCGGGTATCTCGAAGCAGGCTGCTCAGAAGCGGTGGGAGCGCGAAGATCCGAGACGGATTGCGAAGTTGCACAAGAAGGTCGCGTCGACAAGTGATGAGTTGCAGGCGCAGGTGGACCCTTCGACCCCGGACACCAGCGACCCGGCCTAGCGGCCGTGCTCGTTGCGGTGGCGTTGGATCTGCATGTAGACCCCGGATCTACTGAGGCCGAATCGTTTTTGCAACTGGGCGATGGACTCGCTGCCGGAGATGTACAGCTCATAGAGCTGGCGTCGTTGTTCGGTAGTGAGTTTCGGCTGTCCACCCGGATATCGTCCTGCAGCCTTGGCATGTTCACGGGGACCGGTCAGGCGTAGTTCGTAGATACCGGCCTCGAACGCGGGGAAGACGCTGGTGAACAACTCGAATGCGGTTCGGCCGGCCTCGGTCGCAGGATCGTAGACGGTGCCACTGACATTCAGCCGGGCGCGGTGTTCGCGGATCGCGGCGCTGACCTCGCCCAGGTCTGCGGCGGAGCGGGCGAGGCGCTCGAGGCCGGTGACCGCCACGGCGTCTCCGGGGCGTAGGGCGTCAAGCATCGCATCGCGGTTCGGCAGGCGATGGCGGGTGCCCCGCAATCCGGCGTCGAGGTGGATGTGCTCCGCTCGGACCCCGAGGGCGGCGAGCTGGGTGCGCTGACCCGCTTCGTCTGCTGCGTCACCGACTCTGGCGTATCCGATCACATCCCCACTGTAGTTCATTCAGGAATATTGCTGACAGGACACACGGGGAGCGAAGCACCAGGTAGATGCCGGTTGATGTGGCGTGGGCCGGGAGGACCCGCAGAGGGGGTCGTGGCTCGGTCCTAGTGGGCGTCGGTCGGTGCCGACGCATCCTTCTCGTTGCCCAGAACCCGGCGCAGAAGCCGGGATTCGGCGCGCATGTCCTCCGCCGATCGCAGTGGGCCGGAACTCTCGGGACTTGCTGTGCGCGAGCACATGAATGAATCTGTGATGCGGTACTCGTCGTGGACCTGTTTCAGCTCTTCCGCGGCGGCGAGCATGTCGTTACGGGTGTCGGTGTCGAGTGCATTCCAGGCGTCGGCGATCTCCTGCGCCTGGCGTGCGATTCGCTGTTTCTCGTCGTCGGTGCGGGCGACGGATCGTGGCCTGCCCGATCGGGGGGATTCGGAGTGCCGGCGAAAGTGCCGCAGTCGGGTCCGTAAGCGTTCGAGCATGATTGTCCTGTCCTTGTCCGGATGAGTAACCGCGGTTGTCGCGCCACTGCGGGTCGAGCGTCGTACGGCCGGGAATGACCGTACCGGTCAGGTGGTATCGCTGAGGGGACCAGTAGTGATCTCGGTGGCAAGCCGGTGCGGAGTCGGCGGCGCGGCAGCACAGTTTTTCGGTGGCGCGAGGTTGCTCACATAGCGACGGTGTTGTCTGTAACCCTTTGTATTTTGTTAACGGTCTGACTCAATCCCCCGAGTCACGCCTCCTTCGAATACCTCATATGATATTCACCTGCGAGATGCCTCGGCGACCCCGTTACCTTCTTCGTAGTCCCGCACCGCGGGGCCACGGTCGCCAAGTTCGGTATGACTTCCTACCCCTGTCTCTCGAATGATCCGGGGGGTGGTGTCGCCGAGCCTGGTGGCGTCG
>NZ_JAIFKB010000046.1:0-9549 GCF_019641445.1 Rhodococcus sp. DMU2021
ACTCGACCGCCTGGCGCCGGAACTCCTCCGAGTAGTTCTTTCGTGACATGACTGAAGATCATCTCGCTTCCCCAGCAGATGCTGGATTCAGCGTGTCCAAGAACCGGGGTCAAGGCCCGATGATGCTCGACGAAGTTCCTTTCGCTGCAGATCGAGCAGACACTGTCCGCACCCTCAGGTCGGACGCTCAGGTGCTGCGCGGACGTCTGCTGCAGACCATGACGGCTCGAGGGTTGGCTTCCGACCTGGCCGCGCTCATGGACGGACGTCCCGAGGCTGACTGCGAGCAGCTGCGATACCTGGCGCAAGAAGCACGCGCTCGCGAAGCAGTGACGAAATGGCAGCCAGTCCATCCGGACATGCTCATGAAGTTCTTGGCCGAAGGAGACGCACGCCTGGTCCGCGACAGTGCTGGCCTGCTCACCGTGCTGCGCGAACAACTCCACCAGATCCAGAACGACTTACGCGAGCGCGCGTACTTCCGGTTCCTGTGGGACGGCGAACCCGGGCAAGAGGGCGCGTCACCGAAGAACGAGGACACCATCTCCGACTGGATAGCACACGAACTTCAACTACGACTCAATCCCCACATCGTTGTCGACCGCGAAATCCAGGTAACTCGCCCCAGTAACAAGGGCAGCGGTACCCGCATTGACATTACCGCCACCTCCGGGGGCACCAACGTGGGGCGAGTAATCTTCGAAGCCAAACTGGTAAAAAACTCAGAGTTGCCGACCGCGATCGACAACCAACTCGTCGACCAGTACCTCATTCCCACCCGTACGTCCCACGGGATCTACATCGTGTACTGGGTCTCGCCCGAGCTAAGACCCAAGAAGTGGCCCAAGAAGAAGTACCGCGACGCACATCAACTAGGCGAGATTTTGCGTGAGCAAGCCCGACGCCATCAGCCGAACACCAACATCGAAGTCTTCGTCTTGGACATCGGACGGCCCGCCTGACACCCTCAGCGGTGACGTCTCGAACCAGACCCTCTTGTCCTGATCGATCCGTGGGCTTCACCTGTTTGGCGCTGGTACCACCATCCGCTACGTTGACCCTGCGATCACGCGAGTTCCCCGACAGGTGAGTGATTCCCTGACGGGTCGAAGGACGGTCCCCGGCGCCCCCCGCCGGGGACCGTCGTCTTTGCGACCGGTGGGCTACTGCTTGCAGCGGATGACACAGTGACTACTCTCGGCGCGTGGACGAGACGACGCGAACTGTTGGGGATGCGGCTGATAGCCCGGCGGTGGGGGCGTGATGGCGTCTGCTGCTGAGGACCGGGATCGTCTCGAACGTGAGTTGTCGATGCTCGCTGGTGTACGGCGTTTTCTCGCCGATTCCGAGCCGGGCCTTCGCATCCCCACGACGACGGTCGACCGGGTTCTCGATGAGTATCTGGCCGTGTCCGAGCCCGATCGGGAGCACGCTGCCGATCCGACCGAGCGCCCGCCGTCGGAAGACGATCGTCCGGACGGATAGCCAACCGGCCCCGGAGCCAAGCGGTCGATAGTCGAGTGTTCAGTGCGCCAAGGCTGCGGATTGCCGTGTCGATGGTCTTCGTCGGGCGGTGCGTGGTCCGCGCGGCCGGGGAGTCGGTGAGATGCCGAGAAGTTCGAGGACAGCTTGCTCGTCGGCCGGGAGGTGACCGTCGCGCCACTTGCGGACCTTGCGGTAGAGCCACTCCCCTACGGGTTCACCGTCGTCGGAGAGGTAGGTGCCCGGAATCTCGCCGGTCCCGTGCTTTTCGCGGTAAGCGGCGATCTCGAGGAGCATCCGGCGATGCTTGCTGTCGAAACCCGCTGGGCGAGGGGCTTTCCAGTCGAATCCGATCGCGTCGAGTTCGGCCTCACGATCGGCAGGAAGGATGCCGAGGACACGGGCGATGCGGTGCCGGTCCGCCCAGCGTCCGAGATGAAATCCGTCTTCGGCCACGAGATGCGGCTCCGGGTCGGTGGTGTTCGCATGCTCTCGGTAGCGACGCACCGCCGGCGACAAGGCGACGGTGGGTTGGGGTGCTCGATGCGCGTAGGGAGCGGTGCGATCCGGCATTCGCATGAGCCCAGTATGCCCAGCGCAGTGGGTGCTCACACCCATCGAGCTGAGGGTTGAGCGGTCCGCCGAGGTTGTGCGTGAGATGTGCTCGGGTAGTCAGCGGTGAACGAGTGTGCCTCGGATGCCGGTGTTCGTCGTCGGCCAGGACGACCTGTTCGATCCGGCCCGAGTTTCCCTTGTCTCTCCGAGTTCTTCCCCCAGCGTCAGATCTTCGACCGTGCTCTGTCCCCGGACGTGGCCTCGGAATGAGCGTCTGGGGAGGACTTTCGTGTTGCCTCAGGTTTCCCGTGTGCTGTCGTGTCCGTCCCCCGGAGTAGTGCGGCGCGGCGGGGTGGTGGGATAGATCCGGACCGCATAGGTGCGGGCGTCGGCGGCGGTGTAGCCGGCCAGGGCGACCGCGGGCGCGGCCTCGTCGGGGTCTTCGCCGAGCTCGACGAGCTTGTCGAGGGCGAACGCTTCGGCCGCAGCACGGTTCGGCTGGGTGCATTCGGCGAAGAATCCCCCGGTGGGGATGTGCTGGAAGTCCACCTCGTGCGGGACGGACACATCCGGGCCAGGGCGAGGCATGGTCGGGGCGATCCTGTTCTCCCGAAGGGTCAGTCGGTGTCGGCGGCCTGGAAGATCAGGTACTGCGCCGCGGTCGCCTCGTGCGCCCCGGCCACGGTCTTGGTGCGGATCTCGGCGACGTAGGTGTCGTAGAGCAACGCGCAGGTCGCGGCTTCGGAGTACGGGGTGATGACCTCGAAGCAGCGGGCGTCGGGCACCCCGGGCGGCCCGGCGGCGCCGACGACGGAGATGTCGTCGTTCTTGTTGCGCATCTGCGCGACGACCCGATCGAACAGGGCCTGCGCCCGGTCGGTGGCATCGGTGCGGTAGACGAACGTCGCGTCCCGGGCCATGTGGGTGGCGGCGGTGTCGGCGAACATGTCGAGCGTGTCCAACTGCGCGATCAGATGCGCCGCCCCCCGCGGACCGTAGACGGCGGGGACCTGCGCGCCGTCGGCGCCCTCGGGATAGCGCAGCGTGCGGCGCAGCATGTCGTCGATGTCCACCGGCAGATCCGCCAGCTCATCGAGCGCGGTGGCAGGGAAGCGATCGAGCATCGGCCGCTGCAACTCCAGCGCATGTTCTAGCGCCTGATCGGCCCAGTTCGCCCGGTCGGTGGGGCTGTCGACGAAGGTGTAGATCAGGTAGTGCCCGTGCTGGGTCAGCGCGGCCACCGACCGGGAGTACTCGGTGGCGATGGTGTGGACCATGCTGTCGGGCATCGTCGCCAGCGCATACGGTGCGGCCGTCGGCCCGGACACCGCCGGGTCGAGCAGGTGCTCGTGCAACCGCGTCGCGGCCTCACCGGCCGCGGCGTCGTCACGGAATCGCAGGGCGGCGTGGACCATTCGCGCCCGGTTGTCCTTGGTGAAGCGGGCGGTGGAGAAGCCGGCGAGCATGCCGGTGTCGGTGCCGATCTGCTCGATGCGCGAGTCGGTGTCGGCGAGCAGGTAGGCCAGCGGGACGGGTCCGAAGATCGGGCGGGTCAGCTCGAGGTATTCCTCGGTCAGCGCCGGGTCGACCTCGGCCGGCAGCACGACGAACTCCGCCATGCGCTGCGATTCGATGATGCTGCCGATCTCTGCGTCACCGGTGGTGGCCGGGTAGTCGCTGGGACGGGTGGAGAACTCCCCGGGATCGGGTTCGCCCGGGGCGGCGGGGATCAGCGCGGCGGTGCGCTCGACCGTGGTGGTGGTGTCCGCGGTCGCTTCGGCGGTGTCCCCGTTCGCGGTCGAGGTGCATCCGCTCACGGTGATGGCGGCGGCGGCGAGCAGTGCAGCGCCGGTGCGGACGCGGGCGCGGTGACGGCTGGTCAATGTTCCCCCCCATGGTCGCTCGGGGGCATGACGGTGCCGGTCGGCCACCCTCCCCCCGGTGCGTGGACGGCAGTGACCGTACCCACCCGGTGTCCGGCGCCCGGCACGGGGGTGCCCGGTATCGGAGGTTTCCCCGGTCTGCGCATCCACGCGGACAGCTCCACCGGAGCCGACCAGACGTGTGCCGAGTCCGTAGTGCGGCGCCGGCACGGCATGTGGAGTCGGGTGGGAACCTTTTCGGCGCGAGCGCACTCCTATCCGTGTCCACGCCCCAGACGTCGAGAGCGAGCACCCGTCATGACCAGCGAATCCTTTCCCGGCACCCTCTCCTCGCGGATCAGCGACCGTTCGACCGTCGAGTCCACGGCCAGTGATCGGACGCAGTCGTCCTACGGTGCGCAGTCCACCTACGAAGGTGACTCCGCGTACGGGTCGTCCTCGGCCGAGCAGTCGGGGTCGACGAGCTACGAGTCCTACGAACGCTACGAGCGGTACGACAGCTCCGGCTCGTCGAGCTCGGACGCCACCTACGGCTCGACCGGCAGCTCGGGCTCGGCCGGCTCCTACGGCTCGGCATCGTCGTCCTCGGACCGCGCGGATCGCGCTGCGACGGACAGTGTCCAGTCGACGACGTCCGTGTCGGCGCCGGACAGCGCCGGGGTGAGCGAGGCGGTGGTGCTCGACGAGGGCACCCTCGCCGACGGCACCTACATGGCCGATGTGGATCTCGACGGCGACAACGACGCCGACATGACCGTCGTCGATCTCGGTGGGGACGGCACGATCGACATGCTGCGTGCCGACACCGATGGGGACGGCGCGATCGACATCGCCCAGTTCGACAGCGACGGCGACGGACACCTCGACGCCACCACCGTCGACGTCGACCACGACGGGGTGTTCGACACCGCCGTGGTCGACGAGGACGGCGACGGGCACATCGACACCGTCATCGACCTGCACACCGGCGCCGTCGATTCCGACGGGGACGGCAACCCCGACGACTACATCGACGTCACCGGTGTCTCCGACGACTACGGTGCTGGTCTGTTCCTCTGACCCCTGTTTTCCGGGATCGGCCGACGCAGCATGGCGTCCGGCGATCGCCGCCGGGACAGGGGACGTGCCGCCTGCGCGGTGAGACAGCATGTATCTCTCGACCTGGGCAGCACTCGGGCGTCAGTCTTCGTGCCGGCGATCCACCCGATCCATCTGCCGGACGATGCTGACCTCGACCGGGTATGACCACGGCACGCGTGTCGTGCAGTCGTGGCGAGTGGGTCGGTGGGATGTGCTGTGCTGGTGGCCATGCCAGCACTCCGCAAGACCGAGGCTGAGACCCGCGCCGCTGTCGCGCAGATGGAACCGATCATGGCCATCGAAGGTCGGCAGATGAGCGATCGGGACAAGGACCTGCTCGTCGATCTGATCCGCGGGGTGATCACCGTCGGTGAAGTCGCGGTCATCATCGCCCGCGAGGCGGGCTACGAGCTCGACTGAGCCACCGCCACTGGCGCTCCCACACCTGCCTGTGTCGGTGCCGTTGTCTACCGTCGCGAAGCGCACAGCGTGCGCGTGCGGCTACAGGTGGGCGTAGCCACACCACCGCACCGGCACCGCCCGCGAACGAGCAACCCCGCCCTGTGAAGGAGAACCGAGCCATGCCGCGAAGTGTCATCGAAGACCGACTGCGCACCGCCGTGTTGAAGGCGATGCCACTGCCGGATATCGCCCTCGACGCCGTGGTGGCCGGCATTCCGCTATTGACCGGCGAGAACACGACGCGGGGCCGCCGGTCCATCGACCTCGTCTGGCGGCCGGAGAGCCCGAATCCGTGGGATGAGGACGGCCGAGGCTGGGTGTAGCCCCGTACCCACGTCCGCGCACCGTGACCGCGGTGCGGGGACGTGTCATCTGCACAGCTCACGGCATGTGTTCGGGGCCGCCGGGCGGGTCAGTCGGTGCTCTGGCTGTGCTGGCGGGCACGCCGGTAGGCGTAGGTGCAGGCAGCCAGCAGGATCGCCGAGCTCAGCAGGATCGGCAGTTTCGCCGTCCACGACGAAGCGGAAGCGAGCGCGGCCGCCCCGAGCATCAACGCCCCGCACGCTTGGACGGCGAGCGCGGCGAGCTTCGGTGCGGGTTCGGTGGCGGTGCGGGTCCACACGAACCCGGCCAGCAACACCAACGCCCCGAGCATCAGCACGACGGTCACGATCACAGGGCCTCCTGACAGATGAGGATCAACGGCGGGTGTGCCGGTCGTAATCGGCCCAGAGGACAGCGTTGTCCTGGTGCTACCGAACACGTGTGGCGCCATGGACCTGTCCGGTGGACGAGCTGCCGACACCGGTGAACACCCTGCCATCGAGGTCGATGGTGGACGGCGAGTGATGCGCCGCATCGACACCGGTCATCTCGGCACCCTACATCGACGTCACCGGCGTCTCCGACGACCACGGCGCAGGCCTGTTCCTCTGATCCCCCTCCACCCATTGACTCCCCCAGGCGCGGCAGGCTATAGGCTCCGCCGCGGCCACGGGGGTTGAGTCACAAGGGGGGTACGCGCCGCGATGGAGTGGGTTCTGGCGGTTGATTTCGGCACGTCCAACACGTCGGCGGCACACCGGATCGGCCCGGACCGGGTCGAATCACTGCCGCTGACCCACACCTCCAACCTCATGCCGTCCTCGGTGTACGTCGACCACACCGGGGCGATCACCACCGGCGACGTGGCCATCAACCAGGCCACCGTGGACCCGGCCGGCTTCGTCGCCTACCCCAAGACCCACGTCGCGGTCGGGTCGGTGATGGTCCGCGGCCAGGACGTCCCCGTCGCCCACACCATCGCCTCGGTCCTGCGCACCGTCTACAACCAGGCGTTGCCCCGGCACAACAACCATCCGCCGGCGGAGGTCGTGCTCACCCACCCCGAGGCCTGGTCCCAGGGCGAACTCGACGTGCTGCGCCACGCCGCATCCCTGGCCGGACTCGGCGGCAGCGTCTCGCTGATCTCCGAACCCCGCGCCGCGGCGTTCTACTACTCACGGCAGCACGACGCGAAGATCGTCAAGGGCTCGACGATCGCGGTCTTCGACTTCGGCGGCACCCTCGACATCGCCGTGCTCACCGCGACGAGCGAATGGACCTTCGAGGTCATCCGGGCCGGCGGCGACAACACCCTCGGCGGCAAGAACCTCGACGCCACCGTCGCCCGCTGGGTCGACGAACGCCTGCGCGACGACGATCCGGATCTGGCGGCGTGGTTGCGCACCCCGGACGGGCTCGATGCCCGACGCACCCTCGACGATCAGATCCGCCGCGCCAAGGAACTGCTCTCCGAGCATCCCTCGGCGACGATCCGGGTCACCGGCAACGGCGCGGATCTGACCTTCACCCTCACCCGCGACGAGTTCGAGCAGCTCATCGAACCGCAGATCACCCGTGGCGTGCAGCTCGCCGCCCAGGTGCTGCGCGATGCCGGAGTGGACCGGTCGAGTCTGCAGGCGCTGTATCTGACCGGCGGCTCCTCCCGGATCCCGTACGTGCATCGACGACTGTCCGAACTCGGATCCATCGCCACCCTCGACGACCCGAAGACCGTCGTGGCCAAGGGCGCGGCCGGGTTCGTCGCCGGCGGACGCACCACCGAACCCGCCGCCGACCTCGACACCGAGGTGCTGGGACCGGACACTCCCCGCCCCGCAGCACCGCGACCCGGCGCTCCCCGACCGGACACCCGTGCAGCCCAGCACAATTCGCTACCGGCGACCGGGCTACTCCGCTTGCGCTCGTCCCGCCTCCGACTGTTCGCCGGGGCCGCCCTGGCCGCGGTCGCCGCCGGGGCGGCCGTGTTCATCGCGGTCGATCGCGACACCGGCCTTCCCGCCACGGCCGCGGCCGTCGCCGAGACCGCTGCGCCCGCCGACGGACAGCTGCCCGCGGCGACCGCCGAGTCGCACCATCTCAGCGCCACCACCGACGACGTGACATCCCTGCTGCCGACCACCCTGCTCACCTCGTCGTCCTCCTGCGACAAGAGCGGGTTCTCGAGCGAAGGCGCGCTGCAGCTGCAGTGCAACCTCAACGCCGACTCCACCCTCGGCAAGGCCATCGGGATGCAGCGCTACGAGTACGTCAGCGTCACCGCGTGGCGCGACGACCAGTACGCCCGATTGAACTTCATCCGGCTGCGCGACACCACCGACGGCACCACCACGACGATCTCCGGTGACAGCAGCCGTCTGGTGAACTACGACGACTCGGTTAACACCTCCGTCCGCTACACCGTCATCGACCGCTCCACCGGTCTGAACGCCACCTTCCGGATGAACTCCGTCGAGACCGGCACGACGTTCCTGACCGAACTCGGTTGGACCAGCTGACCGTCACCCCCTGGGACAACCGGGTCAGCGAGGCCGACGAGCGTTGCCGTAGCGCTCGACGTGCTCACTCGCTCCGTGCGGGCTCGTTGATCAGGCGGGCGCAGCGCACCACGATCTGCCAGAGCGCGTCGATGTCGACCTCCGCGAGGGGAAAACCCCGCATGGCGCCCTGGTGGTCCTGGCCGACGAAGTGTGCGAGTTCGGCGAAGCCCGGATGTTCTCGCACCGCGGTGTACTGGCGCCAGTTGCCGTAGGCCATCAGCTGGCCGGCCTTGTTGACCCACAACTGGATCGGGGCGAACCGTAACCCGTAGGGGTGCAGGAACACCCCGCCTTGCCTGAAGGTGCCGAACCACAGGTCCTCGTGGGAGCCCAGTCGCTCGTCGAGTCCGTCGAGCAGTGCGAACAACCGCTCGGCGATGGCCCGTTCGGGTGGGGAGGCGATCGCGTCCAGGAAGGACTCCTTGGTCCAGCTGTCCTTCTGGTGTGCCGCTTGGGACTTGGCGTGGGCGATCTCCCCGCCGTAGGTGGACGGGACCAGGATCTCGATACTGCCGTGGCGGGCGTAGGCCAGCTGCAGTGCGGTGACGCGGACGTCGGCGCGGGTGATGCGGTTGAGGTACTCGACCAGGCGCCGCAGGTCGGCGTCGATCGAGTCGACCGCCAGGCACAGGTGGATCCGGCCGTCCTCGAGGTTGCGGTCGAGCCGGTCGCGGGCAGCATCATCGAGCTCGGACAGATCCGGGCCACCCTGGCGGGACCACTGCCGATGGAACGTCTCGGGGCCGGACTGCCAGATCGCGGCGGCGTAGTCGAGCACCTGACCGATGACCATGCGGCGGCGCTCGGAGTTCGATGCCAGCTTGCATTCGACCACGGTGATCTCCCCGGCCGGGTCGACGATGCACACATCGGCCGGGCCAGCGGCAGTGGGCAGCTCCCGCACCGCCAGGGCGCCTTCGGCAACTCCGGGAACGTGCTCGGGGGCCCCAGCGATGATGGTCTGCAGGTGATCCTCGTCGTCGTAGGCCGTCATCGCCGGCGACGACCAATTGCCGCCGGTGTTGGTATCGCGGAGCAACAGCGGTCTGTCACCGACTCCTGCCATCGAGGCCTCCGTCCTTGTGTGGGCGTGACCCCTGGATAGTGGACACGGGGTGTGTACGTCAGGCGGCCTGATCGAGGGTAGCCCCATGGTCGACCTCGAAGTCAAGTGGTGATCGGTTCCGCAGTGATGAGTGCCGTCG
>NZ_JAIFKB010000047.1:0-7008 GCF_019641445.1 Rhodococcus sp. DMU2021
TCGAGGAGCGCCTGGATGCGCTCGCGAGCGGTCAGCTTGCCCTTGGCGTGAACCTTCTCGACTGCGGCCTCACCGACCGGGACCTTGGCCTGTGCTTGACGGTTGCGCAGGTCGGCCAGTTTGCCGACGGTGGTGTGGATATCGGGAAGTGCGAAAGAATCTGTCGCTGTCATCGGTAGCCGTTCTTGTCCTCAGGTGTCGACGCCGCGCCGGTGTTCCTATGTATGCGCAGGTGGCGACAGAAAGCGGATCGCTGCTATGTGTTCGGGTATGTCATGAGTGCGTCGGACGCCATCCCATCCGGGCGGGACAACAGTGTGCCGATACTGCGCATCGGTGTTCCGGACCGGAACCGGTCCCTTTCGAGGGACCGCATAGAACATCGACCCAGCACGTGTGCGCTCCTAGGAGTAGTCCGTGCACTGGATCCATCACCTCATCAACGTCATCGTCACCGTTGGATAGGCAACCGCCAGCGTGATATTCGGCGTTGTAAGCAGGTCGAATTGCGCACTGCTTGGCTTCGCCCGGTCCCTGCCCTTGTCTGTGAGCCGCTAATCGGATTCGTCGAACAACGGCCGGATCCCTTCGGCGAGCATGATGTGGTTGTTGCTGGTGCCGGCTGCGATCATCGGCCACACCAGGGCGGTGTCGTCGACGATGAAGTCGATGACGACGGGACGATCGGTGATGGCTCGGGCCTGGGCGATGGTGGTTTCGAGGTCGTCTTCGTGGTCGCAGCGCAGGGCCACGCAGCCGAGTGCTTCGGCGAGCAGGGCGAAGTCGGGGATGCGTCGGGTGTGGGTGGCGAGGTCGACGCTCGAATAGCGACCTTCGTAATGAACGTGCTGGAGCTGCCGGACCATGCCGAGGTTGCCGTTGTTGATGACGGCGACCTTGATCGGGACACCTTCGATGGCGGCGGTGGCCAGTTCCTGGTTGGTCATCTGGAAGCAGCCGTCGCCGTCGATCGCCCACACTTCGCGGTCGGGAGCGCCAAGTTTGGCGCCGAGCGCGGCGGGGACGGCGTAGCCCATGGTGCCGAGGCCGCCGGAGTTGAGCCAGGTGCGGGGTTTGTCGTAGGTGATGAAGTGTGCGGCCCACATCTGGTGTTGTCCGACCCCGGCGGCATAGATGGCCTCCGGACCGGCAGCCTGCCCGATCGCCTCGATCACGCGTTCGGGCGCAAGAGCGCCGGTGGACGGGCGGGTGTAGCCGAGCGGGTAACTGTCGCGTATCCGGTCGAGCTCGTTATGCCAGTCGGCCAGACCGAAACCGCCAGCGTCTGAGCAGTTGGTGCGGATCTGATTCATCAGGGCGTTGAGCACGTTCGTGCAGTCTCCGACGACCGGGACGTCCGCGTGTCGGTTCTTGCCGATCTCGGCGGGGTCGATGTCGACGTGGATGACTTTGGCTCGAGGGGCGAACGATGTCGGCTCGCCGGTGACCCGGTCGTCGAAGCGGGCGCCGAGGGCGATGAGCAGGTCGCTGCGTTGCAGGGCGGCCACGGCGGCGACGGTGCCGTGCATACCGGGCATGCCGTAGTGCAGCCGGTGGCTGTCGGGGAACGCTCCGCGCGCCATGAGGGTGGTCACGACGGGGATGCCGGTCAACTCGACGAGTTCACGCAGCTTCGGTGCTGCACCGGATTTGATGACTCCACCGCCGACGTAGAGCACCGGGCGTTCGGCTGCGGCGATCAGGTCGGCGGCGGCCCGGATCGGTCTGGGGTGGGGCCGGGTGACGACGCGGTATCCGGGCAGTGCGCGTTCCGGAGGCCAGGAGAAAGTGGTGCGGGCTTGTAGGACGTCTTTGGGGATGTCGACCAGCACCACGCCGGGCCGCCCGGTGGCGGCGATGTGGAAGGCGTCGGCGAAAGCTTTCGGGATCTCGGACGGGTCGGTGACGAGCATGTTGTGCTTGGTGATCGGCATGGTGACGCCGCAGATGTCGACTTCCTGGAAGGCGTCGGTGCCGATGAGGGGCCGTCCGACCTGGCCGGTGATCGCGACGACGGGCACCGAGTCCATCTGGGCGTCGGCCAGCGCGGTGACCAGGTTCGTCGCGCCGGGCCCGGAGGTGGCCATGCACACGCCGACCTTGCCGGTGGCCTGGGCGTAGCCGGTTGCGGCGTGGCCGCCGCCTTGTTCGTGGCGGACGAGGACGTGCCGGACCTGGGGGGAGTCGAGCAGGGGGTCGTAGACCGGCAGGATCGCTCCGCCGGGGATGCCGAAGACGATCTCGACATCGAGTGCTTCCAGGGACCGCACCACCGATTGTGCGCCGGTGACCGGGACCGGTGTGGAGGGCGGATTTGTTGTCGCGCGGGCAGGTTCCGCAGGAGGCCCGGCCGGGTTGGTGTCGGCCGGTGCGAGTGGGATGAGGGCGGTGGGTGGGTTCACGAGTTTTTCTTTGCGGTCGCCGGAAGAGAAGGAAGGTCGGTTCGGTTCGTCGTGTTCGTGGTGCCGGTATGTGCGCGTCGCGTCGGGCCGGGCAGCTTGGCTATGCAGATTTCTCGGAGCAACGAACACGTCGAGATGTCGAGCTCGTCTGTGGGGGCTGCGAGTAGGGCTAGGACACGGCGGTAGAACGTGGTGGGGGTCAGGCCGAACTCGGGCAGGATGTATTCGTCTCCGTCGTCGAAGGATGACCAGCGGAGCACGAAGTCGACCATGGCCCGTGCGTCGGGTGTCATTGTGTCTCCTCTCCGGCGAAGGTGCCAGGGTGTTACGACAGGTCGGCTGCGGTGAATCCGTGTTCGAGGGTGTGTTTGACCGTGGTGAGGAAGCGGGCTGCGTCGGCGCCGTCGACGATGCGGTGGTCGTAGCTCAGCGACAGGTGGGCCATCGAGCGCACGTCGATGCGCAGCCCACCGTCGTGGCGGGTGGGGACGAGGCGTTCGACGACGGTCCCGGTGCCGAGGATGCCGGTCTGGGGTTGGTTGATGATCGGGGTGTCGAACAGAGCGCCGCGACTGCCGGTGTTGGTGAGGGTGAAGGTGCCGCCGGACAACTCGTCGGGGGAGATCCGGCCGGTGCGGACGCGTTCGGCCTTGTCGGCGATCGCGCGGGCAAGTTGTTCGATGCTCATGAGGTGGGCATCGCGAATGACCGGCACCATCAACCCGCGGTCGCTGTCGACGGCCATACCGAGGTGGCAGTGCGCGAAGTAGCTCACCTCGGTGACCGCCGGGTTCAGCGCGGCATTGAGCACGCGGTGCTGCGCCAACGCTGCAATCGCGGCCTTGGCGAAGAACGGCAGGAACGACAGTTTGATGCCGGTCCGCGCATGAAAGTCATCCTTGTGTGCCGTCCGCAAAGTGGCGATCGCGGTCAAATCGACCTCCACCACCGACGTCAATTGCGCTGCCACCTGCAGAGATTCGACCATGCGGCGAGCGATGGTCTGCCGGATCCGGGGAAGCTTCTCCACCACGCTGCCACCCGAATCCGGCGTGGGTTGTGCAGCGACCGGAGAGGTGGGGTCCGGTTCCGGTGACGACCGAACAGCAGGGGGAGTCGTCACCGGAACCGGGGGCACCGCTGCGGGAGGAGACGCAGGTTGCGCAGCGGGTGCCGATTCAGGAGGAGCAGAAAAGATCTGGGTCGACTCGGCGCCGGCTTCGGTGATGACGGCTAGGTCGGCGCCCACGGAGACGACATCGTTCTCCTCGGCGAGGATGCGGTGCAGGATACCGGTGACCGGGGAGGGGATTTCGGTGTCGACCTTGTCGGTGGCCACCTCGAGCAGGGGTTCTTCGGCGGTGACGTGATCACCGGGTTGTTTCAGCCAGCGGGTGACGGTGCCCTCGTCGACACTTTCCCCGAGGGCCGGCATGTGCACGATGGTGCCGGCGAGTTGTTCGGTGCTCATAGTGGTCTCTCAGTTCCTGGTGTTGCTCGACCGATAACCGGTCAGGGAAGGATGTCGAGGGCGGCGGTGACGATGCTGTCGGCGTCGATGCCGTGGTAGCGGTAGACATCGTCGAGCGAGCCGACCTGCCCGAAGCGTGAGACCCCGAGGTGGGTGCTGCGCACCCGGTTGATGCCGGCGAGGAAGGCCAGGGTGTGCGGGTGACCGTCGAGGACGGTGACCATCGGGGTGGCCCGGTCGGTGGGGAAGAGCTGGTCGAGGATCCAGCTGTCTGCCGAGGTGCGGCCCTGGCGGGCCTGCCAGGCTTCGAACAGCAGACCGGGGCTGGTGATGCACAGCACGTCAGCGCGCACCCCGGTGGTCTCGAGTCGGTCGGCGGCGGCGAGGGCTTCGGTGATCATCGCGCCCATCGCCACGATGGTCACCTGCGCGTCGTTATGGCGCCGGATCGGATAGCCGCCGGCGACGACCTGGCGGCGGCGGCGTTCGCGGGCGGCCGGATCGGTGGGCACTGCGGCGAGGGTCTGATCGACCGGGCGGGTGGACAGCCGCAGATAGGCGGAGGTGCCGTCGGGGCGGCCGAGCTTGGCGAGCGATGCCAGCAGGGTCCATTCGACGTCGATGGCGAAGGCGGGTTCGTAGCTGATGCAGCCGGGTTGTTCGAGTCCGATCGAGGGGGTCTTGATGGACTGGTGGGCTCCGCCTTCGGCGGCGAGGGTGACTCCGGAGGGGGTGCCGACGAGGATGGATTGTCCGCCGGCGTAGATGCCGTAGGACCACGGCTCGAGGGCGCGTTCGACGAAGGGGTCGTAGAGCACGCCGATGGGCAGCAGGGGCTGGCCCCAGCGGCTCCAGGTGGCGCCGAGTTCGCCGATCAGCCCGACCAGGTTGGTTTCGGCGATGCCCAGTTCCATGTGCTGACCGGTGGGGCGTTCGTTCCAGTGCATGATCGTCTCGGGATCGTCGGCGAACCAGTTGTGCCGCTCGGCTGCCGACCACACGCCGACCTTGTTCACCCAACCGCCGAGGTTGGTGGTGGAGCTGACATCGGGGCTGACGGTGACCACCCGCTGTGCGGCGTCGGGGGATTCACGGGTCAGGTCCAGCAGCACCCGGCCGAGTGCGGCCTGGGTGGTGGCGGTGCCCTTCGGGGTTCGGCCGATATCGGTGGGAATGGTCACGTCGGGCAGCGCCGGCACCGGCTCTCGGTGAAGTCGGTCGGCGGTCGCTTGGCACAGCCGACCCGCGCCGGTATCGGCGGTAAAACGACCCCACGGATTCTGGGCATCCATGTCGAGGGTCGCGGCGAGCTGGGAGTATTCGTCCACCGTCAGCAGAGCCGAGTGGTTCTGCGGATGACCTTCGGTGGGCAGCCCGTAGCCCTTGATGGTGTAGGCGATGATCACGGTGGGCCGGGTATCGTCGATCTGCCGGTACGCCTGCGACAGCGCTTGCAGGTCGTGACCACCGAGATTGCGGACCGCTGCGGTGAGCGTCGCGTCGTCCAGGGTGGCGACGAGTTCGGTGATCCGGGTGCTGTCGGGGCCGGTGCCGGGCAGTCGGTCACGAATCTCGGTGGCGGTGCAGCGCAGCAGCCGCTGATATTCCGGGTTGGGCATGTCGAGGATGCGGGTGCGCAGCGCGTCACCGCCGGGGCGGGCGAACAGTTCTTCGAGGAGCTTGCCGAATTTGACGGTGATGACCTGCCAGCCGGCGGCGTCGAACATCTTCTCCAGGCGCCGGGCGGCGATGTTCGGGATGACCCGGTCCAGGGACTGGCGGTTGAGGTCGACGATCCACACCACCTCGCCGAGGTCGGCGATGCCCGGATCGAGGATGGCTTCCCAGACGGCGCCTTCGTCGAGTTCGGCATCGCCGACCAGCGAGTACTGCCGCCCGCGGCCGGTGGCGCCGAGATGGGTGTCGACGTAGCGGCGGGCCATCGCGCCCCAGATCGGGGCGGTGGCGCCGATACCGACCGAGCCGGTGGAGTAGTCGACGGTGTCGGGGTCCTTCAACCGGCTCGGATACGACTGCAGACCACCGAATTCACGCAGGGTCGTCAGATACTTCTCGTCGAGGTCGCCGAGCAGGTAGTTGATCGAGTGCAGCACCGGCGAAGCGTGGGGTTTGACCGACACTCGGTCTCCGGGGCGCAGGTGCTCGAACCACAGCGACGTCATGATCGAGACCATCGAGGCGCACGAGGCCTGATGGCCCCCGACCTTCAAGCCGGTGGGGTTCGGGCGCACGCGATTGGCGTGGTGGATCATCGAGGTCGACAGCCACAGCACCCGCTGCCGGATCGCCTCGAGTGCGGCGAGATCCTCCGACACCGCAGCGTCAACGCTCGAGTGGGAAATGGCGGAGTCATGGGAGACAGGCTGGGACATCGGGAAACTCTCTTTCGAAGACAACCACGCGGAACCGGGCAGGTCGACTGCATCGGGTGCTGAGGAGCCGGCTCGGCCGGCGACGGATGCGTCGCGGCCGAGCGGCCAAAGGAACAGGAATGCCAATCGGATTGTGTCTGCGGAGGCTTTCCCGATCTGCGGGGTGTGCATCCAGTCCACCAGGGGGTGTCTGTGTGCGCAATACTGGACTCTGAAAATGAACAATATGCACTTCGATCCGGGGTGCGGAGGGAAGCGAGGTGGGCACTTTGCCAAGCACACACCGGGCCGACCGGATCGACGCTCGAATCCTGACCGCACTGGCCGATGACCCTCGCGCCACCGTGATGGCGATAGCCGAGCGAACCGGTCTGTCTCGCAATACCGTTCAGGCACGATTGAGCAAGCTCGACGAGGCAGGGGCGCTGCGCTCGTTCGAACGCCGGGTCGACCCGGCGATTCTCGGATACCCGTTGCAGGCGTATGTGCTCACCAATGTCACGCAACGCAAACTCGACCGGGTCGGCGCGGCGCTCGATGCGATACCGGAAGTGTTGGAGGTGCACGGCCTCAGCGGCGTGGCGGATCTGCTTGTGCACGTGGCAGCCAAGGACGCAGACGATCTGTATCGCATCGCTGGGGACATCCTGAACATCAAAGGCGTCAAACGCACCACGACGGCGCTGGTGATGCGGGAGATGGTGGACTATCGGATCCGCCCGTTACTCGACTTTCTCGCCGA
>NZ_JAIFKB010000048.1:0-6155 GCF_019641445.1 Rhodococcus sp. DMU2021
GCCACGCGGACGACGTCGTCGCGGAACTCTTTCGGATAGGGCTTGGGCACGGGGTCCATCCTTCCAGCAGTGCCTCACGGCACCACAGTTCAGATGTCACCTATCCGTGCAGCAGTCCCGCCCGTCCGCTGCTGTGGCAGCCAGCAGTACGGGGAGCCGGCTGGGGGGTTTACGGGCCTGCCGGGGGTGTGCGCAGGTCCTGGAGTTCGGCGCGCAGTTCGGCAACTCGTTCGCGGGCGGCTTCGGCTTGCGCGTGTGCGGCGGCGGCGTCGGCGCGGGCGGTGGAGGCGCGGTCGCGTTCGGCTGCCGCCGCGGTGCGGGCGGCGGTGAGTTCGGCGTCGAGCCGGCGGGTGTGGTCGGCTGCGGTGGCCGCCGCGGCGTCTTTTTCGGCGATCGCTCGGGTCAGCTGCTCGCGGTGTTCGTCGAGCTGCCCGGTGAGCAGCTCGATCCGGTGCTCGAGGCCGGCGATCTGCTCGCGGTGGGTCGCGGCGGCCTGATCGAGCTGCTGCTGCCAGCGGTCCTGTGCCGCGGCGTGGTCGGCCCGGGCTGCGGTGAGCTGGGCGAGGGCCTCGGTGGCGTCGGCGTCGGCGGCCGTGGCGGCGGCATCGGCGTCGGCGCGTTCGGTGCGCGCGGTGTCGAGTTCGTCCCGCAGTGCCGCGATCTCGGCTGCGGCGTCGGCCCGGACCTTGTCGGCCTCGGCGCGTACGCGCCGCAGCTGTGCATCGATCGCCGCCGGATCTGCGAGCAGATCGGTCGCGGTGGTGATCGACGACGCGATCGTCGTCAGCGTCTCGAGCGCCGCCTGGGTTTCGCGGCGCAGCAGTGGTACCGCCTCGGCGAGGGTGCCGATCGCCGAGGTCGGATCGGTCGGCAGCGCATCCTGGTGTTGCTGGGCGCGGGCCTTGTCTTTCTGGCGCTGCCGCCAGGCCCGTACCCGGTCGGCGTCGGTGGCGTATTCGCGGCGCCGTCCCCCTCTGGCTTCCTCGGCCATGACCTCGCCCTCCCGACCCGATGACGTTCCGTATCCAGCATCGTAACATCATTCGTAACGTACGTATCATGATACGTACGTTACGAATGGTAGGGATCGGCGCTATGCCATCGAGGGGCGCGGTAGCGGGGCGTGGTCCACCCCGGATCGTTCGAGGTGGCATGAGGGTGCCCGGCGGAACCCACATCCCCCCGGTTCGCGCCGGCTCGGGGAGGGAGTGACCGGGTACCGAGGCGGGCATACGGGCCGGTGCGTGGGTGCCCGGCATCGGGGGTACTTCCGCTCTCGATGTCTGTTTCCTGCGGAAACGATGTGGCAGGCCGATGCTTCCCGAAGTCCGCCTCTCGCGTCCCTCCATCGACCTGCCGCCCTGACTATAAACGCCCTAATCGAACACATGTGCGAAAATGTGTGGTGTGGTGTCCTACGAGCGCCCGCCGAAGTTCTGCCCGAACGGGCACCGGCTGGGACCGCACCGGGTGGTCGTGGGCTGGACACCGTGCACCTGCGCAACGGCCCTGCGCTCCTCGGGAGCCACCGGACATCGCACCTATCTGTGCATCGTCTGCGATGCGCAGATCCTCATTCCCCCGCACACCGGGCCACCGTTCTCCGGGGTGCAGTGGCCGCCGAGACAGACACAGGAGCAACCAAGGCCCGACTCGGAAGGTGAGCGAGCCGGCCGGATCGCAGACGGGGCGACCCGCCGGGATCCAGAAAATTAGCTTCGCTGAATTTGTGGTGTGAACTGGGAAAACGACACGCCCCTCTTCTGTCGTGTCGATCGGAGACAGCACCCTGAAGCCCGGCGATCAGGTGACGGTCAGCGCACGCGGCACGTTCGTGTTCACCGTCAACGACATCGATGAGGACACCGGCACGGCGATGATCGAGGTCAACGCCGACAGCCCGCTCACGTATCCGTGGCCGGCGCGCGTAAGCGATCTGTACCCCGTCGAGGACTGACTGGCGAGAGTCCTTCCTCCTGCCGGTCGCTCTCGCTCCACCTGTTTGGTACCGATCCGTGCTTCCGCTACGGTGACCGCTGCAATCACCCGAGTTCCCCGACAGGTGAGTGATTCCCTGACGGGTCGAAGGATGGTCCCCGGCGCCCCCGCCGGGGACCATCGCCTTTTCCGCTGATGGGCTGCGCGTGCAGCGAACGGCACCATGGCTACCCTCGGCGCGTGGAAGAAGGGACGCGAGCCATCGGCGATGCCGCCGATGCGATGACCGACGATGAGCTCGAGACCGCGATTGCGGCGCTACACGCCCGCGAGCGGGAACTCCTCGTCGCCGGCGACAGCGAAGCGGCGTTCGATCTGATGGGCACGAAGTTCGTGTTGTTGTCCACGCTGGAAGGTCGGCGAGGGTAGCCGACTGGCGCACAAGTTCTGTTTTTCCATTATTTCCGTACGGTTCGGTATTCGCACACCGGTCTGGGGAGGCAGATTCGTACAGCACTCATTGAGAGAGGTCGGGTCCGGCTTCTCGGGTCGGTCCGGTGTCAGGAGAAGCAGCGGACGTCGAGGGGTTCTCACCTCGGTTCTTGCTGTTGAGCATCTGCTCGACCGAGCGGGGATGGCCGAGGAGAGCGGTGGCGATGTCGGTGGCCACCGACGCCGGAGCATTAGAGGCAGGATCTTCCTTGGCCGAGGTCGCGGTGGGGTCGGCAAGACTGCTCAGCCAGTTCCGCGCTCGATCGAGGGAGAGGTCCTTGTTCTCGGTGTAGGTCGGTGACCACTCGATTCCGCTGTCGATGCGGGCGCGGATGTCGGCGGCTCGCACGAGTTGTTCTGCGACCAGGGCGGCGACGAATTCGTAGTCTTTCTCGCGTCCGGCGATCGTTTTCGACACGCACAGATCCACTGGGTCCAGGCACAATCCGGTTCGGCCGTAGAGGGTGGAGGTGTCGTCGTCGACGATGAAGTGGACGAGGCGGTGTTCCCAGTGTCGGGGCAGGACTACGACGTCTTTGTGGATGCCTTCGACGTAGAAGCCGAAGGACATGTGGAAAGGGGAGCCCTCGCCGAGTCGGGCATCGAGGAGCAGCAGCTTGTCTTCGACGGCAGGTGGATCGGTGATCCCACTCAGGGGCAGGATGTCGACTTCTCGAGAGAGGAAGGCGGCCGGGGGCAGGGCGGTGGTGTCGAAGCTGCCGAGGATCGATTGGGAACCGAGCACGATCACGCGGGGTTCGTCGAGGTTGGCGCACGCGGCCTTGATCGCCCGTCCGAGTTCGTCCCGGTTCACCGCTGCGCAGTAGCTTTGAGTCTGGTGCTGAATTCGGTGAGGACGCGGCGACGTTCGTCATCGCTGAGCAGAACCGACAGGGGGGACAGGTTGCGCATTTCCCGGCTGGTGTCGTCGTCCGTCTCGACGATCCGGCGGATGTCGTCGATGTCGTTGGTGCGGACGATCATGTCCCATCGGTCCAGGTAGCGCTCCATCAGTGGGCTCCGGTTCACCTGACGGCGGATCGTTTGCAGGCTGCGGCGCACCGGTTCGGTGTCGACCGACAGACCGGTGGTGATGATCTTGTCGAGCACGGCGGACTGCACGAGCTGCTGACGCACAGTCTTCGGTGTGACCACGCTCATCTGTCCACCTCCTCGGCTCGAACCATCTGCGCCCTCTGCACGGATCGCTCTCATGATAGTGCGTGTATGCAGCAGTTTCACCCTGTTGTTGCTCGCTGCAACACTTTCGGGTGGTGCTCGGTGATGCACGTTGGCCAGGGACGGTCCGCTTTCCTCTGCAGGACCCTGACCGGCAGGTGCGGGGTGTGGATGCGCCATGTCGTAGGTGCGAGTGTCGGTGGCGATGCTGCGGCACCACCATCGCCAGTTACGTATCCGTCTAAAAGTCGAGGTCGAGGGTGGGTCGGCTGCGGGGCGGGTCCACGGGTGGAGTCACGGGGTCCGGGGTGGAGGTGTTGGCGGTGAAGTCGTGAACAGAGCGTGGGTGCGCGGACATGGCGGCGGTGATAGCGCGCAGATCGACACCGTGGTCGATGGCCGGACCGGCGGGATCAGGATCGGCCGCGTCGGTGATCGCCATGTCCAGCACGTCGCGCATCAGGCCGGTGTCGCCGTTCTGCATGTACTCGAAACGTCCCCAGACGAACTGCTCACGCAGGTCCCCGACCAGGGGGTTCTGCTTCAGCTCGGTCTTGCTGACGACGTGGAAGCGATCGGTGTCGAGCCTGTAACCGGCCTCGACGGACAGTTGTCGGAAAAAGGCGAATTGAGTACGGGTGTTGCCCTCACGAAATGGATGGACGAAGTTTATCCGCAGCCACACTGTGGCCAGTTCTCCGATGAAGTCGCTGCGGGCAAGTCCGCGCAAATTGTCTTTAACAGCGATGCGGTCGAGAACGACTTTAGCGGCCTGAGGGACTTCGCGGGCCTTGAAATACTTGTGCGGAATTTCGGTGACGTGGTTTTGCCCGTTGCGGATGGCGGCGACGTCCGGCCCCCACTTGACCATCGGCCAGTCCTGCGGGGCAGTGCGTAGTTGCCCGGCCCAAGGGTAGACGTCCTGAAACAGCTGGTAGTGAGTGCGCTGGAAGTGAGCCAGGTCGTAGCGGCCCGGAAGGGGTCGTTCGGTCAGTTCCCGCATTCGCTGGTAAGACGCGATGCCTTCGGCGCGGTGCACGGTCTGGGCGTCCGGGAAGCCGTGCGGCCACCGGTCTGATTGCAGGACCAGGTTCTTCATCACGGCGCGGCTGATGTCGGGCATCTCGTCCGGGGTCCATTCGATCGTGTCGGGAATGAAGTAGTCCAGCCACTCTTGTGAATATCGCGGGGTCATTTCAGTCGATCTCGTAGCCGGCTTCGCGGGCGAGTATTTTGCTGATCTCTTCGAAGGTCTTGGTTCCCCGGATCAGATCGACCAACAGTTCCTTGTCGCCGTCGCTCATCTGGCGACCTTCGATCGCCATGATCGGTTCCATGTCGGCAATATCTGCGCGGGCTTCAGCTTCGGTGATGTGCGGGTCCACGGTGCCTTCCCTGGGGTGTGCGGTGATGGGGCAGGACCGGGATCGGTCCCGCCCCATCTGTGGTGTCGAGTGTGACGGTCGTGGTCAGACGGCGCGACCGTCGTCGTAGCCGCCCTCGTAACCGGCCTCGTACTGCCGCATCGGGTCGGTGTACTGCGGGCGCTCCGTCCCGGTGCGCGGATCGACGGGACGTAGCGGTCGAATGTCACTGGCCGCCCTCAATCCCTCTTCGAGGGTCTCGTCGAGCACATAGGTGCCCTCGGTGGCTGTCACCGCGTCGGTCGGTTCCACCACGGCATCTATCGGTTGGATAACCGCCTCGGTCGGCTCGACGACAGCATTGACTTTCTCGGAGATCTTCCCAGGAGTCACTTCGTCAACCATGCTGGCGGTCCCGGTGACCGCTGTGACGTCGAGGCTGTCACGGCGGGCGAAGCCGGCCCGGTGGATGGCTTCGCGGCCGATGTTCTGCTCGGCGGCGAACTTCTCGACCGCCCGTGCAGCGATACCGAATGCTTCGCTGCGGGTGTTCACGGCGTCACGTTCGACGTTGCCGCCCCCGTCCCAGACTTCGAGGTGCCATTGCCGATCGTCCCAGCGCACTCGCGCACCGGGCCGGCCGCTGCCCGAGTCGAAGCCGTACTCCCAGATCGCTTCGGTGTCGTCGAGGGCCACCCACGGATCGGCCTTGCGGTTCTGTTCGCGCATCTCGGCGCCGCCCCGCCATGCTTGCCGGGCTGCGGCCATGCGCTCGGGTACCGAGACGATGAGCTCGGCCTTGCTCATGTTCCGGTGTTCGGCCCAGGCATCGGTCGGGTTCAGATCCAGAGTCCACTGCGGGTACTGCCCGTCCGCAGCCCGGCGCTGCTGGTCTTCGCGGGCACGGCGCAGTGCTTCGGGAGAGTTCTCGCGGGCGTTGACTTCGAGCCGCAGTTCCTCGGCCCGCAGCTTCGCGGCCTCGAGTTCGGCCGTGCCGGTGAAGTCGAGTTCCGGTTCGGCCTCGGCCTCGGCGAGTCGGCGACGGTTGTGTTCGATCCGCGACTCGATGGTGGTGATGTGCCGGTCGGCGCGATCGGCGATCTTGCGGATCGTCGAAAGCATCCCCTGCGCTCCGCTGGCACGTTCGAGGACGTTGAAGAACCGATCCCGCTCGTACCAGGC
>NZ_JAIFKB010000049.1:0-5867 GCF_019641445.1 Rhodococcus sp. DMU2021
GCTGCCGCCCATGCGGACCTGCTGTGGCGCTACAGCCAATCCGGTTCCGCGGTTGCCGACCACGCACTGATCAAGGATGTGCGGCGCGGCATCATCGACCAGCTGCGCAGCGACTTCCCGGCCGAAACCGCCCTGCTCGACCGCTACGGCATCGACCTGGCCTGGACCCTTCAACACGATGTGGACCCGAAGGTTCTGCGCGAGCTTCGGGCAGCCGGGGACGACCTCTACAGCCTCACCCCGGCCGATCTGACCTTCGCCGGGGCCGGAGATGTGGTCATCGGCGACCCGGACGGCCGGCACGTGACGATCCGCTTGGGGCGGACACCGGGCAGCAAAGAACGCATCACCACCGTCGACGGCCGGCCCCGACCCGAGCTGACCCTGCGGGACGCGATCGCCGAAGCCCGCACCGTGCTCGCCGCCGAACACGACGGCGAGCAGCTCGACCCGCAGAACACCGCCGAGATCGGCCCACAGGCCGAGGCCGATGTCGACGCGGGAGCAGAACCGCAGCGCGAGGAGGCCGAACCGCCGTCCCCCCGAGTCGTAGCGCCTGCGATCGACGACGCAGGCGCGGTGATCTTCGACGAGGTCGACCCCGCTCCCACCGAGCCGTCGACCCCGACCGTCACCGACCCTGCCCTCGAGACGTCCGCAACCTCGTGGGTGCTCACCGAACACCTGATGGTCGGCCACGCCAGGCCGATCACCGATCCGGCCCCCGAGCCGGTTCTGGAGCAGGAAGAACCTGCCGCGCCCGCCGCGACCCCTCCGGCGGCGACCGTCGAGCCGGAGGCTGCCGCCTCGACCGATGAGGCGGCGCCCAGGACCCGGCCTGTGGACACCGACGAGCTGGTTGTTCCCGAGACCGAGTACGGCGAGGCGCTGTCGAGTCCCCTGTGGCGGGACAAGCGCCAGCTGGTGCGTGTCCGTAAGAAATCCGGCGCACACATCTGGGTTTCCCGCACCGCCGCCGCCAAGTACACCGCCGCAGCCAGCAGCGAGCTACCGGCCACCGCGGCCGCGGACCAGCCGACCGCGCCCGAGATGGTCGCGGAGACCGGCCTCGAGGAAAGCGCGCCGGCCGCCGAACACGGTGCCGACGCCGCGGTGGCCCGCCCTGCCGCCCCAGCCGCGGCGGTGCAGGACTTCGCCCTCGGAACCGAGGTGCTCGTCCCCAGCGGGGCGAAGGCCCGGGCACGGGCGAACATCGCCGCTCTGCGTCTGGTGCAGCACCTCGACCAGCAGCAGCGACCGGCCACCGCCGACGAGCAGGCGGTGCTGGCGCAGTGGTCCGGCTGGGGTGCGATCCCGGAGGTCTTCGACAACCGGACGAAGATTCGCCACCAGTGGGGTACCGAGCACGACGAACTGCTCGACCTGCTCGGGGACAAGGGCTTCGCTCAGGCCCGTCAGACCACCCTGAACGCGCACTACACCGACCCTGCGGTGGTGGCGGAACTGTGGCGGGCGGCGGCGCGGGCGGGGTTGCCCGACGGTGCCGTGGTGCTCGAGCCGGGCTGCGGGGCCGGCCACTTCGTCGGCACCGCACCTCAGTCGGTGCGCATGGTCGGCGTCGAGATCGAGCCGATCAGCGCGAAGATCGCGCACTACCTGTATCCCTCGCAGCAGATCCGCAACCACGGCTTCGAGCGCAACTTCGCCCCCGAGAACACCTTCACCGGCGCTATCGGCAACGTCCCGTTCGGCAAGTTCGCACCCGTCGACCCGATCCACAACGCGGACGGTCTGTCCATCCACAACCACTTCATCGCCAAATCGCTGGCGTTGACCGTTCCCGGTGGCTACGTCGCGGTGGTCACCTCGATGTTCACCTCCGATGCCCGCCGCGCCGAAGAACGCGCCGCGATCGTCGCCAAGGGAGATCTGATCGGGGCGGTGCGCCTGCCCACCGGGGCATTCGACCGGCAGGCCGGCACCGACGTGGTCACCGACGTGCTGGTGTTCCGCCGCCGCGACGACGGTGCCACCCCCACCGAGGACACTCTCGAATGGGCACAGCCCGCCGTCCAGGTCGAAGCGATCGACGCCAAGACCGGCGAAGCCGCCCACACCTGGATCAACCCATACTTCAAGAAGTACCCGCAGCGGGTGCTGGGCACCCTGACGGTGGGCAACGGCATGTACGCCGGGTCGTCGCTGCGCGTTGTCCCCACCACCACAAAGCCGCTGGCGACGCAGCTGCGCGAGCAGCTCGACCCGATCATCGACCAGGCCCTCGGTCGCGGACTCGGATTCACCGCCCCGGCCCCCGCTCCGGCGCAGGTCGAAGCGTTCACCACGCCGGGGCTGCGCACCGGAGCCGACCTCGATTCCCACGAGGTGCTGCCCGGTGCGATGCGCTTCAACGAGGCCGAGGATCGCTTCGAGCAGTTCACCCTCGGTCGCGGCTGGGCGGAGGCCGGCTGCCGCGGCAAGGACCTGGCCGAGCAGTGGAAGGTCCTCATCGCTCTGGGTGAGACGGTGATGGAGCTGGCCGAGGCCAGCCGCTCGCGCACCGCCACCGTCGCCGACCGCGACGTCATCCGCGCCCGCCTGGGCGGCCTCTACGACCGCTACGTCGGCACATGGGGGCCGCTGAACCGCTTCAAGCTCACCGAACCGACCCCGCTGTCGGAAGACAAGATCGCCGCCCGCCTCGACAAGGCGATCGCCGAGTGGCGGATCAAGACCGGCCGCGAGGACGCGCTCGCTGATGGTCTCGATCCGGCCGAGGCCGGCCCGTATACCGGGTCGATCCCCGACGAGGTGTACGAGGAGCTGTACGAGCAGGCATCGGCGCAGCCGCAACCGCGCCGCTATTCTGCGCATCTGCAAGGCGCGATCGCCCGGGATCCACGCCTGGGCATGGTGCTGGCCATCGAGAACTTCCAGTCGCGCTTCGACGGTAGCGATGCGGTGGCGACCAAGACGGCGATCTTCACCGAGGACACCACCCCGTTCAAGGACAAGGCCGCCAGCGCCGCCGACGTCGACGAAGCGTTGGCGATCAGCTTCGACGAGCTCGGGCACATCTCGCCGCAGCGAGTCGCCGAGCTGCTGAAGGTGTCCGTCGAGGACGCGCTCGAGCAGGCTCAGGGGAAGATCTATCCGTCTCTGCACGACGCCGACCGGTGGGAATTGGCCACCGTGGCCCTGTCCGGGCAGGTGCGCGACAAGCTGGCGCGGGCGACGATCACAGCCGGCGACGATCCTCGCTACGCGCCGCTGGTGGAGGCGCTGACCGAGGTGGTGCCGCCGGATGTGGATCCCGCCGAGATCGGGGTGCGCATCGGCGCGACCTGGGTGCCGATCGAGGACTACCGCGCGTTCCTGGTCGAGGAGTTCGGGCTGCGCCCGGACCGGCTGACCGTCGAACACGATCAGGTCAGCGGAAGCTGGCAGATCAAAACCGATCAGAAAAGCCGCCACGAATTCTCCGGTGGCTACCCGGACAAGTACGGCAGTGCCCGGCTGCCGGGCGTGAAGATGGTCGAGCTGCTCGCCAACAACAAGCCGATCCAGGTCAACAAGACCGGCGACGAGCTCGAACGCTCCCCGAAGCCGCGGTTCCACGTCAAGCTCACCGAGCAGGCCCAAGCCTCGGCCGCAGCCCTGCAGGAGCGGTTCGAAAAATGGCTGTGGGAGGACGGCGACCGCTATGTGCGCCTGGCCCGGACCTTCAACGAGCGCTACAACTCCTACGTCAAACCCGTCCACGACGCGACCGGCAAGGCGTTTCCCGGCATGAACCCCAAATACGTGCCGTACGACTATCAGGCCGCCGCCGTGCAGCGGTTCCTGCACGACGAGACGATCCTGCTCGACCACGTCGTCGGAGCCGGCAAGACCTTGACGATCACCGCCTCGTGCATGGAAGCCACACGGCTCGGGCAGATCCGCCAGCCGTGGATCGTGGTCCCGAACCATCTGCTCGGGCAGTGGGCGGTCGAGGCCCGCGACGCCTACCCGAACGCGAACATCCTCGTCGCCGCCGACCTCGACGGGCGCGACGACCGGCAACGCTTCGTCGGACAGACCGCCGTCGGGGACTGGGACCTGGTGATCGTGCCGCAGAGTGTGTTCAGCCGCATCCCCATGCGCCGCGAAGCACAGATCGAGTACCTCGAAGGCGAACTCGGTGAGCTGCGCGAAGCCCTCGACGCCGCCAACAGCCAGGGCGCGGAGTTCACGGTCAAGCAGATCGAGCAGGCGATCAAAAACGCCGAGGGACGTATCGAGAAGATCATCGCGGCCAAGGCCACCGACGAGGGACTGACCTTCGAACAGTCCGGGGCCGACTTCCTGTTCATCGACGAGGCGCACGACTACAAGAACCTCACCCGCCCCTCCAACAGCGCCGATCTGGCGGTCACCAATGGCTCCCAGCGGTCCACCGACCTGGAGATGAAGGCCAAGCATCTGCGGGAGAAGGCCCGCGCCCTGGGCGCCGAGCAGGGCATGGCGCACGCGCCGGCCAAGGCGATCGCGTTCGCCACCGGCACCCCGATCAGCAACTCCCTGTCGGAAATCTGGGTGATGACCAAGTACCTGCGCCCGGACCTGCTGCACAATGCCGGCCTGGGACGGATCGACAACTGGGCGGGCACCTTCGCCAAGCCGGTGTCGGTGCCGGAGATGAACACCACCGCCACCCGCATCCAGATGAAAACCCGCATGGCCGAATACGCCAACGTGCCGCAGTTGGTGGCGATGCTCGACCAGTTCCGCGACGTGGTGACCTCCGACCGGATCCCGGTGCGCCTGCCCGTCCTCGACGGCGGATCCCCGAAGATCGTGGAATTCGACATGGGCCAGGACGCGATCGACGCGATGGCCGACCTCGATGTGCGCATGTCCCAGATCCAGGGCGATCGGATGGACCTGGACAACAGTCTCAAGATCGCCACCGACGGGCGGAACCTGACGATGTATCCGGCGCTGGCGAACCTGGGCGCACCGGACCCGCAGCACAGCCGGGTCGAACACGCCGCCGACCTGATCTGGCAGGTCCACCGCGACCACGCCGACCTGCGCATCCCGGCCGACAAGTACGGCCCCGAGATGACCGGGGTGTTCCAGCTGGTGTTCTGCGACCGCGGCACCCCCAAAGCCGGTGCCGGCCCCAAGACCCGCAATCTCTACACCGAGCTGCGCGACGCCCTGGTGGCCCGAGGCATGAAACCCGAGCAGATCGCGTTCATGCACGACTACGACAACCCCAAGGCCAAGGCCCGCCTGGTGCAAGCCTGCGCCGACGGGCGGATCAGGGTGCTGATCACCTCCACCAAGAAGGGCGGCACCGGCCTGAACGTCCAACGGGCACTCAAGCAGATGATCAACCTCGACCCGGCGTGGACGGCTGCGGACATGGAACAACGCCTCGGCCGCATCATCCGCCAGGGCAACGTCCACGAGACCGTCAGCGTGGTCAACATGGTCGCCCGCCGCTCCTACGACGCGATGATGTACCAGTACGTGGCACGCAAATCGAACTTCGTGGCGATGATCCGCAAGGCCGATGTGCCGCCCACGATGGAAGACCTCGGCGGGGACCTGACGGTCTCCTGGGCGCAGAGCAAGGCCGCCGCCACCGGTGATCCGGTCTTCGTCGAGCAGGTCGAAGCCGACCAGAAGGTCGCCGAACTCGAAGCCCGCCGCGATGCGGTGCGGGGTGCCAACGCGGCCCGCAACGCTGCGATCCGGGCACTGAGCCGGTCCATCACCGCCGACGAGAAGCGGCTGCCCGAGGTCCGGGAGGTCGCCGGCAAGCTCGCCGCCTGGAGCGCCGTCGAGGACCGTGCCCGGAAGATGTGGGCCTTCCCCGACGGGACGATCCCCGACTCACAGACCGCGGAGCTGGC
>NZ_JAIFKB010000050.1:0-5731 GCF_019641445.1 Rhodococcus sp. DMU2021
CTGACCATCGCCAAGGCCGGTCCGGCCCGCGTCCCCGCCGTCACGGCAGTCGCCACGCGCGCATCATCGGATGAGGCAACGAAGCAAACCTCGCGCGCATCTTGACGTGAGGCAATAGGCAGCCCAACGCGCGAGTTCGGTCACCCCGGACCGTCGGACGGCGGCACGTGGCCGCGCGGCGTCACCGACGCCTGTGGCCCTGCGCGTCACCGACGCCGGAGGGTGACCCGGTAGGTGTAGTGCTCCGGCAGGAAGTAGCTGATCGCGAGTTCCGTCGGCTCCTCGCGCTCGTTCGAGTACAACCGATCGACCCGCAGCATCGGATGCCCCGGCTCGCACCCCACCGCGGCGGCGGCCGCTGCGGGCGCCGCCGCGACGGTGATGGACTGATCGGCCTGCACGATCGGGAGGTCGAGATGCGGTTCGACGAGGCCGATCATCGTGTACGTGCTGGAGGCCCCCGCCGCGACCTCGGGTGCCTCCAGCACCGCCCGGCCCACGGACTCGGGCAGGTAGACCGTGGTGAACACGAACGGCACCACGTCGTACAGGCGACGGAACGACACCGTGTAGAGCAGGTCGGTGTCGAGCCGTAACCTGCTGGCCGCCTCGATGTCGACCTGACGCCGCAGCGGCGTGACGATCTCCATCATCGTGTCCGTCGACAGGTTCATCAGGTCTTCGATCGAACCGAGCTGGCGCAAATACCGTCCGGTGGACTCACGGGCGAAGGTGCCACGTCCGGGTACCCGGTACACGATGCCGTCGGCCACCAGGTCCTGGAACGCCCGTCGCACCGTCTGCCTGCTGACGCCGTGCTGTTCGGTGAGCTCGGCCTCCGTCGGCAGTCGGACACCCTCGCGGTACACACCCGCTTCGATGTCCTCCCTCAGGCGGCGCGACAACCGCGCATAGGCCGGTTCCGTCACCGCCTGCTCCCTTCGACGTCGTCGGACGGCGGGCGGTCCGTCCATGGCACGACGAGCCTAGTGGTGGACGAGGTCAGAGACCGCCGCGGGCCACCAGCTGGGATGCGATGACGTTGCGCTGGATCTCGTTGGTGCCCTCGCCGACGATCATCAGGGGCGCGTCCCGGAAGTACCGTTCCACGTCGTACTCCGTGGAGTAGCCGTAGCCGCCGTGGATGCGGACGGCATTGAGCGCGATGTCCATGGCGACCTCGGAGGCGTACAGCTTCGCCATCCCTGCCTCCATGTCACACCGGTCACCGGCGTCGTACTTCTCGGCCGCGAACCGGGTCAGCTGCCGCGCCGCCGTCAGCTTCGTGGCCATGTCCGCCAGGTAGTTCCCGATCGACTGGTGCTTCCAGATCGGCTGTCCGAAGCTCTCACGCTGCTGCGCGTACGCGAGGGAGTCCTCCAGCGCCGCCGCCGCGACACCGAGCGCACGGGAAGCCACCTGGATCCGGCCGGTCTCCAACCCCTTCATCATCTGCCCGAATCCTCGGCCAGCTTCGCCGCCGAGGATCGCGGTCGCGGGAATGCGGTAGTTGTCGAACGACAACTCGCAGCTCTCCACGCCCTTGTAGCCGAGCTTGGGGAGGTCTCGTGAGACGGTGAGTCCCGGTCCGTGCTCCACCAGCACCACCGAGATGCCCTTGTGTCGTGGCGTCGCCGACGGGTCCGTCTTGCACAGCAGCGCGATCAGGCCCGCCCGCCGGGCGTTGGTGATCCACGTTTTCGCTCCGTTGATCACCAGATCGTCGCCGTCGGTCTTCGCGGTGGTGGTCATGGCCTGCAGGTCGGAACCCCCGCCCGGTTCCGTGAGCGCCATCGTCGCCCGGATCTCCCCGGTTGCGAGCTTCGGCAGGTACCGCTGCTTCTGTTCCTCGGTGCCGAACAGTCCGACCAGTTTGGCGACGACGGTGTGCCCGCCCATTGCGCCGGACAGCGACATCCATCCGCGGGCGAGTTCCTCGGTCACCTGGACGTAGCAGGGCATCGAGACCGGTGTTCCACCGTATTCCTCCGGCACCGCCAGTCCGTAGATCCCGATCTGCTTCATCTGTTCGATCCACTTCTCGGGATAGTCGTTGGCGTGCTCGACTTCCTGCACCGATGGTTTGACCTCCCGATCGATGAACTCGCGCACTGTCTTGACCAGGAAGGCCTCTTCGTCGTTCAGGTGGTAACTCACGTGGGTGTCCTCACTGCAGCGGAGCTCGACGAGCCGAAAGAGAGCATTTGTACGGCCATTATCTTGATTTGTTATTTGTGCGTCAACCGACGAGAGTCGGCACTGTCACGTTGTTGAACGCTGCAAACTGGGAGCTGGGAGAATGTGGCGTGACCACCCCGATGCCGTCGTACAAAGGCCACCGCTACCCGGTCGAGATCATCAACCACTGCGTGTGGTTGTACTTCCGCTTCCCGCTCAGCTTCCGTGAGGTCGAGGAGATGATGCTCGAACGCGGTGTCCTGGTCAGCTACGAGACCATCCGGCGGTGGTGCGCCAAGTTCGGGCAGGCCTACGCCAACCAGCTGCGCCGACGGCGGGCGCGGACCGGTGACAAATGGCATCTCGACGAGGTTTTCATCCGCATCAACGGCACCCAGCACTACCTGTGGCGCGCGGTCGACCAGGACGGCAACGTCCTCGACGTGCTGGTCCAGTCCCGCCGAAACACCCAGGCAGCCAAGAAATTCTTCCGCAAGCTGCTCAAGGGCCTGCGATACGTGCCGCGGGTGCTGGTCACCGACAAGCTCGCCAGCTACCAGGTGGCGCACCGCGAGATGCTGGTCTCGGTCGAGCATCGCCGATCGAAGTATGTGAACAATCGAGCCGAGAACTCGCATCAACCCACCAGGCAGCGGGAACATGCGATGAAGCGCTTCACATCGCCCGGGCACGCGCAACGATTCCTGTCCGCTTTCTCGGGCATCTCACCGCATTTCCGGCCCAACCGGCACAGACTCTCGGCGCCCGAATGGCGTACCGAGATGGCCGACCGCTTCGCGGTCTGGCAGGAAGTCACCGCGACCGATGCCGCCGCCTGAAAGTGAACGGCCCGGCGGTGCCCTGTAGCAGCCTTTCTTAAATAGGCGGCGCTGCTGGACTTTTCGAATAACGTGACAGTGCCACCGCCAGCATGTGCGCCACGCCGCGCGATTCGAGCCACATCCGCAGCCGGCCGACCTGTCCGTAGGCCTCGTCGGCGGTGACCCACCCGAACGGGATACGGGCATCGAGTGCACGTTCGATCATCAACTGTGCCAGTCCGGGTTTCGTTGCGAATCCGATGTCGTCGTCGATGCCGGCGTCCCGGCACCGCTGCCGGTCGTCGGTCCAGGCCTTGGGCAGATACAGCTCCCGGTCGATCAACGCCCGACCGCGGTCGGAGACATAGGCGAGGAACACCCCGACCTGGCTGTTCTCGATCCGTCGGGCGGTGCCGGAATACTGCCGGGCGACGCCCGCGGAGCTGTTGCCTTTCTTCAGAAATCCGGTCTCGTCGACGATCAACACCCCGGTCTGCTCGTCGCCGATCGCCTCGACCACCACGTCTCGCACGTCATCGCGCAGCCCGTCGCAGTCCCAGGCATAGAAGTTCAGCAGTCGTTGCATGCGCTCCGGGCCGACGTCACCCGCCGCCTCGGCCAACGTCCAGCCGTTCTTCCGTTCGACCTCCGCGAGCAATCCACGGACATACGCCACCATCCGCCGCCGCGACTCCACCCGCGAGAACCGATGCGCGAACCGACTGCAGAACGCCGTGAACCCGGCTGACCACTCCAACACCTCCGACTGCACCAAGATCAATCACCATAGGTACAACCTCGGTCACAAACTGTCGTTGCAGTAGTGAGTCCCGGGCCAAGTCCGACGCAAGAACACGGGGGCCGCGTTCACGTCACTACCTGAACGCGGCCTCCGTGTATCGGCGGTGTCCAGTCAACGGCGTAGATCGGCACCGTGGAGGGCCGGCGTGCTCACCGAGGTATCGGATGGACGGAGCGACCGGACATGGTTGACCGCGAGCGCGGCGAACACGATCACGCTGCCGCACGCCCCGAGGGCGAACGCGAGCGTGATGCCTCCGTCGGTCGGATGCAGGTCGGCGCCCATGTGTGCGGCGAGGACGGCTCCGGACAGGGCACTGCCGAAGGCGCCGCCGACGGTGCGGAGGACCTGGTTGAAACTGACGGCGCTGCCGAGTTCGGTGTCGGCCACGCTGCGTGCGATGAGTGCGGGCATCGCGGCGTAGGTCGTGCCGATGCCGATGCCGAACAGGAACATCCCGACGAGGATCTCCCACAGCCGGTCGTGTTCGAACCACAGCAGGAAGGCCGAGACCGTCATGACCCCGGCACCGAGGGGGAGCAGCGTGGGAAGGCTGATGCGGCGCGCGAGTGCCCGCACGATACGGTTGGCGCCGAAGCTACCCACCGACAGCGGGAGCATGACGAAGCCGGCCCAGAACAGCGGCAGGGCGATGCCGTAGCCCGTGGAGGTGGGTGACTGCGCGACGAGGCTGCTCACCGGGAGCCCGATGTACATCGCGGCGCCGAGGCCGATGGCGGTGCCGTTGGCGAGCAGCACGTCCTTGTTGCGGACCACCCGCAGGTTGACGAGCGGATTCGGGATGCGCAGTTCGACGAACGACCACCCGGCCAGCAGGACCGCCGCGATGAGGAAGCAGGAGAGGGTCCACCCTGAGGACCAACCCCAGTTGGCGCCTTCGCTGACCGCGACGAGCAGGGCCGCGAGCCCCGCACCGAGGAGGAGGGCGCCGACGGTGTCGAACCTCGTGCGGAGGCCACGCTCGTCCGGTCCGTTCGGAACGATGCGCCACACCACGATCGAGGCGGTCACGAGGAAGACGGCGGCGAACGCGAAGGCGGCGCGGAAACCGGCGGCACTGGCCAGGATGCCGGTGAGCGGATAGCCGATTCCGAGACCGGTGGAGACGGTAACCGACAGGCTGGAGATGCCCACACGCACCTTGTCCTCCGCCAGGTATCGGCGGGCGAGGGCGATGGTCACGGGCACGATGCCGTAGGACAGCCCCTGCAGGGCCCGGCCGATGAGGAAGACGGTGAAGTTCGGGGCGCACGCCGCCAGGACGGAGCCCACCAGGATGGTCGCCAGGGACACCAACAGCAGCCGCTTCTTGTGCGGGCCGTCGCTGAGCCGCCCCATGATCGGGGTGGCGACGGCGCCGACGAGCAGATTGATCGTGAGCATCCACTGTGCGGAGCTGACGGACACCGACAACTCCTCGGCGATGGTCGGCACGAGCAGCATGCCCAGGGAACTGACGATCGCACTGGTCAGAGCGGTGTAGACGAGGGCGGGAAGCAGCAGGGATCGTTCGGTGCGCTCACTCAACGGCAGCACCGCCCGTCAGCTTCCGCAGGAGGGGAACGGCGGCGCCGAGCAGGTCTCTCTCGTCGTCGGTCAGCTGCTCTGCGATCGCCCGTTCGAGCCATGCGTTGCCGATCGAGCGTTCGTGGGCGAGCCGCTGCCGGCCGGCCTCGGTGAGTTCGATCCACACCCGTCGCCGGTCGCGGTCGTCGGGCGTGCGGGTGATCAGGCCGAGGCCTTCGAGTTCGCGGACGGCGGTGGCGATCGCCTGCGGGCTGATCTTCGCCGCGGTCGCGAGTTCCGCCGATGTTGCGCGGCCGCGGTCGGCGAGGTGGACGAGGACGTCGAGCTTGCCCGTGGAAAGCGTCTTGTGTGCGTTGAGCTGTCTCCACAGCGGGCGCAGGGA
>NZ_JAIFKB010000051.1:0-5393 GCF_019641445.1 Rhodococcus sp. DMU2021
TCGGCGAGAAAGTCGAGTAACGGGCGGATCCGATAGTCCACCATCTCCCGCATCACCAGCGCCGTCGTGGTGCGTTTGACGCCTTTGATGTTCAGGATGTCCCCAGCGATGCGATACAGGTCGTCCGCGTCCTTGGCCGCCACATGCACGAGCAGATCCGCCACGCCACTGAGGCCGTGCACCTCGAGCACTTCCGGTATCGCATCGAGCGCAGCGCCGACGCGATCGAGTTTGCGCTGCGTGACATTGGTGAGCACATACGCCTGCAACGGATAACCCAGAATCGCCGGGTCGACCCGGCGCTCGAACGAGCGCAGCGCGCCGGCCTCGTCGAGCTTGCTCAACCGCGCCTGAACGGTATTGCGGGACAGTCCGGTTCGTTCAGCTATCGCCATGACGGTGGCGCGCGGGTCGTCGGATAGCGCGGTGAGGATTCGAGCGTCGATCCGGTCGGCCCGGTGTGTGCTTGGCACAGTGCCAACCTCCTGTCGTTCACACCCCGGTGATGGCGTGCATATTGCTCATTCTCATCGTCGAGTATTGCGCACACAGACACCCCCTGGTGGACTGAATGCACACCCCGCAGATCGGGAACGCCACCGCAGACACAATCCGATTGGCATTCCTGCTCCCCTCGCGGCCGCTCGGCCGCGGCGCATCCGTCGCCGGCCGAGCCGGCTCCCCCATCGCCCGATGCCGTCGACCTGCCCGGTTCCGCGTGGTTGTCTTCGAAAGAGAGTTCCCCGATGTCCCAGCCTGCCTCCCTCGACTCCGCCATCTCCCAGCCGACCGGCGTCCCGGCGGTGTCGGAGGATCTCGCCGCACTCGAGGCGATCCGGCAGCGGGTGCTGTGGCTGTCGACCTCGATGATCCACCACGCCAACCGCATCCGGCCCAACCCCACCGGCCTGAAGGTCGGTGGCCATCAGGCCTCGTGCGCCTCGATGGTCTCGATCATGACCTCGCTGTGGTTCGAGCACCTGCAACCCGGAGACCGGGTGTCGGTCAAACCCCACGCCTCGCCGGTGCTGCACTCGATCAACTACCTGCTCGGCGAACTCGACGAGAAGTATCTGACCACCCTGCGCGAATTCGGCGGACTGCAGTCGTACCCGAGCCGCTCGAAAGATCCCGACACCGTCGACTACTCCACCGGCTCCGTCGGTATCGGTGCCACCGCCCCGATCTGGGGCGCAATCGCCCGCCGGTACGTCGACACCCACCTCGCAGGCACCGGCCGCGGCCGCCAGTACTCCCTCGTCGGCGACGCCGAACTCGACGAAGGCGCCGTCTGGGAAGCCATCCTCGACCCCGGCATCGCCGACCTCGGCGAGGTGGTGTGGATCGTCGACCTCAACCGCCAGTCCCTCGACCGGGTCATCCCGAACATCGCCGCCCGCCGCCTGGAGAAGATGTTCGACGCCGCCGGCTGGCAGGTCATCACCGTCAAGTTCGGCACGCTTCTCGAAGAACTCTTCACCCGCCCCGGCGGCGACGCACTGCGCACCCGCATCCTCGACATGCCCAACCCCGAGTATCAGCGGCTGCTGCGCTGCACCGCCGCCGAGATCCGCGACCGGCTGCCCGGCACCGGCACCGACAGCGCCCGGATCGCCGACCTGATCGCCACCTTGGACGATGCGACGCTGACGGCGGCGGTCCGTAACCTCGGCGGTCACGATCTGCAGGCCCTGTCGCAGGCGTACCGGCAGATCGACGACACTCGCCCCACGGTGATTATCGCCTACACCATCAAGGGCTACGGTCTGCCCACCGAGGGCCATCCGCAGAACCACTCTGCCCTGCTGACGGTGGATGAATACTCCCAGCTGGCTGAGACCCTCGGCAGGGATGCCCAGCATCCGTGGGGTCGTTTCACCGACGACAGTCCGGCAGGCCGGCTGTGCACCACGACCGCACAACGGCTGCACCGAGAGCCGGTGCCGGCGCTGCCCGACGTGACCATTCCCGCCGATATCGGCCGCACCCCGAAGGGCACCGCTACCACCCAGGCCGCGCTCGGCCGGGTGCTGCTGGACCTGACGCGCGAATCCCCCGAGGCGGCCCAGCGGGTGGTCACTGTCAGCCCCGACGTCAGCTCCACCACCAACCTCGGGGGCTGGGTGAACAAGGTCGGGGTGTGGTCGTCGGCCGAGCGGCACAACTGGTTCGCCGACGATCCCGAGACGATCATGCACTGGAACGAACGCCCCACTGGCCAGCACATGGAACTGGGCATCGCCGAAACCAACCTGGTCGGGCTGATCGGGGAACTCGGCGCCACCTGGAGCCGCTGGGGCCAACCCCTGCTGCCCATCGGCGTGCTCTACGACCCCTTCGTCGAACGGGCGCTCGAGCCGTGGTCCTACGGCATCTACGCCGGCGGCCAGTCCATCCTCGTCGGCACCCCCTCCGGGGTCACCCTCGCCGCCGAGGGCGGAGCCCATCAGTCCATCAAGACCCCCTCGATCGGACTCGAGCAGCCCGGCTGCGTCAGCTACGAACCGGCCTTCGCGATCGATGTCGAATGGACCCTGCTGGCCTCCCTCGCGAAGTTGGGCCGCCCCGACGGCACCTCGGCCTATCTGCGGCTGTCTACCCGCCCGGTCGATCAGACCCTCGCCGCGGTGCCGACCGATCCGGCCGCCCGTGAACGGCGTCGGCGCCAGGTCGTCGCCGGGGGCTATCCGATCCGGCGCCGTGACGACGCGCAGGTGACCATCGTGGCGATGGGCGCGATGATCACCGAAGCCCTCGCCGCCGCCGACCGACTCGAAGTCTCCGGGACGCGTGCCGACGTGCTGTGCATCACCAGCCCCGGTCTGCTGTTCGAAGCCTGGCAGGCCCGCCAGGGCCGCAGCGCGGGGGAAAGCTGGATCCTCGACCAGCTTTTCCCCACCGACCGGGCCACCCCGATGGTCACCGTCCTCGACGGTCACCCGCACACCCTGGCCTTCCTCGCCGGCATCAACCGGGTGCGCAGCACCCACCTCGGGGTCTCACGCTTCGGGCAGGTCGGCTCGCTCGACGATGTCTACCGCTACCACGGCATCGACACCGACAGCATCGTCACCGCCGCCCTCGACATCCTTCCCTGACCGGACCCGGCCTCGAACCCAGGAACGACACGACCATCATGAGCACCGAACAACTCACCGGCACCATCGTGCACATGCCGGCCCTCGGCGAGAGCATCGACGAAGGCACCGTCACCCGCTGGCTCAAACAACCCGGTGATCACGTCACCGCCGAAGAACCCCTGCTCGAGGTGGCCACCGACAAGGTCGACACCGAAATCCCCTCCCCGGTCAGCGGTGTCCTGCACCGCATCCTGGTCGAGGAGAACGATGTCGTCGCCGTCGGCGCCGACCTGGCCGTCATCACCGAAGCCGGCACCGAGTCGACCCAGATCTCCTCTGCTCCTCCTCAATCGGCACCGGTTGCGCAACCTGCGTCTCCTCCCGCAGCGGTGCCTCCGGTTCCGGTGACGACTCCCCCTGCTGTTCGGTCGTCACCGGAACCGGACCCCACCTCTCCGGCCGCGGCACAGCCCACGCCGGATTCGGGTGGCACCGTGGTGGAGAAGCTTCCCCGGATCCGGCAGACCATCGCCCGGCGCATGGTCGAATCTCTGCAGGTGGCAGCGCAATTGACCTCGGTGGTGGAGGTCGATGTCACCGCGATCGCCACTTTACGGACGGCACACAAGGATGACTTTCATGCGCGGACCGGCGTCAAACTGTCGTTCCTGCCGTTCTTCGCCAAGGCCGCGATTGCAGCGTTGGCGCAGCACCGCGTGCTCAATGCCTCGCTGAACCCGGCGGTCACCGAGGTGAGCTACTTCGAGCACTGCCACCTCGGCATGGCCGTCGACAGCGAACGCGGGTTGATGGTGCCGGTCATTCGCGATGCCCACCTCATGAGCATCGAACAACTTGCCCGCGCGATCGCCGACAAGGCCGAACGCGTCCGCACCGGCACGATTTCCCCCGACGAGTTGTCCGGCGGCACCTTCACCCTCACCAACACCGGCAGTCGCGGCGCTCTGTTCGACACCCCGATCATCAACCAACCCCAGACCGGCATCCTCGGCACCGGGACCGTCGTCGAACGCCTCGTCCCCACTCGCCACGACGGTGGGCTGCGCATCGATGTGCGCTCGATGGCCTATCTGTCGTTGAGCTACGACCATCGCGTCGTCGACGGCGCCGACGCAGCCCGCTTCCTCACCACGGTCAAACACACCCTCGAACACGGATTCACCGCAGCCGACCTGTTGTAACACCCTGGCACCTTCGCCGGAGAGGAGACGCAATGACACCGGACGAACGGGCCATGGTCGACTTCGTGCTCCGCTGGTCATCCTTCGACGACGGGGACGAATACATCCTGCCCGAGTTCGGCCTGACCCCGACCACGTTCTACCGCCGTGTACTCGCCCTACTCGCAGCCCCCACAGACGAGCTCGACATCGCGACGTGTTCGTTGCTCCGAGAAATCTGTATAGCCAAGCTGCCCGGTCCGACCCGACGCGCACACCCCGGCACCACGAACACGACGAACCGAACCGACCTTCCTTCTCTTCCGGCGACCGCAAAGAAAACCTTGTGAACCCACCCACCGCCCTCATCCCACTCGCACCGGCCGACACCAACCCGGCCGGGCCCGGCGCGGAACCTGCCCGCGCGACAACGAATCCGCCCTCCACACCGGTCCCGGTCACCGGCGCACAATCGGTGGTGCGGTCCCTGGAAGCACTCGATGTCGAGATCGTCTTCGGCATCCCGGGCGGAGCGATCCTGCCGGTCTACGACCCCCTGCTCGACTCCCCCCAGGTCCGGCACATCCTGGTGCGCCACGAACAAGGCGGCGGCCACGCCGCAACCGGCTACGCCCAGGCCACCGGCAAGGTCGGCGTGTGCATGGCCACCTCCGGACCCGGTGCGACGAACCTGGTCACCGCGCTGGCCGATGCCCAGATGGACTCGGTGCCCGTCGTCGCGATCACCGGACAGGTCGGACGTCCCCTGATCGGCACCGACGCCTTCCAGGAAGTCGACATCTGCGGCGTCACCATGCCGATCACCAAGCACAACATGCTCGTCACCGACCCGGCGGAGATCCCGAAAGCGCTTGCCGACGCTTTCCACATCGCCGCCACCGGGCGGCCCGGCGTGGTGCTGGTCGACATTCCCAAGGACGTCCTGCAGGCCCGCACCACCTTCACCTGGCCTCCGGAACGCAGACTGCCCGGATACCGCGTCATTACCCGGCCCCCGTTACCTTCTTCGTAGTCCCGCACCGCGGGGCCACGGTCGCCAAGTTCGGTATGACTTCCTACCCCTGTCTCTCGAATGATCCGGGGGGTGGTGTCGCCGAGCCTGGTGGCGTCG
>NZ_JAIFKB010000052.1:0-3517 GCF_019641445.1 Rhodococcus sp. DMU2021
AACGGGTGTTCGGCGGTGTCCTACTCTCCCACACCCTGTCGAGTGCAGTACCATCGGCGCAGACAGGCTTAGCTTCCGGGTTCGGAATGGGACCGGGCGTTTCCCTGTCGCTATGGCCGCCGTAACTCTATGAAACAATAGTCCACGCAGATTCCTCGAATCACCTGCTGCTGCAGGATTTTCGGATCTGTGTGTGTTGTTTCAGATACCGCACAGTGGACGCGTAACATCTTCGTGGTAAGTCCTCGGCCTATTAGTACCGGTCACCTCCACCCATTGCTGGGCTTCCAGTTCCGGCCTATCAACCCGGTGGTCTGCCGGGGGCCTTACCCCCTCGAGGGGGTGAGAAACCTCATCTTGGAACAGGCTTCCCGCTTAGATGCTTTCAGCGGTTATCCCTTCCGAACGTAGCCAACCAGCCATGCCCCTGGCGGGACAACTGGCACACCAGAGGTTCGTCCGTCCCGGTCCTCTCGTACTAGGGACAGCCTTCCTCAAGTTTCTAACGCGCGCGGCGGATAGAGACCGAACTGTCTCACGACGTTCTAAACCCAGCTCGCGTGCCGCTTTAATGGGCGAACAGCCCAACCCTTGGGACCTACTCCAGCCCCAGGATGCGACGAGCCGACATCGAGGTGCCAAACCATCCCGTCGATATGGACTCTTGGGGAAGATCAGCCTGTTATCCCCGGGGTACCTTTTATCCGTTGAGCGACACCGCTTCCACATGCCGGTGCCGGATCACTAGTCCCGACTTTCGTCCCTGCTCGACCTGTCAGTCTCACAGTCAAGCTCCCTTGTGCACTTGCACTCGACACCTGATTGCCAACCAGGCTGAGGGAACCTTTGGGCGCCTCCGTTACATTTTGGGAGGCAACCGCCCCAGTTAAACTACCCACCAGGCACTGTCCCTGAACCAGATCATGGTCCGAGGTTAGAGGTCCAATACGATCAGAGTGGTATTTCAACAACGACTCCACCCATACTGGCGTATGAGCTTCACAGTCTCCCACCTATCCTACACAAACCGAACCGAACACCAATACCAAGCTATAGTGAAGGTCCCGGGGTCTTTTCGTCCTGCCGCGCGTAACGAGCATCTTTACTCGTAATGCAATTTCGCCGAGTCTGTGGTCGAGACAGCAGAGAAGTCGTTACGCCATTCGTGCAGGTCGGAACTTACCCGACAAGGAATTTCGCTACCTTAGGATGGTTATAGTTACCACCGCCGTTTACTGGGGCTTAAATTCTCAGCTTCGCGGATTGCTCCGCTAACCGGTCCTCTTAACCTTCCAGCACCGGGCAGGCGTCAGTCCGTATACATCGTCTTACGACTTCGCACGGACCTGTGTTTTTAGTAAACAGTCGCTTCTCTCTGGTCTCTGCGACCACCCCCAGCTCGGACCGCAAGGGCCGTCACCAGGCGTGGTCCCCCTTCTCCCGAAGTTACGGGGGCATTTTGCCGAGTTCCTTAACCACAGTTCTCTCGATCGCCTCGGTATTCTCTACCTGACCACCTGTGTCGGTTTGGGGTACGGGCCGTGTACCAACTCACTAGAGGCTTTTCTCGGCAGCATAGGATCACTGAATTCCCCTCAACGGGTACGCATCACCTCTCAGGCTGCATGAATGGCGGATTTGCCTACCATTCGCCCTACCGGCTTACACCAGGTACTCCATCACCTGGCCCAGCTACCTTCCTGCGTCACCCCATCGCTTGACTACTACAATCAGGGTCCCGTGCAGCCATCCCCACAATTCCCGAAGGAACAGCGGAAACTTTTGGACGGTTAGCACAACTGATTCGCCATTGGGCGCGGATACACGGGTACGGGAATATCAACCCGTTGTCCATCGACTACGCCTGTCGGCCTCGCCTTAGGTCCCGACTCACCCTGGGCGGATTAACCTGGCCCAGGAACCCTTGGTCATCCGGCGGACGAGTTTCTCACTCGTCTTTCGCTACTCATGCCTGCATTCTCACTCGCGCAGCCTCCACACCTGGATCACTCCGGCGCTTCCACGGCTGCACGACGCTCCCCTACCCACCCACACCACTGCCGGAAAAGCCGTAACCCTTCCGGGGTGTTGTGTGAGTGCCGCGGCTTCGGCGGTGTACTTGAGCCCCGCTACATTGTCGGCGCAGAACCACTTGACCAGTGAGCTATTACGCACTCTTTCAAGGGTGGCTGCTTCTAAGCCAACCTCCTGGTTGTCTCAGCGATCCCACATCCTTTTCCACTTAGTACACGCTTAGGGGCCTTAGCCGGCGATCTGGGCTGTTTCCCTCTCGACTACGAAGCTTATCCCCCGCAGTCTCACTGCCGCGCTCTCACTCACCGGCATTCGGAGTTTGGCTGATTTCGGTAAGCTTGTGGGCCCCCTAGACCATCCAGTAGCTCTACCTCCGGTGAGAAACACGCGACGCTGCACCTAAATGCATTTCGGGGAGAACCAGCTATCACGGAGTTTGATTGGCCTTTCACCCCTACCCACAACTCATCCCCTCAGTTTTCAACCTAAGTGGGTTCGGGCCTCCACGACGTCTTACCATCGCTTCACCCTGGCCATGGGTAGATCACTCCGCTTCGGGTCTAGAACATGCCACTACATGCGCCCTATTCGGACTCGCTTTCGCTACGACTACCCCACACGGGTTAACCTCGCGACATGCCACTAACTCGCAGGCTCATTCTTCAAAAGGCACGCCATCACCCACCACGAACTGAATCGTGCATCGGCTCTGACGGATTGTAAGCGCACGGTTTCAGGTACTATTTCACTCCCCTCCCGGGGTACTTTTCACCTTTCCCTCACGGTACTAGTCCGCTATCGGTCACCAGGGAGTATTCAGGCTTATCGGGTGGTCCCGACAGATTCACACCGGATTTCACGGGCCCGGTGCTACTCGGGTACTTCTCACGAGAGCCGGCAAGTTTTCGTCTACGGGATTCTCACCCTCTACGACAGGCCGTTCCAGACCACTTCGACTAACCAACCGGTTTCTTACTCTCGCCCGTCATGACAGTGACGGGAAGAAAAGCCCCACAACCCCACGGATGCAACGCCTGCCAGCTATCACACACCCATGGTTTAGCCTCATCCGCTTTCGCTCGCCACTACTCACGGAATCACATGTTGTTTTCTCTTCCTGTGGGTACTGAGATGTTTCACTTCCCCACGTTCCCTCCACACACCCTATATATTCAGATGCGGGTAACACGACATCACTCGTGCTGGGTTTCCCCATTCGGAAATCCTCGGATCACAGCTCGGTTGACAGCTCCCCGAGGCATATCGCAGCCTCCCACGTCCTTCATCGGCTCCTGGTGCCAAGGCATCCACCGTACGCTCATAAACACTTACAACAAAGATGCTCGCGTCCACTGTGCAGTTCTCAAACAACACACAACACCGAATACTCACCCCGTGGACTCCACGGAACTTTCTTCGACATCGTCGCTGATCAAACACATTGCGTGTTCTCTCAGGACCCAACAGTGCACCGATATAACCC
>NZ_JAIFKB010000054.1:0-5202 GCF_019641445.1 Rhodococcus sp. DMU2021
GGGAACGCGGGAGAACGTGCCCGAGGCGTAGGCGTGCTCACCGCGGCGGCGGCCGCGCCAGAACTGGAATCGCATCAGTGCCCTTTCGTAGCCGGAGCGGCCGTCACGGGAGATGACCAAGGGGATAAAGCAGACGATCACCGGGATGGCCAGCAGCAATGCGACCCTCATGCCGAGGAACAGACCCGCGATGATGACGACGGCTGCGGCGGCGATCCCTGCGATCGAGGTGCCGAAGGTGGCTCCGAGCAGGCCGGTGCTGCGGGGCCGGCGCCAATTGCCGTAGGTGTTGAATGTCGGCTCGTTGCTCACTGTTCGAAGCCCCCTCGGTTGAACTGGTGACCGGCTCCTGTGGCCACAGGCGCATCGGAGCCGGAGTGACCGGAACCGCCCGCTCCGGAGCTGCCGGACGCAGCAGCACCGGGGGTGCCCGAGTCGTTGCCCTGCGGGCCACCACTGCCGACGGTGGCGCTGCCGTCACGGGCGGATGGAGTTCCGTTCTGATTGCCGCCTGCCTGTCCATCCCCGGCACCTCCTGCGGCCCCGAAACCGGACGGTGTAGCCCCACTCGGAGAATTCGAGATGCTCGACGAGGTGGTGCTGGTGGTCGCCGCGCCGGATGCTGCGCCGCTGGCACCGCCGGTGGCGATCATCCCGCCGACCTTCGCGCCGGCTGCGGCCGCGCCGGCGGCTGCGGCCAGGCCGCTGCCACCGCCTCCGAGTGCGCCGACGTTCGGGACGATCAACCGCATCAGCGCGGGCAGCACCAACGCTGCAGCGCACAAGGTGATGACCCCGGACAGGGCCATGAACCCATCGCCGTTCTCGGGGTCGGTGATGGTCGGGGTGGCTTCGAGGAACAGGATCGCCGAGACCCCGATCACGAACGCACCGACCGGTTTGACCAGCAGGAACGTGATCGTCCAGGCCAGCATCTTCTCGTATGCCTGGCTGCCGACCTTGGTGCCTCCGGCGGCGCCGGCGATCGGCAGCGCCGCTGCCATGAGCACGAGGATGCCGGTGCGCAGCAGCATCAAGAACGCCATCATCAACCCGCCGAGCATGCCGATGATGCCGATCAGGAACAGCAGGCCCACACCGGCCGGACCCGCATACAACTGGATCGTCACCATCGCTTCGGCCAGGCGGGACGGGTCGGAGCCGACCGCACTGTCCATGAACCAGGCCGAAATCCGGTCCGACAGTTCGGTGCCGAGCACGATCAGCGTCGATGCTCCCCCGGCCAGCAACGCCGCACGGCCCATCTGCTTGAGGCCCTCTTCCGAGGTGTCGCGGATCGCGCCGGAGCGGGCCAGTGCCAGCCGGCCGCCGAGCAGGATCAGCGACAACGACAGGGCCGCGACCTGGATGTAGAAGGTGTAGTCGTTGACCGTCGCCACGGTCGTCTGGAAGGTGTCCCCGTCCATCTCGGTGCCGGTGATCCACCATCCGAGCGCGAACTCGAGCACCGCGACACCCGCGTTGCCGATCCATAACGCCGTCTTCTCGACCGCACCCTCAGCAACGCCCCCGGCGACATCTTCGATCGTGCCGATACCTGCATCGACCGCGGTGCCGACCGCGTCCCCGCAGCTGGGCAGGTCCACGTCGCCGATCTGTTCGGCGATCCAGCCACCTACGGTGCCGGCCAGCATTCCACCTGGTGTGCAGGTCAACGTGCCGAGGGTGGTCTCCAGCTGCTCGAAGCCTGTAGCTTCCTCGTCGTCGACCTGGGACGAGTCGTCAGTAGCCGTAGTGGGTGAGGAATCGGTGTCCTGCGCTGCTGCGATGTGTGCTCCCGTGAGGGCGAGGACACCGGCAACGCACGTCACGGCGACAACCCGGATCAGTGCCGCCCACAGGCTGCGGGTCACCACCATTGTTGCCACCCGTCCGCCGACAGGGATTCGTACTCGACACCGAGGGCGGTGGAATCGGCCTGGAGCACCCAACCGGTGCCCTCACGCCAGACCATCGGGATCTTTGAGACAGCGATCTGGGTCGAGCCGTTGGGGCGTTCGACGGTGTAGCCGAACTTCACCAGAGTCAGATCCGGGTTGAACAGCACGTTGACCATCGGCATCACCGACGCCGGCGTGTCATCGGCAATCCCCAGCGTGGAGAACTCACCTTTCGGGTCCGACACCAATCCCGCCTCGGTCGCCATCTCCAGCCGGTTCCCGCCCGCGTACGCATATCCGAAGTAGTGAGCTGCTGCGAGTGCCGCTCCTTGCGCGGTGCGGGAGAACCCGGTGGCGACACCGTTGTCGGTGAACCCGGTGGGACCGTCGGAAGTTGAGAACGGAAGGTCCATGTTCCCGTGGATGCGCTGGAGCATCACCCCGCTGGGGGCCTGGTCCGCCGGACGGTTCGAACTGGCCAGGGTGTCGGACAAGATCACCCCGGCGGGCTCGAGCGGAACGTAGATGACCCGGTTGGTCCTGTCGAAGACCGGGTCCGGCTCGAACAGTCCGTCCTTGTCCTGAACGGTGGCGCTACTGCCGGTGGTCGGATCGAGAGAGACCAACGGCTCTGAGTCCTCGCCCCGGAAGACCATCACCAGGCTGACCACGACACCGACGACAACGATGAGGGCCACCGCCGCCAAGCCGATGGTGAGTTTGGTGGCCGACGAGGCACGTTCGTTCTCGGCGTCGAGCGAGCCAGTGTTCTTCTCGTGGGTCGAGTCGGTGGTGTTCTGCTCGGTCACTTGCGGGTCTCCTCGAGATCGACCAGCTCCGACGGCACTGCGTCGAGAGCGGTGATGGTGGTAGCGGTCTCGTTGGCCAGGTGCAGTCGCCAGTCGTCGTCGATCCACACCACCTCGGTGGTCGCAGAGGCGAGCGAGCCATCGGAGAAGCGCTGCACGACACCGACGGTGGCGGCGGTGTCGCTGTAGTCGGTGATGGTGTAGCCGACGATGGTCGGCACCATCTCGGGGTCGGTTCCCGAAATCTCCACCAGCCCCCGGTGGGCGGCGTACAGGTCGCGGCCTTCGCCGGGTGCGGCTACACCGGCAAGGACCTGGGGCCAGGCGCGATCGGAAGCGGTGGCCAGCTGCACCGACTGGGTGATCGCCGCCAGCGCCGCTCCCTGCGGGGTGTGGCTGAATCCGGCGAAGGGTTCCCATTCACCATTGCTGGGGCCGTCGGTGGTGCCGATCGGCACCTCGATCCCGCCGACGGTGATCCACCGGTTGATCTGCGGTGGATCGGTGATCAACAGCTCGGACTCGGGGGTGTTCGATCCTCCGCAGCTGGTGGCAACCAACGCCACCGCGACCACCGCTGCTCGCGCCCACCGACGCATCATCGTTCGTTCTCCTCGTTGCCGGACTGCTGTTGCTGTTGCTGCTGCATTTGTTCGAGCTGGTCGATGACCGTCGGGGAATGGCCGCTTCCGATCTGCTGGGCTTGGGGCCCTTGGGCGGTGGCCAGCAGGATGGTGGCGATGGTCGCGGCCACGCCGCCGGCGAGGATCGCACCGATGTTCGCCGCGACGAACTCTGCGGCGGTGGGGGATTCGATGCCGGCACCGTGCTTGTGGTCCCAGGCCAGGCGTCCGCCGACGAAGATCACTTTGGCCACGCACAGGATGAACACGATCCCGGCCGCATAGCCCAGCAGCGTTTGGAAACCATCGACGACCTCACCGGGAAGGGGAACGACCCCTTGAGCGGATACCTGCATCGCTTGACCCCCGCCCTTACGCCGCAGAGGTGACGGCGCCGAGGATCTGGTTCGCCGAGATCGCCACGATCGCACCGACAAGCGAGCCGACGAGCATCTTCGGCGAGTCCCCCGAGCCGTGCTGCCACTTCTCCCACGCGAATTTGCCGCCCGAGAAGATCAGGGCCGCAACACAGGCGAGCGTGACGCCCCACAACAGCCAGTTCAGCAGCTTGAGCAGGCCGTTCGCGCCGGGAGGCACTTCCGGGTTGATGTCGAAATTGACGGCACCCTGTGCGAGATACGCGGTATCTACAACCGTCTGGAGCATGAGTTGTCCTCCGTGTGATTACTGCACCGACCACAAGGTCGGCAGACTCGATTGGATTGCCGTGACGATGCCGACCCCGGCAGCGATCACGTCCTCGGGAACGTCGATGACCGCTCCCTTGGTCTGGATGGGCACGCCGTCGAGGGCGCGCCAGGTGGGAAGGCTCGATCGGGCAGCCGAGGCCAGGAAGCGGTGCCAGCCGATCGACCAGTGCGCCTGCACTGCGCCGGTAACGATCGAACGCAGTTGGCGCACATCCTTCGGCAGCGGACCGGCAGCGTTGGCCACGGTGACCAGCCCGAGCAACTCGCAGGGCAGATCGCGGGTGCGGTGTTCGAGGATCAGATCGTGGGCGCTGGACAGACCCTGGATGGTTTCGCGGCAGACCACCACGACATACGGTGATTCGACCGCACGGTCGGTGCCGCACGGCCACTGGTGCTGCGCGTCGTCGGCGAAACTCCAGTATTGGGCCAAGGTGGAGACGCCGGATCCGCCGTGCGCGCCGAGCAGCCACACCGCCGGTCCGGGGGTGGCCACCGGGTACGGCTCGACCCGAGCGTCGAAACTGATGCGCTCTCTGCTGCTCATGCCAGCTCCTCCGTCCCGGACCGATGAACGGTGTCGTGATGGCCGGCCTCGATACGGCCGAGGGCATCGAGCACGTCGGTCCAGGCATCGATCGACTCGACCGACAGATGCCGGTGATCGACGGTGCCGGGGCGCGCCAGACTCGCATCGAAGGGCACTTCGACGAACCCGGCGGTCAACGGGGTCAACGCCTCCCGGATCGGGGTCAAATCCACCAGCCGGTGCGGGATCTGGTGCGAAATCGACACCACCGTGCGGGAAAGCACGCCCCGCCCGTAGGTGCCCACCAGCCAGTCGAGGGCGCTGCGCATCCGGGCCAGCGGTTCGGCACGGGGCGGCACAGCGATGACGATCGCAGCACCGGCCTCGATCAACGGAGCCACACGGCGTGCGCGCACGGCGGTGCCGACATCGTGGATACGGGCGAGGCTGCGGTCGGCGAGCAGACTGTCCACCAAGGCCGAGTCGGTGGCTTCGCCGTGACCGACGACCACGGGCCTTACCCCCAGCAAATGGACACGGGTGGTGGATTACGCCGCGGATGCCAGCGTAGCGATGTAGAGGGTCTCGTAGGTGTTCGGGGACCGGTGTCCGCACCAGGAATGTCGTCGT
>NZ_JAIFKB010000055.1:0-4999 GCF_019641445.1 Rhodococcus sp. DMU2021
ATGGACTGCGGCGAGGGGCCGATCCAGATGAGGCCGGCGTCGATCACGGCCTGGGCGAAGTCGGCGTTCTCGGAGAGGAAGCCGTAGCCGGGGTGGATGGCGTCGGCGCCGGACTTGGCCGCGGCGTCGAGGATCTTGTCGAACACCAGGTAGGACTCGGCCGAGGTGTTGCCGCCCAGTGCGAACGCCTCGTCGGCGAGCTTCACGAACTGTGCGTCTGCGTCCGGTTCGGCGTAGACGGCGACACTGCCGTAGCCCGCGTCCTTGGCGGCTCGGATGACCCGCACAGCGATTTCGCCGCGATTCGCGACGAGCACCTTCGTGATCTGCGCGCTGGCATGACTGGGCACGGAGCCTCCTGTTGATCGATCGTTAGGTTATTTCCGTCGACGGGCAGTCTAAGCGCCATTCGGATCGACGATGTAACCGGATGCCCGTATACATTACGGCGGCCGTTCGAGCGCACAATGCTACTCACCGGTAGGTGGGACTGCCGCCGTTTCCGGCCGTGCGATCCACGGTCCACCCACCGCGACCTCGTGCATCAGTTCGCGGGTGCGCGTCAGAAGGCTCGGGACGTTCTTGTCCGCGACCGTATTGTCTGGAAATCGCGCCGACATGTTCACACCCTCGGGCGTGCGGTTGATCCAGACGTAGACGTCGTGGGTGAAGCTGCGGCTGCGCAGCGCCTGAGCGTTCCATTCGGGCCACTGGGCGGCCATCGGTACGAACCGCACGTCCATGTACGAGACGACGAAACGTGGACGGATGGGCACGCCGAGGAGTTCGCCCACCCGCGCGAACGGCACTCGTGCGCTCGCGCGGGTGCGGTGCAGTTCGTCGCCGGCCCGCATCGCCAGGGTCTCGAAATCCGTTGTGTCCGTGAGTTTCAGATCGATCGGACGCAGGCCGACGAACCATCCGAGCGAACCCGCCCAGATCGGCCCGGCGCGGGTGTGCGCGGGCGCGACGGTCCGGAACCGATCCGCACCGGTGAGTTCGGCCGTCGCCCGGCCGAAGCACGCCAGCACGCCGGCGAAGAATCCCGTCCCGGCGCGTCGGCAGCATGCGGAGAAGGCGCTCGCCTCGTCGTCGTCGAACCAGCGTTCCGACAGTCGTTGCTGGGGTGTGGCGTGCGCGGGTCGCGCCCCGATCGGGAGGGGGAAGGCGGGCGGTTCGCCGCCGCATTCGGTGAGGGTCCGCCGCCAGATCTGCACGGCCTCGTCGTCGTCGTCGAGATGCGCGGACTCGTCGCGTTCGGCGGCGCCGAAGTCGATGTAGCTGCCCACCGGGAACAGGTCGGCGGCGCGACCGGTGCGCTCCTCCTCGTAGAGCGCCGAGATCTCGTGCGCCACGAGCACCACCGAGTACCCGTCGATGATGGAGTGGTCGGCGCCGAAGAAGACTGTGAACCGCTCGTCGGTGTCCTTCGCGCTTTCTGCGCTGTCGGGATCCCCGTCCGGTGTCCGCTCGAGCGTCGCGAAGACGTAGGACGGCCACAAGTGCGGGGTCGTGTAGTCGTCGAACAGACCGAGCAGGTGCTCGTGGATGGTGTCGGGATCGGCGGGATCGTGCCGGATGGGTCGCACCGACACCCGGCCGGGGGGAGCGGTGCGCCGCACCAGACCGCCGCCGCTCTGCTCCTCGTCGAGGTGCGCGTGGCTGCGCAGCGGTTCGTGCCGATCGATCCAGCGCTGCAGGGCCCGCCGGAACCGCTCGGTGTCGAGGGGCCCGGGGACCTCGAAGGCCGTGCCGAGCCAGGAGTCGCGGCCCCCGCCGTACCGGACCCCCGAGGTGCGCCTGAGATGCGCCTCGTGGATGTACGAGGCGGGACGAGGGTCCTCGCGCCAGTCGTCCTCGGCCGCACACGGCAGCCATTCGGTGAGAACGCCCGGGGGGATCCGGTAGTCGGCGAGCTCGGTGAACTCCATGACCGCGTCAGGTTCGGAGATGCCGCTTGATGCGCGTGAGCATCGCGCTCATCCCTCGCAGCCGCAGCGGGCTGACCGCCTCGGCGAGACCGAGCGAGGCATAGAAGTCGTCGGGCACGTCGAGGATCTCCTGTGCGCTGAGACCGTCGAGTCCCTGCTGCAGGATCGATGCGAATCCGCGGGTGGTCGGGGCTTCGGCGGGTGCGCTGAAGTGGAGCTTCACCTGCGACCGGTCGGATGCGTCGACGGACAGGAACAGCGGCGACTGGCACTCGGGCACCGGCTCCATCGCCGCTTCCTCGAGTTCGGCGGGAAGCGGCGGGAGCTCGCGGCTGAATTCGAGAAGCAACTGCAGCTTGTCCTGACCTTCGACGGCAGCGAAGTCGTCGACGATCTCGGCGAGGGGGGCGGGAATGCTCATGCGGCCGGCGCTTCTCCGGGCTCGTCGCCCTTGGCGATGGGCACGCGGACGGCGTTGCCCCACTCGGTCCACGAACCGTCGTAGTTGCGCACGTTCGAGTATCCGAGCAGGTAGGTGAGGACGAACCAGGTGTGGCTCGAGCGCTCGCCGATCCGGCAGTAGGCGATCACGTCGGCGTCCTGGTCGATGTCGCCGTAGATCTCCTCGAGTTCGGGCCGCGCACGGAACCGGCCGTCGGGCGCCGCTGCCTTCGCCCACGGGATCGACACCGCGGTGGGGATGTGGCCACCGCGCAGGGCGCCTTCCTCCGGGTAGTCGGGCATGTGGGTGCGCTCGCCGGTGTACTCCTGGGGCGACCGCACGTCGACCAGCGGGCCCTTGCCCAGGTGCGCGAGGACATCGTCCTTGAATGCGCGGATCCGGGCGTCGTTGCGCTCGACGACCGGGTAACCGCTCGTCGTGGCGGCGGGGATGTCGAGGGTGGTGTCGCGGTTCTCGGAGATCCACGCGTCGCGTCCACCGTCGAGCAGGCGGACGTCCTCGTGGCCGAAGAGGGTGAAGACCCACAGTGCGTAGGCGGCCCACCAGTTGGACTTGTCGCCGTAGATGATCACGGTGTCGGTGCGGCGGATGCCCTTGCGATCCATGAGCGCGGCGAACTGCTCGCCGTCGATGTAGTCGCGGGTGACGGGGTCGTTGAGATCGAGATGCCAGTCGATCTTCACCGCACCGGGGATGTGCCCCACGTCGTAGAGCAGGACGTCCTCGTCGGACTCTACGACCTTCACTTCGGGATGGCCGAGATGAGCGGACAACCACTCCGTCGACACGAGACGGTTGGGATCGGCGTATACCGCGAACGAAGGGTTGCTATCGGGTGCGACGGGCACATGGGCTCCTGAGGCTGTGGTGGCAGGTGCGCCGTCGATTCTAGGCGGTACCGTGACGGGACGTGACCCGCAGTGACACCCCCGGCGACCGGCCGGCCCCGGTCGAGCTCGCATCGCGGGAGCATATCGACCTGCTGGTCCGGCGGTTCTACGAACGGGCCCTCGACGATCCCGTGCTCGCGCCGGCCTTCGACGTCCTCGCCGTGGTCGGGCTCGACGACCATCTGGTGGTCGTCGGCGACTTCTGGGAGCAGATCCTCTTCCGCACCACCCGCTATCGCGGAGCGTTCGTACCGGTGCACCGGGCGCTGCACGGACACCACGGACTGACCCCCGCCCGGTTCGAGCGGTGGTTGCAGTTGTGGTGCGGGACCGTGGACGAGATGTTCCACGGCGTGGATGCCGAGCGTGCGAAGACCAAGGCCGAGGCGATGGTGGGCTCGTTGCAGAAGACCCTGTACGGCGGCACGACCCGATAGTGCCCGGTACGGCTCAGTTCTCGAGCGCCTCGACGGGGATCGCGGCGTTCTCGGCCCACAGACGTGCGACGGAGATGCCGACCTCGGCGAGGAGGCGACGCACCAGCGGGAGCCCGATGCCGATCACCGACGACGGATCGCCCTCGATGCGCTCGACGAACCAGCCCCCGTGACCGTCGAGCGTGAAGGCCCCGGCCACCTCGAGCGGCTCGCCGCTGTCGAGATAGGCCTCGAGTTCCTCGTCCGTGGGGGTGCCGAAGTGCACTACGGTGCCGCTGTGGTCGGCGGCCTCCGCGACGACCTCGTCGTCGCGGATACGGAGCACGGCGTGACCGGTGAGCAGCTCGCCGCTGCGGCCGGCCATCGTCCGCCAGCGCTCGCGGGCCGCCTCGACGGTGCCGGGCTTGCCTTGCAGAGCGCCGTCGATCAGCAGCATCGAGTCGCAGCCGATGACGACGGCGTCGCGCAGCTTCTGCTCGCGCAGGACGGGCAGGATGTCGGTGGCCTTGGCGCGGGCCAGCTCGGTGACGACCTGCGCCGGTGGCGTGCCGGGGCCGAGGGACGCGATGAGTGCGTCCTCGTCGACCTCCGACACCTGCACCAACGGCTTCACGCCCGCCGCGTGGAGAACCGCGAGGCGGGCGGGTGAAGCCGAGGCCAGAACGAGCCGGGGCATGTCAGCCGCGGTTCGGGTACGAATACGGCGAGAACGGCGCCCACTGCCGGTGCGTCCGCGTCGGATCGCCCCAGGTCTCGGGCGGCCGGGTGTCGACCACCTCGTTGCCCGCCGACGCAGCGGCAGCGGCGAGCACGGCGACGAGAGCCGCGATCTCCTCGTCGGCGGGGTTGCCCTTGACGATGCGGATGGCAGCCGCGGTTTCGGCGACCGCGGTGCTCTCCTGGGCGGCTTCGGTCGCGTCGTCGGCGGCCGTGGCCTCGACCGCGGGCGGCTGCTCTTCGACTTCGAACTCGGTGATGATCTTGTCCTCTGCCGTCGCTGTCACAGGGCACCCCCCGGGTACGCGTCCACACAGGCATCGGATGCCCACCGGGTCGCTGTCATGTCGATCCCTCTCTCGGGTTCATCGCACGTCGTCGGCGACGTGCTACGCCGTACGGTCGCGGCAGGACCGAGCTGCGCCCGGTCCTGCCGCCGAGCGTCACAGCGGAATGTTTCCATGCTTCTTCGGCGGGAGCGAAACCATCTTCCGCTCGAGCAGGCGCAGCGCGGAGACGATCTGTCCGCGCGTGTGCGACGGCGGGATCACCGCGTCGACG
>NZ_JAIFKB010000056.1:0-4965 GCF_019641445.1 Rhodococcus sp. DMU2021
AGTGCCTCTCTCGATGACGGATACTTGACCTTCGACAAGCCAAGAATCCACTACCGGACAGGCACTTCCGTGCTTTACACGCCGGGCTCAGCCCGCATGAGAGGAAATCTCCAGGCTAGGTGTGAGGACTCCTCATATCGCATCCAGGACTCCGGCGTCGAAACGGACGCCGGAGTCCTGGAAACACGCTTGATCGACATCGGTCGGGAGAAGTTCGCGTCCGAAATCTGGGGACGTGCACCACTGCTGACGCGTCGCGCCGGCACATTCACCGACCTGTTCTCCGTCGAGGCAGTCGATGAACTCATCTCGCGCCGAGGACTTCGCACGCCCTTTCTTCGCGTCGCCAAGGACGGGACGACACTGCCGGACTCGTCGTTCACCTCCCCCGGCGGTGTCGGAGCGACCATCTCCGACCAACTCGACGACACGATGCTCTGGCGCAACCTCGCCGACGGTGCCACCCTCGTCCTGCAGGCACTGCACCGCACGTGGGAACCGATCTCGCAGTTCGGCACCGCTCTGAGCGACGAACTCGGACATCCCGTCCAGGTCAACGCGTACATCACTCCACCTCGGAACCAGGGGTTCAGCCACCACTACGACGTCCACGACGTCTTCGTCGTGCAGATCGAGGGAACCAAGAGGTGGGTGATCCACGAGCCTGTCCACCCGGCGCCGCTGCGCAATCAGCCCTGGATCGATCACCGCGCCGCTGTCGCCCGAGCCGCGACAGAGCCGGCGTGCATCGACACCGTGCTCGAACCCGGCGACTGTCTCTATCTACCGCGCGGCTGGATCCATGCCGCCGAGGCCCGAGGGGAGATCTCCATCCACCTCACCGTCGGCATCCATACGTGGACGCGTCACGCACTTGCCGAGCATCTGACCCGAGCAGCGCTCACTGCGCTCGGCGACGATCCTGAGATGCGCGGTGCACTACCCATGGGCATCGACGATCCGGATGACGAGATCACTGCTGTACGTGAGCATCTCATCGCCGCACTGGCCGAGGCGGACGTCGCCTCCCTGTTCCACCGTGCCCGGCGGGAGCAGGCGCGTCCGGCACCGCTGGGGCCGCTCGCCCAATTCGCCGTCGTCCACGATCTCGGCCCCGACACCACGGTGAAACTCCGCAGCGCGCTGTATGGACGTCTGGAAGGTTCACACCTGGTCACGCGCGTGGGCCGTGTCGCCGTGGCGGACGATGAACTGCCGTCTGTCACGCGCCTGCTCGACGGCGGATCCCACCCGACGAAAACCCTCGGGACCGACCTGGTCGAACGGCTGTTGCGCGCAGGGATCCTCGTCCCCGCGGAACAGTGACGGTGCACTGTGGCCTCAGCCGAACGCTTCTTCTGCGCAGACAGTGCCCGACAGCGGGGTGATCCGATGGCCGGCACGGCCCCGCGCGGATTCGTCTGGGTCCTCGTCGAATATCGGGGCAGATGGCCGGTGAACGGGTTCGAGGGGCTCGATCTCGACGCCGCGGCCAAGACGGTCGTGTTCTCCGCCGCGCAGGCGGCCCGCGCACGCATACTGTTGGTCAAGCGCCCGGGCCGTCGTCGCCGCGGTGGGCACGACCAGTGGGCGGTGCTCCGCCGCGAGACCTCGGGCACGGTGCGTCAGCAATGGGGAATGTGGGATCGCGGGGAGGATCTGACACAGATCGTCACCGCCCTCGAGACTCCCGGCGACCTCAGCGGCCCCTCCGTCGTCCTGGTCTGCGCTCACGGTCACCACGATCCGTGCTGCGCCGTGCGTGGACGGCCGGTCGCGCGCGCTCTGGCCGAGCGCTGGCCCGATCAGGTCTGGGAATGCTCGCACGTAGGCGGAGACCGGTTCGCCGCCAATGTCGTCGTCGTACCCGACGGTGTCTACTACGGCGGTCTCGACGCCGAATCGTCCGTCCTCACGATCGAGGAACACTTCTTCGACCGGATCCACCACCACCATCTACGCGGCTACACCGATATGTCTCCGCCTCAGCAGGCCGCGCTCGCTGCCACGCTCCGACGCTTCGGTCCGGCCGGGCGCAGTGATTACACGGTCGCCGAGAGTGTGCGCGAGGGTGATCGCTGGCGGGTCCGGCTCGCCGGTCGTGCACCGCACCCGGAGCGTGTCGACGTCGAACTGCGGGCCCATCGCACTCCCCCGTGCCGATTGACCTGCCGTGGAGCGCCGACGGCTTCGGTCATGGTCTACGAACCCACCTCGGTCCGCGCGGTGTGAGCGGACGGCCGCGCACCCGGCCTGAGGTCGTCACCCCAGCTCTTCCTCCGCCTTCGCGAGGGCCGCGAACTCCTCGTCCGGGGAGTTCGCGACGAGGTGGTGGCGGCTGTAGAGACCGAAGTAGGCCATGAATGCAGCGAACGCGGCGAACGTCCACAGAGCCGCAACAGGATCGACGAGGAAGGTGGCAACCACAGCGGCCGCAGCGATCACCAGCGCGAACGATGTCGTGACGATTCCACCGGGTGTGCGGTACGGACGCCGCATCCCGGGCTCGCGCACGCGCAGCACGATGTGGCTGACCATCATGAGTACATAACTCACGGCGGCACCGAAGACCGCCATGTTGAGGAGCATCGCGCCCTCACCGGTCAGCGACAGGACGAAACCGATCACGCCGGGAACGATCAACGCGAGCATGGGTGCCTTGCGGGAATTCGTCACCGACAGGCTCGTCGGCAGGTAGCCGGCCCGGGACAGCGCGAAAGTCTGCCGCGAGTACGCGTACATGATGGAGAAGAAGCTGGCGATCAACCCGGCGAGCCCGATGTAGTTGACGACCTTCGCCGCTGTCCCGTCACCCAGCGCCTCGACGAGCGGGTTGCCCGAGGTCGACAACCCCTCGGCGCCCAACGCACCGGTCGCCAGGAACAGCACGGTCGCTCCGGTCAGCAAGAGCACCAGCATGCTGGAGATGATGCCGCGCGGCACGTTCTTCTCCGGCTCACGCGCTTCCTCCGCAGCGAGAGGAACGCCCTCGATCGCCAGGAAGAACCAGATCGCGAACGGGACCGCGGCCCAGATACCGAAGTAACCGAACGGCAGGAAGCCCGAGGCGCCGACGGCATCGGTCGGCGCGATGTCCGTGAGATTGTCGGACTCGAACAGTCCCACCGCAGAGACTGCGAAGATCACGAGTCCGACAAGTGCGATGGCGGTGATGACGAACATCGCCTTGAGCGCTTCGCCCGCACCGGTGAGGTGGATGCCGATGAAAATGGCGTAGACAGCGAGGTAGATCCACCGTCCGTCGGTGATCCCGAAGATGTTCAACGATTCGACATAGCTGCCGATGAACGTCGCGATGGCCGCAGGTGCGATCGCATACTCGATGAGAATTGCCGTGCCGGTGGCGAATCCGCCCCAGGGACCGAGCGCGCGACGCGCGAAGGTGTATCCGCCCCCTGCGGCCGGAAGGGCCGACGACAATTCCGCCATCCCGAGCACCATCGCGAAATACATGCCCGCGATGACCACGCCGGCGATGAGCAGACCGCCGAATCCGCCTTCGGCGAGTCCGTTGTTCCATCCGGCGTAGTCACCGGAGATGACATAACTGACACCGAGTCCCGCAAGGAGCACCCACCCTGCGGTTCCTTTACGAAGTGAACGTTTTTCGAGGTATTCGCTCTTCTCGGCGTGGAAGTCGGCGCCGTCGTGGTGCTTACGGGTCCTCGAACTCTTCGATGGTTCTACGACCGACATTCCGTCTCCCTCAGGCGATCGGTTCGTACGGCGGCGTCACGCCGAGGTGGTGGAACGTCGCGCGAGCAGCTGCCGGTGTTCATGAGCTACCCCCCGGGGTCGTGGAGAATCGCGCAACGAGATGGAGTGCAGCCGTGTAACTCGGATGATCCAGCATCCTCCCGGGCGAACAGGGTGTCTGTTCGTTTCTCGAGCGTCGGAGAAGACTGTTGCAACTCTGTTGCGAGCCTGTAATGGAACTCGCGGTTACGTAGCCTACGGGCGGTCTTCTACCAACCGACGACACGTGGAGGATTCGAAGTGACTGCGCTGCTGCTGGCGGTGTCGATCGTGGTTGTGGTTGCGTTCGGATGGGGCGCCTCGGTGGTGTAGCGGGCTCATCGAAGTGTCGTGCGCCGATCCGAGGGTCCGCTCTCGGCCACGGGGCGTACCCGCATGGTGTCGGTCAGGCAGGTACAGGTCACCTTCGATTTCGTCGGACCCGAGCGAAGGCTGCGAAGAATCGGGTGCATCTCGATGTGCGCGTCGGCACAGGCTTGGAGAGCGACGAGCGACTGTCTGCTCTGCAAGCGGAGTCCGACCGACTGGTGACGCTCGGCGCTGCGCAAGTGAAGGTTCTGCACGCCGACGGTGTGGACGAGTCCTGCATCGTCGTGCAGGACATCGAAGGCAACGAGTTCTGTCTGGACTGAGCCCGTATACCTCGAAGTTCCGTGATCCGACAACCGATCACAGAGAAGCGGTGTGGTCCTCGACGATTCGCTCGGCAATTCGAGCGACGGCGACGTTGAGATCCTGTGACAGCGTCCGCAGCATCACGAAGGCGCGGGCGGCATCGACACCGCAGCGCTGCATCAGAAGACCTTTGGCCTGGCCGATGGTGTCTCGGGTGCCCAACGCCGAGCGCAGATGCAGCTCCGCGCGTGCAGCAGTGAGCTCGGCGGCCGCCTGCGCCGCCAGTGCGATGCCCAGCGCTACCGCGGCACCGTCGAAGGCCTGCGGTTTCGATGCGAACAGGTTCAGCGAACCGGCAATGTCGGTGCGGGTGTGGAGTTGGAAGGACAACACGCTGCCGACCCCGACCATCAGGGCTTCTTCCGTGAACTGCGGCCAGCGCATCTCGGATCGGGGTTGCGTCCATCAGGATGGTGTACGAGCCGGATCGGATCCGATGACCGGCGTGTCGTAACCGGACGAAAGACGGTCACCGCGTGATTCTTCGAGAGAGCTACCAACTCGACTCGACGA
>NZ_JAIFKB010000057.1:0-4500 GCF_019641445.1 Rhodococcus sp. DMU2021
TGCCGACTCGCTCCAGTGACCGACACGACGACGGAGGTGAGCACCGACCCCGTCCTCGAACTCAGCGCCTAACCCCTACGAAGGATCACAGGCGATACACCACTACCTGGGACTTGACCGTTCGTCGGTATCCGTAAAGACCTGGCCGGCGGCTTCTCCTGGCCGGAACCGCTGCAAAGCGAACCGCTGACAGTGGGCGAACTGCTGCACGATCTCATGGCCACGAACGGCTGGCGCGGTGCCAACCGTTGGCGCGAACAGGCGAACGTCATTGCTCCAACGCTGGTAGGCGGTTCCAAGAAACACGGCGGGCCTGACCTCGGCCCAACCCGTGCAAAACGCGCATGGGCCGCCCTGGGCGTCGATGGCATGGGCCTATGGGACGATGCCCCGCCGCGTGATTTCGTGGGTTAACTCTATTCTGACGTTGCTGGGTGGCTTCTCCTGACATCAGGATAGGGTATGCGCTCACGCAACTGGTCCAGAACCTTGACCGAACGCAGCGGTGGTAACGGCGCAGTGGCGGTTTTCATGGCTTGTTATGACTGTTTTTTTGTACAGTCTATGCCTCGGGCATCCAAGCAGCAAGCGCGTTACGCCGTGGGTCGATGTTTGATGTTATGGAGCAGCAACGATGTTACGCAGCAGGGTGACGGTGTTCGGCATTCTGAATCTCACCGAGGACTCCTTCTTCGATGAGAGCCGGCGGCTAGACCCCGCCGGCGCTGTCACCGCGGCGATCGAAATGCTGCGAGTCGGATCAGACGTCGTGGATGTCGGACCGGCCGCCAGCCATCCGGACGCGAGGCCTGTATCGCCGGCCGATGAGATCAGACGTATTGCGCCGCTCTTAGACGCCCTGTCCGATCAGATGCACCGTGTTTCAATCGACAGCTTCCAACCGGAAACCCAGCGCTATGCGCTCAAGCGCGGCGTGGGCTACCTGAACGATATCCAAGGATTTCCTGACCCTGCGCTCTATCCCGATATTGCTGAGGCGGACTGCAGGCTGGTGGTTATGCACTCAGCGCAGCGGGATGGCATCGCCACCCGCACCGGTCACCTTCGACCCGAAGACGCGCTCGACGAGATTGTGCGGTTCTTCGAGGCGCGGGTTTCCGCCTTGCGACGGAGCGGGGTCGCTGCCGACCGGCTCATCCTCGATCCGGGGATGGGATTTTTCTTGAGCCCCGCACCGGAAACATCGCTGCACGTGCTGTCGAACCTTCAAAAGCTGAAGTCGGCGTTGGGGCTTCCGCTATTGGTCTCGGTGTCGCGGAAATCCTTCTTGGGCGCCACCGTTGGCCTTCCTGTAAAGGATCTGGGTCCAGCGAGCCTTGCGGCGGAACTTCACGCGATCGGCAATGGCGCTGACTACGTCCGCACCCACGCGCCTGGAGATCTGCGAAGCGCAATCACCTTCTCGGAAACCCTCGCGAAATTTCGCAGTCGCGACGCCAGAGACCGAGGGTTAGATCATGCCTAGCATTCACCTTCCGGCCGCCCGCTAGCGGACCCTGGTCAGGTTCCGCGAAGGTGGGCGCAGACATGCTGGGCTCGTCAGGATCAAACTGCACTATGAGGCGGCGGTTCATACCGCGCCAGGGGAGCGAATGGACAGCGAGGAGCCTCCGAACGTTCGGGTCGCCTGCTCGGGTGATATCGACGAGGTTGTGCGGCTGATGCACGACGCTGCGGCGTGGATGTCCGCCAAGGGAACGCCCGCCTGGGACGTCGCGCGGATCGACCGGACATTCGCGGAGACCTTCGTCCTGAGATCCGAGCTCCTAGTCGCGAGTTGCAGCGACGGCATCGTCGGCTGTTGCACCTTGTCGGCCGAGGATCCCGAGTTCTGGCCCGACGCCCTCAAGGGGGAGGCCGCATATCTGCACAAGCTCGCGGTGCGACGGACACATGCGGGCCGGGGTGTCAGCTCCGCGCTGATCGAGGCTTGCCGCCATGCCGCGCGAACGCAGGGGTGCGCCAAGCTGCGGCTCGACTGCCACCCGAACCTGCGTGGCCTATACGAGCGGCTCGGATTCACCCACGTCGACACTTTCAATCCCGGCTGGGATCCAACCTTCATCGCAGAACGCCTAGAACTCGAAATCTAACGTCCGTTCGGGCATCGAGGTCCATGTCGGGGTGGGACGGGCCCGTGGCTTCAAGATCACTTGCAGTCCGACCGCGATGTCTTGGTTGCGCGAGAGGTTGTCGATATCCTCCACTTCCATCATCAACCCTGGATAATGCCGCCGCCGTCATCGCCGCCGACGCCCGTGCCGGGCTTTTCGGGCCTGTCAGGCTTGCTCGGCCTTCAGCCTGCCTGGGCGAGATCTCCGGCGGACGGATTAACGGCGGAGCTTCGCCGCCTTTCGTGCGTGTGAAGGCCGAAGATAGTTCTCTCAAAAACATCCGTTTATGAGAGATACCAAATGTCATTTTCAGAAGACGACTGCACCAGTTGATTGGGCGTAATGGCTGTTGTGCAGCCAGCTCCTGACAGTTCAATATCAGAAGTGATCTGCACCAATCTCGACTATGCTCAATACTCGTGTGGGCTCTGTTGCAAAAATCGTGAAGCTTGAGCATGCTTGGCGGAGATTGGACGGACGGAACGATGACGGATTTCAAGTGGCGCCATTTCCAGGGTGATGTGATCCTGTGGGCGGTGCGCTGGTATTGTCGCTATCCGATCAGCTATCGCGACCTTGAGGAAATGCTGGCGGAACGCGGCATTTCGGTCGACCATACGACGATCTATCGCTGGGTCCAGTGCTACGCCCCGGAGATGGAGAAGCGGCTGCGCTGGTTCTGGCGGCGTGGCTTTGATCCGAGCTGGCGCCTGGATGAAACCTACGTCAAGGTGCGGGGCAAGTGGACCTACCTGTACCGGGCAGTCGACAAGCGGGGCGACACGATCGATTTCTACCTGTCGCCGACCCGCAGCGCCAAGGCAGCGAAGCGGTTCCTGGGCAAGGCCCTGCGAGGCCTGAAGCACTGGGAAAAGCCTGCCACGCTCAATACCGACAAAGCGCCGAGCTATGGTGCAGCGATCACCGAATTGAAGCGCGAAGGAAAGCTGGACCGGGAGACGGCCCACCGGCAGGTGAAGTATCTCAATAACGTGATCGAGGCCGATCACGGAAAGCTCAAGATACTGATCAAGCCGGTGCGCGGTTTCAAATCGATCCCCACGGCCTATGCCACGATCAAGGGATTCGAAGTCATGCGAGCCCTGCGCAAAGGACAGGCTCGCCCCTGGTGCCTGCAGCCCGGCATCAGGGGCGAGGTGCGCCTTGTGGAGAGAGCTTTTGGCATTGGGCCCTCGGCGCTGACGGAGGCCATGGGCATGCTCAACCACCATTTCGCAGCAGCCGCCTGATCGGCGCAGAGCGACAGCCTACCTCTGACTGCCGCCAATCTTTGCAACAGAGCCTCCGTCGCCATGCTCACCTCGCTTTGGTGCACACGAGTATTGAGCATAGTCGAGATTGGTGCAGATCACTTCTGATATTGAACTGTCAGGAGCTGGCTGCACAACAGCCATTACGCCCAATCAACTGGTGCAGTCGTCTTCTGAAAATGACAGGTGGCAAGCTGTCGCACAACTTAGGACTTATGCGACGGGTGCGATTTTTTGGATACACAATTGTGTATCCATGCGATACTGTCGCCTTATGTCGAGCAAAGACGTTGGCCTCCGTATCCGTGTTGAAAAGGAACTCCGCGAGGCGTTCCAAGGGGCTTGCTTGGCTGAAAACCGGAAGGCATCGGAAGTGCTGCGCGAGTTTATGCAGGCATTCGCCGACCGACACCAAGGCGGCTTGCAGCCGGATATGTTCACGACACCAGCAGCCAGGAAGCCACGTCAATCAACCAAGAGAAAAGCGATATGAGCCAATTCAATTCTTTGGAAATGTGCGCAGGGGCAGGGGGCCAGGCGCTCGGCCTAGAAATGGCTGGCTTCGATCATGCTGCCCTAGTCGAACTGGAACCGGCGGCGTGTGCAACGCTGCGCCTGAACCGTCCCGCCTGGAACGTCATTGAGGACGATTTGCGCCGCTTCGATGGCCGCCCCTATCAAGGCATCGACCTGCTAGCCGGTGGCGTGCCATGCCCGCCGTTCTCCAAGGCAGGAAAGCAGCTCGGCGCGAAGGATGAGCGCGACTTGTTCCCCGAAGCTATCCGCCTGGTCGATGAGTGCCGCCCGCAAGCTGTGATGCTGGAAAACGTGCGTGGCCTGCTCGATGCCGTCTTTGACGATTACCGGAACAAGGTTGAAAAGCAGCTCAAAAAGTTGGGCTATGTGCCTGGCTGGCGGCTGTTCAACGCCTCCGACTATGGCGTGTCGCAACTACGCCCGCGTGTGGTGTTCGTCGAGTTGAGTCCCCGATGATGGTGTAACGCGGTTGCCGGCCTCGTCGTAGTAGACGTGGAGCGGCCACCGCGTGATCTTCGAGTGAACCCTTCACAGCACTCTCGAACGGAGCATCACGG
>NZ_JAIFKB010000058.1:0-4483 GCF_019641445.1 Rhodococcus sp. DMU2021
TCCCCGGCCACGAGCCGGAGCGTGGGCGCGGTTACGAGCTGTGACCTGCTGAAACAGTTTGCTCGGGATGCGAGGTGCTGCCGCGCCGCCGCTGCGCATCGGCTTGCCCTCGTTCATCGCTGGGGCTTGGGGGCAGCAGCCCTTCTTTGCGGGCGATGTGCAGGAGCGCGCCGACCGCGCCGGTGGAGATGCCCATGTCCTCGGCGATCTCCTTGTACGTCTTTCCTTCCCTGCGCATCTGGGCGGCGTGTTCGCGTCGCTGACGTGCTCGTGCCTCGAACTCGTCTCGTGGTTCAGCCATCAGCCGGACGATGGTGCGGGTGGATGCGCCGAACTGTTCGGCGAGTTCGCGGGCGGTGCGGTTGCGGCGCACAGGATGTTCAGCAGCCACGGTCAGCCTCCAGAAGCGCCTTGATGTCGATCTTGGTTGCGCGTGTGCGGTTGGCTTCGATTTTCGCAGCCGACACCACTCTGCCGCCCTTGCGACCGCCCTTGCGGCCGCATTCTGCCTTCCACCGGCGGTAGTTGGCTTCGAACTGTTCGGGACCGAGTTTGCGCAGCTCAGAGTTCCACACGAAGGCGGAGACGGACTTGGCGATGCTGCGTAGTTCGGAGTCGGGCAGGGGGCCGAGCGGGTGGCGGTGGAGCTCGGGGTTCCGGCTCCAGGTGTAGGCGTAGACGGCTTCGTCCCAGTCCGAGCGATTCGGGTAGCGGGTCCAGGCGCGGTATGCCCACCGGCGGGTGGTGTCGAACATCCAGCAGTTGCGGCCGAGGGCGGACTCGATGCAGTCCTCGACTCGGGTGCTTTGGGGTCTTCTCGGCAGCAGTTCGCCCAGGCCACGCGCGAGATCCCGCAGTCCGTAGGGCCTCGGGCTGCACCAGCGGGTGTTGGCGAGCGGGTGCAGCGGATTCCGGCCCAGAGGTCCCGCGTAGTGCCGATCGCCGCCGAGAGCGACGGTCAGGCCCTGCTGGCAGCGGGCCAGCAGGTTGATGGGTTTGCGGTGGCTGGCGTCGCTCAGAGGCACGGGCGCTTCCAGGAGAAACACAGCTTGTCCGTGGCCCGGCCGGGTCGAGTAGGCGAACAGGTTCGGGACCAGGCCGACCTCGTGGAGCGTGAAGGCCCGCAACTCGGCGTCGGGATGGTCGATATCGACCACGATCTGCGAGACGTACTCGCGGGGATTCATCTGGATGAACCGCCGCAGCAGCGCTTCGTTGCGGGGCATCCGCCAGGCCCCCTCGATCCGAGGGTCGTTCGACGCTAGCGGGTAGCGGCCGAACCAGTGCTCTGATTCCCACCGCTCGGGCGTCATCGTCGTTTCCACCACGGAGGAAGCTTGGCACAGACAAGATCGATATTGGAGTAGGACATGCCAAAGCTATAGTCAGGTAATCCGGTTTTTCCGGGCCACCGGGGTTCTTAGGGGGTCCCCTGTGTCCGGGCCGGCGGCATCTCCGCGAACCCGCGGATTTCTCCTGGCGTGTTCAAAGTTGATCCGAACCGAGTCAGATGTTCCGCCGACCCCTCAGGGAAAACCCACCCCCGTGCCTCCCTTCCCCCTGTACTTCGAACTGCTTCTTGACGGGACCACGGCAGGTCCTGCCGCACCCAAGGTGACTGGTTCGACTGGGAGTGCGGCAGGTAAGCCGGGTACGGCCCTGAGAGCGCGTCAGAGCCGTTTTCGGGGATGAGTGGCCTTTACGGACGGCCGGGGTGGGCGTTGTCGAGGTAGTCGGCGAATCCGGCCAGGAATCCGTGCTCGTACTCTTCGACATCCGGTTGTCCTGGTGGGGCGGTGAACCATGTCGATGGATCGGACGCGTCGGTGGCGTCGCCGATGTGGTCCCCGCCCGAATGTGAAGTCAATTCGACTGGTCGCTGCGGCAACTTGGATTGTCGATGGGGTCCGGTCGTTGACGGATGGTGCGGTCGGGTGCGCGCCGGCCCGTGACCGGACCGGCGAAGCGTGCCGCTGGGCGGCCCGCCGTCGAGGTGTCCCGGCCCCGGTCCGACGGTGTTCTCGGACCGCTCGTTCCTCGCGTCCTCGCCCACCGGTCGGCCCGTGTCCGTGCCCCCTCGACCTGGTGTGCGCTCACCGCCCGGAGATGTCCGTCCGTCTGGTTATCGTGGTGATCGCACACCAGAGCGAGCTATGCCCAGAGTTACTCCGTGACTTCGTCACTGCGTAACTCTGGGCGCTCGCCTCCCGTTCGCTTCGCTCACAGGAGGGGGCCGCCGATGGCCGCTGACGCTTCATCGACGGAGGCCCGGGCCAGCGCCCGGGCCGGTGCTTCGCAGGCCGCTGACGCGGGGCCGGCGAAGCGGATCCGCACCGTGGCGGTGCGTTTGTCCGAGGCGGAGGAGGCCGCGTGGATCGCGGCCGCGCTGGCGGACGGGTATCGGCAGCTCGGGGCGTGGGTGCGCGAGCGGGCGGTGGCCGGTTATCTGGGGAAGGTGCGGCCGCGGCAGAGTGCGGTGTCTTCGGAGGCGGCGCAGGAGATCGCGGCGCTGCGGCAGGAGATGGCGCGGTGGGGCAATAACTTGAATCAGATCGCTCGGGCGATCAATTCTGGTCAGGTCCCGGCGAATATCGAGCAGCATTTGCGTCAGCACTGGCCGCAGTACGGGCAGACGTTGGCGCGTATGGCTGATCGGCTTGACGCGCTCGAGGGCTGAGAGCGGGGCGGGGTGATCGCGAAGATCAGCACCGGTGCTGATCCGAAGGGGTTGGCGGCGTATCTGCACGGGCCGGGGAAGGAGACCCCGCACACCTACCGTGACGAGGCCGGCCGACTGTTCACCGGCGGCCAGGTGATCGCGGGAACGGTTCAGGTCACCGCCAGGAATCCGCAGCGGTGGGGCCGTGATTTCGAGCGGGCCGCGAAGACCAACGCGCGGGTGTCGAAGCCGATTTGGCATTGTTCGCTGCGGTGCGCGCCGGGGGATCGGCGGCTGACCGATGCCGAGTTCGCCGACATCGCGCAGCTGGTTGCGGAGCGGATGGGATACGAGACGCATCCGTGGGTGGCGGTGCGGCACGACGACGATCACATTCACCTTGCTCTGTGTCGGGTCGATTTCGAGGGCCGGACCTGGAAGAACCGTCACGATCGGTGGCGGGTGGTCGAGGTGATGCGTGAGGTGGAGCAGCGGTTCGGGTTGGTGCGGGTGCCTGTGCCGGCCCGGGGCCAGGGTCGCCAGCTCAGCACGGGTGAGCAGCGTATGGCGATGGAATCCGGTGTGGTGGCGGCGAAGATGCAGCTGCGGGAGCTGGTGGCCGCTGCGCGGGATGTGTCCGCAGGTGGCGGGCTGGAGGCATTCGAGGCGGCGTTGACGTCGAATCCTGTTGCCCCGGTGCAGGTGCGGCGGAATGAGGCATCCACGGGACGGATGAACGGCTACAGCTTCCATCTGTCCGGGCACGTCGATGCCGAGGGGACGCCGGTGTGGTTCTCGGCGTCGCAGCTGGACCGGAAGCTGTCGTGGAAGCAGCTGTCAGCGGTGCTCGACGGGCCGGTGCCGGATCGTCGGGTGCCGGCGCATGAGCTGCCGAAGAAGCGGCTGGAGCGGGCGGTGAACTGGGAAAAGCGCAGGCAGCAGGTTGGGCAGGAGCAGTTCGCTGCGCAGCGGTGGCAGCAGGTGCGGAACCGGCTGGTGCAGGAGGTGACAGCGTTGCGGGGTCCGAGCGGGGGCGAGCAGAAGTGGCGGAAGGTCAGACACGAGAGGGACGAGCAGCAGCGCATGGAGGACCAGCGCCGACGTGACACCGAGGCGGCCATCGATGCGTTCAGCCGGCCGCAGCCTCAGCCGCGCCGTCAGCCACAGGACTCGCAGGTGGAGGTGGCGCCGGAGGTGCTGGCGGCGGTGGAGGCAGCGATGCAGTCGTCGCCCCGGTCGGTGACGCAGCAGATGCGGGATCAGGAACAGAACAAGGCGGCAGCGAAGCGGGAGTACGCGATCGCGAAGGCCAAGGCGGAGCGAGAAGCCCGCGCCAAGGACGCCGCGAAGTGGGCCGAAATCCCAGGTGGAGGGTGGCGACGCGACGTGGCTGGGATCGATCTGCGGATGTGGGTCAGCGACGAGGGCCAGTGGTCGGTGACCTCGAAGACGGATCCGACCAAGGTGTTCCGGCAGGGAGAGTCGGCGTCGGCGGCTGCGGGGCAGGCTGCGGCCGCGGCCGCAGCGAAAATCCTGGTCGAGGGCATGTGGGAGAACACCAGGTCCGAAAAACGGACCCCCCAGCTCGAGTCGGTGGTGCGGGCTGCCCGCGCGGACCTGACACCGACGCGGCCGGCGAAGGAGCCGTCCCCGGCCCGATCCGATCGGCACCGGCCTCCGCATCGGCCGCCGACGCCCCCGACGTTCCCCGGCCACGAGCCGGAGCGTGGGCGCGGTTACGAGCTGTGACCTGCTGAAACAGTTTGCTCGGGATGCGAGGTGCTGCCGCGCCGCCGCTGCGCATCGGCTTGCCCTCGTTCATCG
>NZ_JAIFKB010000059.1:0-4231 GCF_019641445.1 Rhodococcus sp. DMU2021
ACCGTGATGCTCCGTTCGAGAGTGCTGTGAAGGGTTCACTCGAAGATCACGCGGTGGCCGCTCCACGTCTACTACGACGAGGCCGGCAACCGCGTTACACCATCATCGGGGACTCAACTGACAATGGTGGCGCATGGGCGCGGTTGCCCTCGGCAGTGTGGCGTTGCTGCAACGGACACGGCATTCGCGTGTCGCTGCGCCTCAGTGCCGGCGGATGCGCGGTGATCGGACCGGTGGCTCAAGCCGCCCTCGCTGATGGCTTCGCGGAGTCATGGCCGCGGCTGGGTCGGACCGGCCGTCGCGCTGAATATCGACGAACGGACAGGCGGATCGGTCATCGCATGCAACACCGAAACGTTGCTAGTTAACATAACGAAGGTTATCGGCAATCCTGTGACCTGCGCCTTTGCTGTTATCTCTAGATTTGCGGGACTCTCGCTGCGAGGGAATCTCGCAGGCTTGCGGTGATGTCGCTTGGGACCTGTTCTACACAGGCTGTCGTGCGACGGGTATACGCAGCAATCCTCGATGTGGAATCTGGTATCAATGACGCACTGTCATAGCATCCACTCGACGGTTTCCCGTCGCTTCGGCGTCCGATGGCAAGATCACTGCCCGCGCACGCTTAGCTCGTGCACCTAACTCTCTACTTCGTAGGTAGCAGAAAATTTCTGCAAGTCCGGCGTGTCTAGAGTGAAAGAACAAGACGAACTGTCATGATCGTCGGCATGTCCGATTGTGTCCGTCGCCGCAGAGTGGGCCGCCCCGCGCTGCCGTATACGCCTGTGCAGATGAACCTTCGTGTGCACCCAAGCGTGCGTCGGTTCCTTCATACCGAAGCGGAACGGCGTGGGCTCAACGCCAACACGCTGCTAATGGAGATCGTTGCGGACGCTATGGGGACGACAGTCGCCGACCTGACCGCCGCAGGGCTGCAGGAAGAGGAGGACACCCAGATCCAACGAAGCGCCTGACCGCGTAGAGCAGGCCTATACAAAAACGAAACCCCCGGCGTGCCGGCCAGGGGCTTCGAAATAAGTCACGTAGAGGAGAAGCGCCAACTTCTTGTTCCTCTACCTCCCCGAAGGGACACTCTTGCCTGAGTGGTCTCAGGGTATCGCACACCCTGAAGAAGGTTCAATCAAATCACCGCGTGTCGCCAGCGATTTAAGTACAACCACTAAATGCTGCGGTTCGAACACGTCACAGATAAGTGACCTGCGTCTCATAGAGCGCTTGTTCGAGGTGTGTACTCGTAAATGGTCACCGCGATCCCGAGTACGTCTCGACGTGCAGCAAACGCATGACTACCTGGCCACATCAGCGATGCCTGCGACCGCACCGGCCGTGCCGTGGGCTATTCACCTCACTGATACACAGCGACGATTCCAGCTACTCGCGTTCGACTTCGATAGCAGTCGGCACGGTACTGAGACTGCCGTCAGTGATGCAGATCGCCTGTGCAATGTGCTCGATGACCTGGGAGTCGCACATCTGCGGACAGTCTCCGGTCCCACAAAGGGCCAGCACATATGGGTCCGGCTCGCCGAACCGGGCACTTCTGCGGATAGTGTGCGCCGACTAGCGCACGTATTACGCCAGCACTACCCAAGTCTCGATCCGTCCCCGCTCACCAACTCCGCCACTGGCGCGGTGCGACCTCCGGGCGCTCCCCATCGTCACGGTGGCTGTTCCCTCCCCCATCTTCGTGGGAAAGCACTGCTCGACACGTTGGTGCGCATGGATGCAGGTGCTTCTCCCGAAGTGGTGCAATGGCTTCTCGCCCAGCATCCTCACGCCGAATCTCATGTGCGAGACCCCCGTCTTCAGATGGTCCGCATTGTCAAGGACCAGGCCGGACCGCATCTCGATCGCCCGCGCCGACCACTTACCGCCCGAACTAGCGCTCTTCTGTCTACGACTCCCCCTCCAGGCACCGACAGATCGGCCCTCGCACACAGCATCCTGCTCGGGATGGCGAAAGCTGGTCATACCCTCGCAGATGTCGAAGCAGTTGTCGGTTCAGCCCCGGGTCTTGTCCGCTTACGCGAAGACCGTGACCGGGGACGAGATGAGACGGCCCGCCAGTGGCGGCGCGCCCTCGATACCGCCGCTCGGTTTACTCCGCCCAGTGTCACCGAACGCGAAGTTATCGATGACGAGCTCGACCAAATCGAAGCCGCTATTACAACAGACCCGACCCGTTGGGCACGCGCCGGCGGAGCGAGCGACGAACGAATCCTGCATGCCCTAGTCGTCCTGGCCCGTACGGCCCGCACGCGGACGCTGGACATAGACGTACGCCGATTGGCCGAAGCAGCCGCCGTTGATGCCTCCACGGTGTCTCGACGCCTGCGAGTGCTTGCACAGGAAGGCTGGATTTTCAGAGTCCGAGCAGGAGCAGGGACTCGAGCCTCCACCTGGGAGCTGAACATTCGGTGTTCTACTGCAACACAAGGGGAACCCGCCCCCGGCTCCTGTTCGGGGTTATCCCTAGAACTGTTGGATCACCACACTCATGATGTCTGGTCGAATGGAGCAGGGCTCGGTGGTGCAGGTGCTCGTGTCCACTGGGCAGTTCTCAAGTTCGGGGAAACCTCAACTTCCGCTTCCCTCGGAAATGACATGATTTCCTGGGTTGTGTCCTTTACCGGCTACACCCGGAGCACAGTGTCCCGGATCGTAGGAAAACTCTATGAGAAGGGGCTGCTTCCGGAGTTGTCGACTTCAAGAAATTCGCAACAGATGGACCGAGCGGCTGCCGCGCTCGGAGTTAGAGGCGTGGCAGCACAGAGAGCTCATCGGCACCTTGTCGACCGTGAACTGCATCGGTGGTGGCTCGAAGAACTTGAGTGGAGAAGCCGCCGCGGTAAGAAGCACGGCGTCCCTAGGACTCCCCCATCGAATCTGGCCCTCCCCCTGGACGCAAGCGCTCGGATGCGATACGGACGATTTCCTGCCAGGGCCAATGGCCATGCGGACTACCGGTCGGCGCGCCTGGTCGTCACAGAAGCGCTTGCTGCGACGTCGTCCAACAGAAAGGCCGCATAAGTCTTGGAGAAGCCGAGCTTTCCCCCGCAACGGATTCTCCTATTACTATTGTAATATCCCCGACAGTCCTGCGGATGAGAAGGGCGCTACGCCCGAAAGGGCGCAGTCGAGGAGGTCGCGTGGCAGACGAAAACGCCCAGCAGGGTGCATTCGGTTCCGAGGATCAGGGAGGGCAGGGCAATGGCGCAGAGCGAGGAATTCACGACACAGGTCGAGGGGATCGACCTGACGATCGCGGCCGAGACCAGGCGGATTCTGGCCGAGTGGCTAGGCGTCGATCCGGCGACCGAGCAGGAACGGATCGACCGGCAGGCCCTGCGCCTGCAGCAGCTGACCGAGGACGCGGCCGAACAGTTCGAGCAGGCGAACCCGCCGGCATCGGACGCGACGTACCAGGACGCGGTCCGCGCGAAGGAAACGGCGTGGCGGGCAGCACGGGAGATGGTGCTCGAGAACGAACTGTATCCGCAGGTGACCCCCGAGATCCGACAGGACTGGGAGCAGTTCGAGCAGTGGGCCGAGCAGGAAGCCGAGAAGGACTGGGAAGCGGCTCGGGTAGCGCAGGACCCCGACCGGTGGCGGACGCAGAACGTCAGGCCGAACCCGACCGCGGTGCGGGTCGTGGAGCGGGTGTGGGTGTCGAAGCCGGGATGGTTCCTGTCGCTGGCGGAAGCTCTGATCGCACAGCGGATCGAGGACAACCAGCCGGTGCCGGCGACCTCCCGCGACCGGCTGACCGAGGAGCTGACGGAGCTGATCGAGGACGAGATGCGGCGCAACCCGCCGGAGGACCCGGATCTGCCGTTCTGATCCAGGCACAGTGGGCGCAGACCCGCGATGATCTGGTTGACCTGCGCAAACAAGGTAAGGCAGTCGCACGTGCACTCAAGTCGGCGCATCGAGCCTTGGCGACTGCGCAGGAACGTGGTCTCGAGCGTGGCATCGAGGCCAATAGCGAGCATGTCACCACGCTGACCGAACGGCTCGACCGTCTGCGGGGACGCTGGCGTGAGCTGCGGGCGCAGGAAAACCAGCTGCGCACCGAGCTGCACACCTGGGGCATCGACCCGGAGGCCGTCCCCAAGCAGACGGTGCGCGAGGTCGCCGCCGCACAACCGGCCTGGCGGGAGCATCCCGCAACCGAGCGGCAGTTGCGCACCCTCGAGCGCCTGGCCGCGGA
>NZ_JAIFKB010000060.1:0-3637 GCF_019641445.1 Rhodococcus sp. DMU2021
CATCGTGCACTTGGCCGGGAGCTTCGGGCTGTCCGGGACGTAGTAGGGGCCTTCGATGGAGCCCTTGGTGCCGGTGAAGCCCTTGCGGTTGTAGTGCACCTTCTCGATCTCGTGCTCGACGAAGACGTCCAGCCACAGCGGCCACTCGCCGTACTCACCCACGTCGATGAGCCACTGCTTGAGCACCCGGTACTCGTCGTAGGTCACCTGGTGCTTGTCGACGATGCCGGCGAGAGCGTCCAGCAGGTCCTTGTAGATCGCCGACGCGCGCTCGACCGAGGTGTCGGACGTGACCCGCTCGGACTTGAACTTGTCGGTCGCAGCGTTGCCGGACCCGTGGGCGGTGGGGTTCTCCATGGTGGTCATGGCTCTCCTCGTGAAGGACTGAACTGTACGAAATGAATCCATCCGAGACATGGAGGCGTAGTGCCACTATCCTGCGTTCGAACGGAGAGTGAACTACCCGTCTCTTGCCCGGGGTGAAGAGGTATCGTCCAAACCTGCTGCAGTACATCAGCATTAGTGAGTCCAGGAACACTCGACACCGATGCATAGCTGGGCTTGGCCCGAACCGTTGCGCTGCGCCGTGCAGGACCATGCATCGCTTTCGCTAGCTAAAGGGTATGGGCGTCATACCAAAAATCGTCTTCAATGACGGCGGGCAGCGGATGCCGAACGGACGGGTTGTTCAGTCCGGTGTGCCGCTCCCGTGCAATTGGGAAGTTTGTCCGCGGTAGTACACCAGGGGCCGGTTGTCGCTGAAGTCGACGTGGGTGACGCGGCCGATCATGCCGAGATGGTCGCCGGCTTCGAAAACATGGTCCTGTTCGCACAGGATCGTGGTCACTGCGTCCTTGATGGTGGGGATGCCGTGGTGGTATTCCCATTCGCCGACTTCGAATTTCGCTCCGTCGATCCGGGCAAATCCGTGGCAGATCTCGGCTTGGTCCTCGGCAAGGACGTTGATGCAGAAGCATTCGCTGCGGCGCAGTTGGGCGAATGTCGATGAGCCGGAAAAGGCGAAGAATGCCACCAGAGGCGGGTCGAGGGAAACCGAGGTCAAAGAGCCGATGGTCATCCCGACCGGTTCCCCGTCACAGAGAGCAGTCACCACTGCGACCGAGGTCGGTACACGGCCCATGGCCCGGCGAATCGTTGCCGCATCCACGTCTTGGTCCTTGTCCTGTGGAAGAGCGCGCATTGAATGTTGCACTGCGGTGGTCATAGTTGGTCTCCTGGTCTCTCGGGGACCCGGCAGGGATGACATCGGCATCTGCTCGGGTCAGAGGAGGAACTTGTCGACGGCCTCGAGGGTTTCGTCGAGCTTTTCCACCTGAGGAATGTGCCCACAGTCCTCGATGATGGTCACGGTGCTGTCGGCGATGAGTTTGTGGAACTGTTCGGCGTAGATCGCGGAGACGAGTCGGTCCTCACGGCCCCACACGATCAAAGTTGGTGCGACGACGCGGTGCAGTCGGTGACGCAGACCCCGGTCGGGGATGGGCCAGGCAAACTTGCCGGTGCACCCGAAGGCCCACACCATGGCGGCCGCGGCAGCCTGCTGTTGTTCGATGTCATCAGATGGTGCAAGCATCGCCTGGGCTGCCGGGCTGGTGGGGTCGTGGAACAGCAAGGCCGGGAGCTGCTCGGGCGGGGTGGCGATCCAGTTCGCAGTCGGGGCAGCCTCGCTCCACAGTCCGATCGGATCGAGCAGAATCAGTTTCTCCGGCAACGCCGGGAACGCGGCAGCGAGTTCGGCCGCGAGCATGCCGCCGAAGGACTGCCCGACCACCACGGGGCGATCGAGTCCGAGCGCGCGGATCAGTTCCTCGTAAGCGAGCACCATGTCGCTGAGGGTGTCGATGGTATGGATGGCATATGGATTACCGTCGGTGGTTCCAGGGAACTCCGGAGCGTAGACGGTGTATCGCGAGGCCAAGTGGGACAGGAATGGATCCCATGCCAGGCCTGCAGCTGGGTGCAGATACAGCAGCGGCGTTCCGGCGCCGGCGATCTTGACGGTGATGGTCAGTCGGCCGCCCCAGACGTCGACGGTCTGTTCGGTGATGGAGGGGGTGCTCATCGGGCGTTCGCTCCTGCCTGCGTCGCGGTGGTGTAGGAGATGGGGGTGCCGCCGAGCCGGCGCGGCCACCAGTGATGCTGATGATCGGTATCGGTCCACAAGGTGCGCAGTCGGGGCAGCACTTCTTCGGCGAACAGTTGGATGTTCTTCATCACCAGGTGGCGAGGGAGGGAGCCGAAGCCCAGCATGGCGTGGAGGTTGCCGATGCCGTATTCGCGGCAGAAGTCGAGTAGTTGCTCGGCGACGGTGTCGGGGCTGCCGACTACGACTACTCCCGCGTCGACCAGGTCGTGGAAGGCGGCGGTGCGCATGCGGTGGTACAGACCGAAGTCGCCGGGATCCTTGATCAGAGCTTTGACGCCGTTGATGTCGATAGCTCCGGGCAGACCGAGCTTCTCGATCGGAATCGAACCCAAACCTTTCCGGAACGCGTATTCGGCGTGCGGGCCGTACTCGATCTCGGCACGCTCGTCCGTTTCGGAGACGGCAATGGTCTGCAAGAACCCGATACGGTAGGGATTTCGGGCCACCCCCGCCTCGTCGGCTTGTTCCCACATCCGGTCGAAGATGCGCTTACCGGTCAGTTTGGCACCGAACCAGCTCAGATAATTGAACCCGAAGCCACGATCGAAACACATCCGCATGGTGCGGGGGTTGCCGATCCCGGTGATCCACACCGGGACGTTCTCCTGCAGCGGCCGTGGCCACATGTTCACCATCGGGTACTGCGAGTAGCGACCGTTCCAAGCGAACGGATCCTGCTCGCGCCAGGCACGCAGCACCAATTCGAGGTTCTCGTCGAAGCGGGGGCGGACCTCGATGGGCGGGACACCGTTGTTGATGTTGGCGTCGTAGCTCAACCCCACGGTCAGCCCGGCCACCAGGCGACCGCCGCTCATCACGTCGATCATGGCGTACTCTTCCGCGGCGCGGAGCGGCTCGCGGGCCTTGCCCAACGACCGGCCCATCGGGTACACCGCCACCTCGAGCCCCTCAGCCTCGGTCATGTAGGCCAGTGCACTCGAGATCAGATCCGGATTCGGGATCATGTCGTAGCTGCTTTGACCATGCTCGGTGACCGCCACACCATCGAAACCACTGCGCGCACCGTGCATCAGCTCGTCCATGAAGTCCCGAATCGACGAGTACATCCCGTCCCGGGTGACGAGCGAGTACGGAATGCTGCACACCGACTCGTACTTGCTCTCGAAATCATCCGGAAGGTACCGGTACGGCGCCTGCAGGAACAGGTTGACTTTCACGTTTTCTCCTTCGCCAGAGGGACGGGCCGATAGTTGTCCCGGAACCGAGAGCGTTTCCTTGCTTGTCCGCTCTGTGATCCACCTCTCACGTCGAAGGCTATGGACAGGCCATCTAGATGTCCAACACTTGTTTTGTGAGCCATTGAGATTTTCTGTGTCTGAATACAGAATTAGGTATGGAGATGCGCCACATGAGGTACTTCAGCGCGGTCGTCGAGGAGGGTAACTTCACTCGGGCCGCCGAACGGTTGTCCATGGCTCAGTCGCCGCTGTCCCAGCAGATCCGTGCACT
>NZ_JAIFKB010000061.1:0-3144 GCF_019641445.1 Rhodococcus sp. DMU2021
GATGATCTCCCCGGTCACGGGATCAATGATCGCCTCGCCCAGCACTTCTGTCGTGTCAGTCACGGTCATTTCCTTTCGGGTCAGACCGGACCTTCACACACCGTTTTCCGGACAGTCCCAACAAGCAGGTCGTCAAGGCCGTCGTGCTGCTGGCGACCGGCGTCAATGGCGACGGCCACCGCGAGGTGTTGGGCATGCAGGTGGCCACCAGTGAGACCAAGGCATCGTGGAACACCTTCTTCGCCGACCTGGTGGCCCGCGGCCTGGGCGGGGTGCGCTTGGTGACCTCCGATGCTCATGCCGGGCTCATCGAGGCGATCGCAGCGAACCTGCCCGGCGCGGTATGGCAGCGCTGCCGCACCCACTACGCCGCCAACCTCATGGCAGTGTGCCCCAAGTCCATGTGGCCGGCGGTAAAAGCGATGCTGCACAGCGTGTACGACCAGCCCACCGCCACCGCGGTGCACGAGCAGTTCGACCGGCTCCTCGAATACACCGACGGCCGATTGCCCGAGGTCGCCGACCACCTCGGCGACGCCCGCGAGGACCTGCTCGCCTTCACCGGGTTCCCCGACGACGTGGGGCGCCAGATCTTGGTCTAACAACCCCACCGAACGGCTCAACCGCGAGATCCGCCGCCGCACCGACGTTGTGGGCATCTTCCCCAACCGCGACGCCATCATCCGCCTCATCGGCGCCGTCCTGGCCGAACAGACCGACGAATGGGCCGAAGGCCGCCGCTACCTCGGACTCGAAGTCCTCAGCCGCTGCCGACTTACCCTGACCACCGACACCCCAACACCGACGGAGGCGACCACCGATCCACTGATGCAACTACCCGCCTGACCCCCCCGAAGGATCAGAAACGAGTTACACCACTACCTGGGACTTGACCACCACCAACGCCCTGTTCCCTGAGTTAGGCGATGAATCGACGACCCTGGCCGTCATGTTGACATCCGCCGCGATCACCGCCCGACCTGACTGCAGGCCGATGTAGATTCAGCAAACGCGCAGCCAACGGTGAGGCCAAGTGAGATCGCCAAACACGGTTCGTTGTGGGCCCGACGTGCCGAGATCCTGGCGTACTTCGACACCGGTGCCTCCAACGGGCCGGTCGAAGCGATCAACGGACGCTTGGAACACCTGCGCGGGATCGCGCTCGGCTTCCGCAACCTCAACCACTACATCTTGCGGTCACCTCATCCACTCCGGCGGCCTGGCAGAACGCCTACACGCACTCTGAATCAGGAAGAGCCGGTTAAGGGAAGGCCTTCAATATTTGTGATTCAAGATATTCGCTTGGCATCGACGATGTTCTAGCCGCTCACGTAAGTATCCGCTATCATATCGTTCTATAGCGGGTATGCTAGCGGTGGAATCCAGCCGTCCCACCTCACGTTCCGCGGTCGGGCTGCGTACCAATGACGAAGACGCCATCTATTGTGTTCTCGCGTCCGCTAGCGGCGCGCAGTCGTCATATTGTTTCTTGATGTGGTGCCCAATGATGTGGTGCCTGAAATCATTCAGGCACCACATCATTGTGATTAGTTGCGTCCGGGCTGATTGAGTCCAGCCTGGGCTATGTTGCGCCGGGTATTCGTCGACTACTGTTTGGCTTCCGCTGGCGTTACATAGACCGATTCTCGCTCGGCTATCTGCCAAAGTTGGATTCCCATGGGGTCGCGAACTTCCTCTGCCAGGTGCCCTACGATGCCGGCGGCTCGCGCGACTACGGCGATGCCACGCATGATCCCTGGGTCGATTCCCATATCGCAGAGCAGAGCGCCGGATGCACCTGCGGCGTTGAGCGGTAGCTCCCGGCCGCTGGTTGACGCTACTTTCTGTGCCTGGATCATTAGTTGGGTGTGAGGGCCGATTAGGTGATGGGCTCGTGCGAGTTCGAGGAGCCGAGCGGTACGCGGGTCGCCTTGCTTGTGGACGGGATGCCCCAGCCCAGGGATGCGTCCTGTGGCTTTTTGCTGAATAGCGACAGTCTGGCTCGCCAGTTTCTGGAGATCCTCGTCCTTCATTCGCTTCGTCGGCGCGGCACTACGGAGCATTCGGCCAGAGCCTTCGAGCACGCCGAGAAAGACGGAACCGGCACCTAGTATTCCTGATGCGACGGCGCCCTGAATCGCGTCTGGAGCGCCAGTGTATGTCAGCCTTGCAGCGAGTGCAGTGGGAGTCAAACCATGATCTGCAAGCGCAACCAGGATCGCGTTGAAGACCCGTGCCTCGCCAGTTTCTGGTAGTCGTCCGGTGACGAGTAGGAAGAACATCTCCCCAAAATCGACGTTACCCATCAGTTCATCGGCTAGCGGATAACCCTGTACCCAAATATTGTCGCTGGTGGACCGGCCGATTGAGGTTCTCATACCTGGCTGACTGTCGATTGTCATTTCGAATTACTTAATGCTTTCGAGCGCGGCCGGAACGGGGTCAGCATCGTCGAACCAAGGCTCTGCATCAAGGTCGCGTACCGTGACAGAGAACTCAATCGAGATTCCATTGGGATCGGTGGCGTAGATAGATCGGACAAGGCCGTGATCGACAATCTCGCTGATGTCTGATCCGTTATCGCGAAGTTTCTTCTGAAGAGTCAGGAGATCGTCGTCAGATTCTACTCCGATTGACACGTGGTCGAACTGAATTCCGGATGCGGGAATCCCGGAGTCCTTTCGAGCGGGAAGCTCGGCTTCAGGCCATTCGAAGAATGCAATTGATGCGCCGCGGTTGATGCTGAGGAAGTAGTGGCGATAAGGATACCCCGCATCTTTGTTTCCGGTGGTTCCGACAAGCGGCATGCCAAGCACGTCGCGGTAGAACCGGATGGTATTTTCCATGTCGTTTGTGACCAACGCGAGATGATTCAGCCCAGCGTATGAAACTTCGGTCATTTTTGGTTCCCTGCTTTCTTGGTGTGGTTCGAAATCGGTTGAGTGTGCCATGGCCGCCGAACCCTGGGGCAGTGTTGGCTCGCTCACAGCAATTGTATGCGATCTTAGGGTGCCCTGCAAGGCCGCGCGTTGACTCATCCAAAATGCGCGCATAGAGGTAGTCGTTGCCTCAACTGAGAATGCGCGCGTGCGGTGCGCCTGCCGTGTCCGGCTCGGGCCGGGCGGTAGGCCCGAACGATGGGGC
>NZ_JAIFKB010000062.1:0-3112 GCF_019641445.1 Rhodococcus sp. DMU2021
CGGCGAGTCGGGTCGCTCGCTCGCGCAGTTCCTGTGGGTATTTGTAGTTCGCCATGGTGAGTCTGGGGTGATCCTTCCGGGATATCTGGCTCACCCTCAATGAAACCAGGGACGATTCATAGCGAGTGGCCCAGCGTTTCGCGGTCGGCCAGGTGTCGACCGTCGCGTAATTCCCCAGGGGTTTCCGTCATGGAATTCCCCATGTCCGGGTGTGCTGAGTCGAGGGTAGCCGGGCCGGTGCCCGGGTTGGTTCAGTTCGCGGCCGCGGTGCGGTTCCCGGGGCGTTTGCGTGGCCGGTAGGACGGGCCGTCCATCAGGATCTGGTGGCTGGTGTTGATCAACCGATCGAGCAGGGACTCGGCCACGACCGGATTCGGGAACAGCGGATACCAGTCTTTCGGGGCCCGGTTGCTCGTCAGAACCAACGGCTTGCCGGCGATCGCCCGGTCGGATACCAGATCGTAGAGATCATCGGACTGGGTGGTGGTGTGCTCGCGCATCGCGAAGTCGTCGATGATCAACACCAGCGGCCGGGTGTATTCGCGCATCCGTTGGCCGATGGTGCGGTCGGCGTGTCCACCGGCCAGATCGGCGAGCATCCGGGAACACTTGACGAACCGCACGTCCCCGCCGCGTCGGGCCACATGATGCCCTAGCGCTTGTGCCACATGGGTTTTGCCGACGCCGACGGGTCCGTAGAGGATCACCGACTCGCCGGCGTCGAGCCACCGCAGCGCAGCGAGATCCCGCAGCATCGCGGCCGGGAGCTTCGGGTTGGCGGTGAAGTCGAAGTCCTCGAAGGTGGCCTGCTGCTCGAACTTGGCCCGGCGCACCCGCCGGGCCAAGGCGGCGGTTTCGCGGCGGGCGATCTCGTCCTCGCAGAGCACCTGCAAGAACTCGAGGTGCCCGAGCTGCCCGTCGCGGGTCTGCGCCAGGCGCGCGTCGAGGGTGTCGAGCATGCCGGTCAGCTTCAAGGTTCTCAACGCAGCCCGCAGGCTGGGATCATGGATGGTCATGACAGGTGTCCTCACAGCATCTAGTGAAAGTAATTGCAGTTCAATATTTCTGGCGATATGAACGGATCAAGCGGATCGTTCGGTGTCGAACGCGGCCGGCCCACGGAGCAACGCCGGCGCGGTGACCCCGGCATCGACGGTGTCCTGGCCGTCGTGTTCGGTGCCGGCGACGAGGATGCCCTTGACGATGCGATAACGCGGATCACCGACCTCGAGGGCACGGGCGCAGGCCGCATCGATGCGGGCATCGTCGTAACGCGACCGCAGCCGGATGATGCCCTGGATCGCTCGCAGTCGATGGATCGCGTTGACCTGGGACAACTCGTCGACGATCGCGACCGCACCGGGCCCGATCTGCTCGGCCTGGACCCGGCACCACACCACCGTCTGCAACGTGAACGCGGTCTTCTCCGGCGGATAATGCTCGGGATTGGTCGCTCTCCCGGACAGGCGACGCACATGGGTGGCCACGACCTGCTCGTCGTGGAAGATCTGCACCACATCCCCCGCGGTGCGCACCAGCAATCGTCGGCCGATCAGCTGCCACGGCGCCGAATACAACGCCTTGCCGGCCTTGACGTGACAGTCCGGGGCCAGCTTGCCGGTGGAATAGACCACCGGCTCGAACCTCCTGGGCGGCAACGGCGTCAGGGTGTTCTTCTCGATGGCGTCGAACACCACCGCCGGGTGCGCACCACCGAGACCGCGATGCTGGTGCCGGCCGTAGACGTCGGTGCACCATGCCAGTGCGGCGTCCTGCATCTGCGTCAGCGAGGTGAACTCGCGGCCCCGGAAGAACGAGTCCCGGATATAGGGCATCGGGCGTTCGATGCGTGGTTTGTCCTTGGGTTTGCCGGCCCTCGCCGGATCGATGAGCACCTGATAGAAGTCGGCGAGTTCGGCATAGGCCCGGTTGATCTGCGGATCGTAGAGATCGGGACGGTCCACCCCGGTTTTGAGGTTGTCGCACACCATCCGCGCCGGGACGCCACCGAAGAACTCGAACGCGGCCACATGCGAGGCGCACCATAAGGTTTGATCCATCCGCAGCACCGGTTGGACGAACAGCATCCGTGAACACGCCAGAATCACCGCGAACGCCCACACCGCCACCCGCCGATCCGTCGCCGGATCGCGCCACATCCCCAACTTGCCGTAGTCGACCTGACCCTCGTCGCCCGGCGGCACCGGTCCACGGGGAAACGTGGCCTTCGACGCCGCGACACGATCGGCGAATCGTGTTGCGATATACCGCCGCACGGTCGATTCCGAAACGGGAACACCGCGATCGTCGCGCAGGCGTTGAGCGATCGTCGCCACGGTCACCGACTCGTCGAGTTGGCCCTCGATCCAGGCGTGGTGGGCGGCGATCGCCGGCCAGGTCACCGCCCGCGCCGTCGGGTCCACCACTTCCGGGAACCAGGACGTGATCAACTCGCGCCACAGGTTCTCGTCGAACTTCCCGCCGTCGCCCGGGCTCAACCCCGCCGCCAGCGCCGGCGCCAAGTACTTGCGGATGGTTTTGCGGTCGAGTCCCAGGGCTGTCGAGATCTGCACCTGGGAGCGGCCGGCATGCCAATGCCGGAACAACTCCATCAGATCGGTCATGGTCCACGTTCTCCTTGCCACCGTCGGGCCCCTTCCCAGGCCCTCGGTGGACCTTGGGAAGAAGCGAACCTGCAGCAGCACCCACACCCCGGCCGACACGCCCCAAAGGTGGGGAATTACGTGACAGGCGGGTGAGGAATTACGTGACGGGTCGACCCCTCAACCTGGGGAATTACATGACCGCTGACAGCCAGGCAACGTTGAAGTGCTCGGCGGCCCTGGCGATGGACCATCCCTCGTCGATGATGCGTCGGGCCAGCAGCAGCCGGCCCCTCGGAGTCAGAGGTGCGTTAGCGTGAACCACGAAGGTCTCCCGGTCGTTGAAGTGTGTGTCGTAGCAGCTCCACTTCACGACGGGAGACCTTCGCTGGGTTGCGTCCATCAGGATGGTGTACGAGCCGGATCGGATCCGATGACCGGCGTGTCGTAACCGGACGAAAGACGGTCACCGCGTGATTCTTCGAGAGAGCTACCAACTCGACTCGACG
>NZ_JAIFKB010000063.1:0-3043 GCF_019641445.1 Rhodococcus sp. DMU2021
CGTTGGCCGCGGCACTGACCGTGCTCCGGCGTCTGATCAACCGTGCACGTACCCATTACCGGTGGCCGACCCGGCCTACTACCCGCCGACTCAAGTGAGCATCAATTGCCGGTCGCTCTTAGTGGCGTTCGTCTGCGTGGCGCTCGCCACGATGTTGATCTGACGTGCGGTGTGGCGGGCAGGTATTCCGCACTGTTGGGTACGACGGCCTGTCAGGCGACCGTGGCGTCGGGTGCGTCCCGAGGGTCGTGGTCGTCGAGAATGTGCCGGCGTATCTCATCGAATCGGTAGGTCATCGTCGTGATGTCGCGGGGGCTGAGCAGGTCGAGCATGTTCGCGCGCACGGCTGCGACATGTCCGGGAGCAGCGGCGGCGAGCGTGGCCGCGCCGCAGTCGGTCAACTCGGCCCAGGCGCCGCGCTTGTCGGATTCGCAGTGCACGCGCCGCACCCATCCGGCGTTCTCGAGGCGGGTGACCGCCCGAGTGATGCCGCTGCGGGTGACCGTGCTCGCCTCGGCCAGCTCGCGCATCCGCAGCCGTTGCTGCGGTGCTTCGGAGAGCACCACCAGGATTTCGTAGTCGGTGAACGAGATTCCGGTATCGCGGACGAGTTGGCGATCGAGCTGCTGGAGCAGCAGGCGGGTGGCGTCGAGGTAGGTGCGCCACAGGTCGTGTTCGGTGTCGGAGAGCCATCGTGTGTCGGTCATATGTCCAGTTTACCCAATGTAGCTGACTGGGCAACTATATTTTCCACCACTTCGTGCAGTTGCTCGCGCAATCAGTTTTGGTCGATCGCTCCGGGGTATCCCCCTGGGGGCGCAGACGCCGGGCCCGGGGTGCGGCCGGGTCTGCCGGCTCGAACCTTAGTGTCGCCCCGCGAAAAGCCGGTAACCGAAGGAAAGAGGTTGACAGTTCAACCACCTCCATTACAGTGACCACCGGGCGACTCCCGCACCTCGTGTGTCTGCGGGGATCCGGACGAAACCGATGGAAAGTGCCATGAAGTTCAGTTTTCGCCGCCTGATGCGCAGGAAACGCGCCCCGGCCACCGACCCTGTTCACCAGGACACGATCACCGACCAGGAAAGGACCGACATGACCAAGCTGTCGATCATCTACTACTCCGCCACCGGCCACGGAACAGCCATGGCCCAACGTCTGGCCAAGGCCGCCGAAGCGGCCGGCGCCGAGGTACGCGTGCGCCACATCACCGAAACCCGTGATCCGGCCACCTTCGCCGAAAACCCCGCCTGGACTGCAAACTACGAGGCCACGAAGAACCTGCCGGCCGCCACCGGTGACGACATCGTGTGGGCCGACGCCGTCATCTTCGGCTCCCCGACCCGCTTCGCCAGCACCGCCGCCCCCTTCCAGACGTTCATCGACTCCCTCGGCGGGCTGTGGGCACAGGGCAAACTCGCCGACAAGGTCTATGCCGCCTACACCTCGAGCCAGACCGCACACGGCGGACAGGAAACCACCCTCACCGGCCTGTACACCTCGCTGATGCACTTCGGCGGCATCCTCGTGCCGCCCGGCTACACCGACCCGCTCAAGTTCGCCGACGGCAACCCCTACGGGGTCAGTCACGTCACCGGACCGAACAACCAGAACGAACTGAACGACGCCACCCTCGCTGCTCTGGATCACATGGCCACCCGCGTCGTCACCACCGCCGCCAAACTCGCGAACTGACCGTTCTCTCCCTGCCGACCGGATCGCCGCCGATCGGGCGGCGATGCTGCCGTTGCCGCCGATCGCCCCGATGGTCGGATGGCGCCGATCGTTGCGGCTCCCACGCGATCATTACATCCGGCTCGACGCCAATGACTATTCGGTGCATCCGGCCGCGATCGGCCGACGCATCGAGCTCGTCGCCGGACTCGACCGGGTGCAGGCATTCTGCGACGGCCGGATCGTGGCCGACCATCCCCGCTGCTGGGCCACCCACCAGTCGATCATCGATCCCGACCATGCGGACGCCGCCCAGGCACTGCGCCGCAGCCGACTGTCGATCGTCCCGGACCCGACCTCGGTGGAGGTCGAGCAACGCCGGCTCCGCGACTACGACACGCTGTTCGGACTCGACGACGAGGCATCGGGATGAGCACCCATCGCACGGCGGCGGAGCTGACCGCCGAGATCGCCTATCTCACCCGAGCGTTGAAGGCGCCGACGCTGCGGGACTCGGTCGATCGGCTCGCCGATCGTGCCCGTACCGAATCATGGAGTCACGTCGAGTTTCTCGTCGCGTGCCTGCAACGCGAGGTCGCCGCCCGCGAAGCCCACGGCGGGGAAGGACGTATTCGCAGTGCCCGGTTCCCCGCCCGCAAGAGCCTCGAGGAGTTCGACTTCGACTACGCCAGTGGTCTGCGCCGGGAGGTGCTTGCGCATCTGGGCGCACTCGAGCCTCGGTGCCTGCCCCGACGATCCCGAACACGCTGCGTTGTGGCGGTCCACTATTGCTGACGCCGCCGCCTACCGCAGCACTCACCACATCACCGACCAGGACAGCCTCGCCGGAGGCCGACCAAAGGACCGCCGCGGTATGCTTGACTGGACCTATATCGAACGCCAAGGCGCTCACCTGCTTGAACACCACCGTTGGCGCACACCGGGTTACCTCTCCTCGAATGTTGCTCGTGAGCCCGAGAAGACTCAAGTTCAACGGCGTGCCCGCGGCCTCTGACCAAGTTCCGTGTCCTGGCTGAGAGATCACCCATCCGGAGACTCACCGCAGTATTTTATTTCGGATCCCCCATTGCCTTGACGGCCTAGATCTGGTTTGACATAATTCTTTCATTGCTCCTCGCCGTCCTCCGGGACTGGCGAGGCTTTTTTTATCTACCGGGGGGTGTGATGTCGGAAGCGCAGGTTGCACACAGGCTGCGTGCGGCGATCGTGATGGATTACCAGAACATCCATCTGACAGCCCACGACAACTTCGAAGCATTCGGTACCCCGAAGCATCATTCGTTGATCCATCCGCTCGCGTATGCCCGCAATGTGATTGATGAGCGGAACAGGCGTCAACGCTCCGGCT
>NZ_JAIFKB010000064.1:0-2977 GCF_019641445.1 Rhodococcus sp. DMU2021
GATGATCTCCCCGGTCACGGGATCAATGATCGCCTCGCCCAGCACTTCTGTCGTGTCAGTCACGGTCATTTCCTTTCGGGTCAGACCGGACCTTCACACACCGTTTTCCGGACAGTCCCGATCTGGGAGATGTTCCTCGACCGTCGTCTCGGATTCGCCCGTTCATTGGACGGTGTTGCCGTGCGGGGTTGGATAGATCCGGACGGCATAGGCATGGGCGTCGGCGGCGGTGTAGCCGGCCAGGGCGACCGCGTGGGCGGCGACGTCGGGGTCTTCACCGAGACTGACGAGTTTGGCGAGGGCGAACTCCTCCGCACTCTGACGGTTCGGTTGAGTGCATTCGGCGAAGAACCCCCCGGTGGGGATGTGCTGGAAGTCCACCTCGTGCGGGGCGTTGCTGTCGGTCGCGGATCGTTTCATAGCGAGGCGCTGTCCTTGCCGTCGGTGAGAAGGGCGGGTGGGCTGCGATGATGCCACGTCCCCTCGACGGTCTCGTGTTGTCGGCATGGCGCAGCTTCGTTCAGTTTGAGTGGGCGGTAGCTGTTACCGGCCGGAAGGTACAGCCCCGGGCGGGATCAGGGTGGCGGTCGATGCTCCGCTGTCGGTCGAGGTCATGAGAATGCCGGTCGGCTCACTCGTCGTGGACGCCACGGTCGGGGGTGTGGACGATGTGACCGCACCGGCCCGGCTCCCGAACATGTATGTGGGGGTACACGGGAGCACGTGTTCCGCCGGGCCGCGCGGGGGCGTGTACCTCTCTCGGGGGTTGGTGGAGGGTTCCGTAGGGTGTCGCTCGGCCAGTTGATGATCCCCCCGGATCGAGTGGCCGCGCCCCGGATGTCGCCCCCGACTCCGGGGCGTTTCTCGTCGCAAGGTCCGGCGGCCCACTCCCGCCGTCTATGGCGGGCCTCACATTTTCGGGCACTTCGGGTGCTCGACCTGCCATTTCGTCGCTCAGGGTCGACGCTGGAGAAAAGTGTCGCGGCGGGGCGGGAACCTTTCGTGCTCGCGGGTTCTCTTACCTGTGTCAGTCACCGAGAACGTTGAGAGCGAGCACCTGTTATGGCTACCGAGTCCTTCTCCGGCAACACCTCTTCGCGCAGCAGTGATCGTGCGGCGTCGGAGTCCACGGCGAGCGATCGTGCGGATGCGTCGTACGGCGCGCAGTCCTCCTATGACAGTGATGCGTCGTACGGGTCGTCGTCGGCGGCGCAGTCGGGATCGACCAGCTACGAGTCCTACGAACGTTACGAGCGCTACGACAGCTCCGGGGCATCGAACACGGATTCGTCCTACGGCTCGGCCGGCAGCTCCGGCTCGTCGAGCTCGGTCGGTTCGTCGTCGGCGGCCTCGGATCGGGCCGACCGGGCGGCCTCGGACAGCGCCCAGTCGTCCTCCGCGTCGACCTCGGCCACCGGCGCCGGCGCGGCCCCGCAGGTCAGCGCTGCGAGCGAGCCGGTGGTCCTGGACGAGTACACCCTCGACGACGGCACCCGGGTCACCGATGTCGATCTCGACGGCGACGGGCAGGTCGATCTGTCCGCGCTGGATGTCGACGGCGACGGCAGGACCGACGCGCAGATCGTCGACACCGACGGCGACGGCGCGGCGGATCTGATCCAGCTCGACACCGACGGGGACGGCCGGGCCGATGCCGCGGCCGCCGACCTCGACGGTGACGGCCGGTTCGATGCGGCCGTGTTCGACACCGACGGGGACGGCCAGGTCGACGTCACCGTGGATCTGCATTCGGGCGCGGTCGATTACGACGGCGACGGTATCGCCGACGACTACGTCGACGTCTCGACGTTCGACACCCCCACCGCAACCGATGCGGGTTCGTCCGGCTACGACGTGCTCTGAGCTTCCGTCACGGTGAATCGGGTGTGGGTACGGGAAGACGGGTGAGCATCGATGAGGTTCGATTTCGAGCGGATCGGCGGGTTGATCGCCGCGGCGGACGTCGCGGCGGACGGGCACGAACGCGCTGCCGTGGAGCAGCAACTCGGCGCCCTGGGGGTGCAGTGCCTGAGCGTTAGCCCCGGCGCGGTGTTCGATCCGACCGTGCACCGGGCGGTGGCGCGGGTGCCGGCACCGTCACCGGGGCAGGTGAACACGATCGCGGCGACGGTGCGTCCGGGATGGCGGTGCGCCGATCGCATCCTGCGGTATGTGGAGGTGCGGGTGTTCGTCGCGGCCTCCCACTGCCCGTCGGCGGGAGGAACGTCGTGACCCCTGGAACTGGTGATGGTGGGCGGGTTATAGGCTGCGCGGCGGTTGTCGTGCCGAGCACGGTGTCAGTGGCGCGGTGTGTCACAGGGGGGATCGAGTAGATGAGTTGGGTTCTGGCGGTCGATTTCGGCACCTCCAATACCTCGGCGGCGCACCGGATCGGCCCGGACCGAGTCGAATCGCTGCCGCTGAGCCACACCTCGAATCTGATGCCGTCGGCGGTGTACGTCGACCCGGCGCAGTCGATCACCACCGGTGAGGTGGCCATCAACCAGGCCACCGTGGATCCGGCCGGGTTCGTCGCCTTCCCCAAAGCCCATGTCGCGGTCGGGTCGGTGATGGTGCGCGGGCAGGACATCCCGGTCGCGGCGACGATCGCGGCGGTGCTGCGCACCGTCTACAACCAGGCACTGTCGCGGCACAACCATCAGCCTCCGTCCGAGGTGGTGCTCACCCACCCCGAAGCGTGGTCGCAGCGTGAACTCGCCGTGTTGCGGGAGGCGGCCTCGCTCGCCGGTCTCGGCGGCAGCGTCTCACTGATCTCCGAACCGCGGGCAGCGGCGTTCTACTACTCGCGTCAGCACGACGCGAAGATCGTCAAGGGCTCGACGATCGCGGTATTCGACGGGGATAGCCCCTGGGTGGTGGACACGCTGACACTGGCCCATACTGGGCCGGAGAATGCAGGACATCACCATGACGAAGAAGAAGTACTCTGACGAGTTCAAGGCCGACGCCGTGCGAC
>NZ_JAIFKB010000065.1:0-2728 GCF_019641445.1 Rhodococcus sp. DMU2021
TGCCGCCTTGCGGGCGTGGTGCAGGATCGTGCCGACCCCGCCGGTCGTCATTCCGACCTGCTCGGCGATCTCGCGCAGCTTGAGGCCCTGAGCACGCAACTCCAGCACCCGCTGACGACGTTCGGCAGCACGGGCGAGGAACTCCTCCCGAGGCTCAGCCATGATGCGCTGGATGGTGCGTGGGGATACGCCCAACCTCTCGGCGCCTTCGCGGGCGGTCATCGTCCTCCGCGCCGGGACCTCCGCTCCTCGCCGCTTCCGTACGGGGATGTGCTTGCTCATCGCAGAACCTCCAACGCCACCGTGCGGTCTACCTTCAGACGCCGTTGACGGTTGGCTTCGATCTTCGCAGGGGAGACGACCTTGCCGCCTTTGCTGCCGAGGTGGGCTTGTCGGGCGCGGTAGGCCTGTTCGTCGAAGTTGCGCCAGATCCACTTGCCGATGGAGTAGGCGGTGGCCCTGACCTCCACGAACGGAAGTGGGGCGGTGAACTGCGTGTTGATCGCGTGGCAGTGCTGGAGCACGAGCATCAGCCAGGCATCGAGACCGTCGTGCCGGTGGTGCCACCACTGCCCGTAGGCCCAGGTGCGGGCGGTATCGAACATGGTCACGTTGCGGCCGAGCCCGACCGCCTTCTCGGGCTTCCTGGGCGCCTGACGTGGGGTGTGGACGGTGACGAGGTCGCGCAGCTCGTAGGGCCGGGACGGGCCGTAGATGGTCTCCCAATCGGGGTGGATCGGGTTCTTGGTCAGCTGCCCGCCGTAAGCGAAGTCCCCGCCGACGGAGATGCACAGACCCCGCTCGATGCGATGAGCGAAGCGCAGCGGTTGCAGCCGGGCGGAGTCGGTGCGGCAGACGGGGCCGGCCAGCCACCAGCCCAGGTGCGCCCGCCCTGACGGGGACTGCGCGACCCAGTTCGGGGCCGGATGGTCGGACGGCTGCTCGAATGCCCGCATCGCCGCATCCGGGTGGTCGCAGTCGATGACGATCGAGCCGAGCAACGCGTGAGGCGAGTGCTCGATGTAGCGCATCGTCAGTGCCTCGTCGCGGCTGTAGCGGTACTGCCCGGCACGGAGATCGTTCGTCGCATGCGGCCGATACGGCAGCAGGACCTCCCGCCCCCAGATCTCGTCGGTGAGCAATTCCCCCATCGTCATGCCGGACACTCTCGCACAAAAAAGATCATTTTTTTACGTACGACACACCAAGCCATATCAGGTATCCCGATTTTTTCCTGGGGGTTTACACCACTCACCGATCCCTGCCGGGGCCATAAACCCGGCGGATTTCCGCGGTCGCATCCGTGATGCATGAGATGTGTCCCCCGTCGGGTGTCGTCGCGGGGCGTGGTTCGCCCGATCCGGCGGGAGCGGCTGTAGCGGCCTCACACGTGTGAGGCCGGGGGACAAGTGCCCGAGGTTGGTTCAGTGCGTCAGCGGGGCGCTCAGGGCGTGTTGTGGGGCGCGGTGGCGCGACGTCAGGGCCGGCCGGGCCGGGTGGCCTCGATGTAGTCGGCGAACCCTGCCAAGAACCCACGTTCGTACTCCTCGACGTGGGGCTGCCCGACCGGGGCGGTGAACCACGTCGAAGCGTCGTGGGCGGTGTCGGCGTCTCCGAGTCGTTGCCGCTCGACGGCCTCGGCGTATCCGGCGTCGTAGCCCTGAGTGAACGCAGTCGTGGTCATACCCGCCACCTTCCTGGATCAGTCCTGGGTCATCGTCGGCGATCCCGCCGACAGACACCCGCCGACACCAGCGATGTCGATCCTGCGCGACCGAAAACGCCCACACCTCTTGCACTAAAGCTGCAATTTTGACGCGACGAAATAGGATTCTGCCTCGTGACGACCCCGCCGACGCCGACCGACAGCCCCGCAACCAGCGCAGATGACGCCGATCCGGGCATGTGCCCGTGGTGCGCAAACCCCGTCCCTCAGCACGCCGGGGCGGGCCGGCCGAGGGTGTGGTGCAGCGACCAATGCCGCCGCGACGCGTACAGCGCCCGCAAGGCATCACGCAGCGGAGCGGTCGGGGTGAAGGTGGTCCGGCAGACCCGGATCGTGGAAAAACCCGTCGAAGTCCGGGTGCCCGACTGGCGGGAAACGGTGCCCTCCACGCCGGCGAGGTACCTCGAGGACCACGAGGTGGTCGAGCACGTCATACGGCACCCAGAGCTGCTGGCGAGAGTCCTCGAATCGTTCAGCGGCTCGATCGCGTTCCGTCGCCATCCCGAGCGTGAGTACCCCCCGCCGCTGCACAAGGCGGCGGTGCAGCTGGCCCACTACCTCGATCAGTACCTCCGGGAGACCGCCCCACCGCCGCCGGAAACTGCGGGATTGTCCCGGCAGCAGCGGCGAGCCCTCGAACGGAAAAAGGCGAAGAAGGGCCGCTGACAGAACCGGTCACCCCACCCCGAAAACGGGCTGCCGCGGCACCGCTTCGCGCTGCCTTGCCCTCGGTCGATGCGTCAACATAGGTTGCCCAAAATGCTTGTGCCAGTGAAGAAGTTGGTTCGTATGTGTGCTGCGATTGGGGCCAGCCGCAGCAGTGGTTTGCCGTTGCTCAGGTGTCGGCGCCGACGTCGGCCTTCGCCGTTTCTTCGCGAGCCTTTGCCGCCTTGCGGGCGTGGTGCAGGATCGTGCCGACCCCGCCGGTCGTCATTCCGACCTGCTCGGCGATCTCGCGCAGCTTGAGGCCCTGAGCACGCAACTCCAGCACCCGCTGACGAC
>NZ_JAIFKB010000066.1:0-2554 GCF_019641445.1 Rhodococcus sp. DMU2021
TCAACGAGCAGTACAACAAGGCGCGTCAGCCGGTGGCCGGCTACGACCTGGTGTTCACCCCGATGAAATCCATCTCGTTGCTGTGGGGCCTGGGCGACGCGCAGGTCAAGGCCGCAGTCGAAGAAGCACACAAGCAGGCCGTGGACGAAGCGCTGGAGTGGATCGAAGATCAGGTGATCTACACCCGCCGCGGTAAAGGTGGGGAGCGCAAGGTCAAGGCCGACGGGCTGTTGATCGCCCGGTTCGATCACTTCGACAATCGCGCTGCGGACCCGAACCTGCACACCCACAGTGCCGTGCTCAATCGTGTCTATGCCGAAGGCCGATGGACCACCATCGACGGGTCGATTCTCTACAAGGCGAACGTGTCGGCGTCGGAGAAGTACAACACCCGCGTGGCCGATCTGGTGGCCCGCAAGCTCGGTGTCACCTTCGCTCCCCGACCGGATACGCCGGTCGGTAAGCAACCGGTCTACGAGGTCGAGGGCATCCCGTTGTCGCTGATCGAGGAGTTCTCCCGCCGCGCCGCGATCGAGGCACGCCAGGAAGAACTGGCCCGCGACTACAAGACCCGCTACGGCAAGAATCCCCCGAAGAAGGTGCAGTACGCCCAGGCGCAGCAGGCCACTCTGGACACCCGCAACGCGAAGAATCCCCCACGGTCACTGGCCGAGTTGCGGGCCGAATGGCGCGAGCGCGCCGAAGCGATTCTCGCCGGGAATGATCCCGCAGAGCTGGTCGACGCTGTCCGCGGAGAACGTGACCGCCGACCGGTGTTGACTCCTCAGCAGGTGCCGGCTCTCGTCGACGAGGTCGTCGAGACGCTCTCGCACAAGGTCGGGTCGTGGACGGTGTTCTCGGTGACCGCCGAGATCGAAAGGCGCCTGCGAGAGTTCAGTTTCACCGACGACGAGCAGCTACGCGCCATCCACGACGACGCACTCGAACTCGCACTGCGCGACTACTGCCTGCCCATCGACATCGAGGAATACCACCTGCCCGAGCGGATCAGCGACCGCGTCGAACGGGGACGTCGGCGCAGTCTGCTCGTCGATCGCGCACAGATGCGCTACACCGCTCAATCGGTTCTCGACGCCGAAGACTTCATGCGTCAACAGGCTCAGACAGGCGACGAGCACATCGTGGACGACCGGATCATTCGCCGCACGTTGCGCCGGATCGAGCAGGCGAACGGCCACGAGCTCGGCGCCGATCAGCTCGCCATGATCGAACACTTCCTCACCGCCGGCACACGGGTTGCCGTGGCGGTCGGTGCGGCCGGTGCCGGCAAGACCACCGCAGCCACCGTGATCGCCCGGGCCTGGGAGGCCGTCAACGGAAACGTCATCGCTCTGGGGCCGTCGGCCCGTGCCGCCGAAGTGCTCGGTGAGGAAATTTCGGTTCAGGGACGCACCATCGCCGACGTGCTCACCCGCGATCGCGTCGGTATCGCGACGGGGATCGGCCGCGGTGATCTTCTGCTGGTGGACGAGGCCGGTATGGCCTCGGCCCGCGACCTGGCCGACCTGACCCGCATCGCCACCGAGGCCGGGGCGGTGGTGCGGCTGCTGGGCGATCCGCAGCAGCTCGCCTCTGTCGAAGCCGGTGGCGTGTTGCGTGATCTGGCCGATCGCACCAACGCCCCGTTCCTGCGCAAGGTCCACCGTTTCGCCACCGTCGGTGAGGCCGAGGCGAGCCTGCGCTTGCGCACGGGCGATGTGACGGTGCTCGAGTGGTACGAGCAGAACGATCGCATCCGGCAGGGCATGGCGCACGAGCTGGCCGATCTGGTTTTCGACGCCTACGTCGCCGACGTCGAGGCCGGGCAGGTCGCGTTGATGGTCGCTCCGACCAACGATCTGGTGCGCGAGCTCAACGAGAAGGCCGCCGCCTACTACCGCACAGGCGGCACCGTCACCGGCCCCGGCATCGTCCTGGCCGACGGTCTCGAAGCCGCTGTCGGGGACGTGGTGGTCACCCGGAAGAACAACTCCAAGTACGTCGTCAAGGACTCCGACGGCAACACCTCGGGCCGAGTGAAGAACGGCGATCTGTGGACCGTGGCTGCAATCGGCGACGACGGATCGCTGCGGCTGCGCAACAACATCAGCGGCGGCCAGGTCACCGTCGCCGCCGACTACATCACCGACAACGTGCAACTCGGATATGCGACCACCGTGCACCGCTCGCAGGGCATGACGGTGGGAAGCTGCCACGTGCTCGCCGGAGCGAACATGGATCGCCAGTCGCTGTACGTCGCGCTCACCCGCGGCAAACACGCCAATATCGTCTACGCCGCCAACGACGAGCTGCCCGACTGGGACTTCGAACATCGCCCCGACGAGCATCCCGGCGCGATCGGTCTGCTCGCGAAGATCATCGCCCGCGACGGTTCCCAGCGCACCGTGCACCAAATGATCGAGGACGAACAACGCAAGGCCGCATCCTGGTCGACGATCACCAACACCTACATGCTCGCCGTCGGGGAGCTGTACGAGGACTACACCGAAGAGCTACTCGATCGGATCCTCACCGAGGAGCAGTTCGGCTGGGT
>NZ_JAIFKB010000067.1:0-2472 GCF_019641445.1 Rhodococcus sp. DMU2021
CGCCGCCGACGCCAAGCCAGGCTCGGCAGATTGACCCCTGTCGAATACGAGACCATCATGACCACACCAGCCACTCAGGCTGCGTGACCGAACCTGTCACCTGATCGTGCAGCAGTCCCGTTCGCGTCCGGTAATCGCTGCTCACGCAGCTGTAGATCGCGGTGGTGGATGCGTGCTCATGACCCATTTGGTGCTGGACGAACATCGCGTCCCAGCCGTCCTCGAGCAGGTGGGTTGCGTATGACCGTCGAAAGGAGTGGAGGTCGAGCCCTGGCGACAGGTCCAGATCGTCGCAGTATCGGCGGAAACGTCGGATCAGCGTAGTTTCAGAGACCAGATTGCCGCGTTCACTGGGGAAGAGATCTATGCCGTCGTCCATGTGGCCATGACCGTTTTCGAGCCAGTCGGTGATGACGTCGGGGGTCCAGTCGAAGACAGTAAGTACGCCACGACGCTTTGGAGGGGACCCTTTCTTGGCCTTGCCGTATCGCACGTTGACGACCCCGAACTTGCCGAACTCCTTGGCGTGAGGGTTTCGCGCGAAGTCGACGGTTCGGAGGTGTGCGAGCTCGTTGAAGCGAAGGCCGTAGGAGTAGGCGAGCTTGAACATTACGGAATCGCGATAGGCCGGCAGCCACCCCTTGCGGCCCGATGCGGCGATCGCCGAGACCTGGTCGTCGGCATGGTCGAAGAAGTCTTGAATCTCGCGCTTGGTGAAGGCTCGCTTATCTGGCCTGGACTCGTTCTCTTGGACGTGCTGGGCCGTGTTCCAGTCGAAGAAGACCTGCGTTGGATGGGTGCCGAATAGCTCCTCGCAGACGCGGTCCCAGCCGTAGTCGGGGTTGCTGATGTATGAGCAGAACTGCCGCAGGCCCACCTGATAGGCGCGGATGGAGGACTGGGAGAGACTGTGGATCGATCTGAGATCGCCGAAAAACTCGTCGACCATTGCAACTGTCCAGGACCACGGGTGCTCATTCGAGTGCTCGATGAACCGTTCGACCTGCTTGATGCGGGCATCGATGGTCTCGAACCGAAGGTTGCGGCTGAGCTGCTGGTTGCGCCATCCCTGCAGCATCTCTGCGATGGTCTGTTCCTCGGGGTGCAGCGGCCGGACAGCACTGACGAGATAGGCGCGTCCAACATCGTCAACCGCCATCGGCACCTCCAGGCCGTGTCTCATCTGATGCATCAATGATTCATCTGATGCATCATCAAGTCAAGACCCCAGGTCAACGAATCGCGGACTGGTTGGTTGCCACGTCACAGGCTTAGGCTCTCGGGGCGTTCGCGAAACCTTCGATGCTCCGAATGTCGCTGTGTAGCAGTTGGGTTGGCACTTGCTGAGGCACGGTTGGAGGAGTGCCCGAGTTGATGCATCTGATGCAATATGCAGGGCTCGGGTTGACATAAGATATATTATCGGCTAAAAGTGTGGCTGTTGACAGGCCAGTCAAACGGCTACACTGGACGGCATGACGACAGTGCCACTGGGTGAAGCCAAGGACAAGCTTTCCGCGCTGGTCGACAGCGCCGAGAGCACGCACGACATCATCACGATCACCAAGCACGGCAAACCTGCTGCGGTGCTGATGTCGGCCGACGACCTCGAATCGCTGCACGAGACGATCTACTGGCTCTCACGTGCCGGTGTCCGCGACGACGTCGCTACCGCCGACGCCGAGTACGCCGCGGGCCACACCGTCTCCATCGACGACCTGCGCGCCAAACACGGCATGCCGCCGAAATGAGCGACGCTCCGACAGACTCGCCGGCCCCGTACCGGGTCGAGGTCGCATCCCCAGCTCGCCGCGACCTTCAACGCCTTCCGCCCCGGATCGTCCACGCCGTCATCGAATTCGTCTCCGGACCTCTCGCTAGCAACCCGCACCGGCTCAGCAAGCCGCTGCGCGACGACCTCGCCGGCCTCCACAGCGCCCGCCGCGGCGACTACCGCGTCCTGCTCCGCATCGACGACCCCAACCACACCATCGTTGTCGTCAGAATCGACCACCGTGCACACGCCTATCGCACCTAACTGACTGTGGCACTGCATACCTGGACGAAGGAGAGAATGTCGTGAACGACCCCGGGAACACCCTCGACCACGCTATCGACCAGCTCTACGACCCCATCATCGCTCTGCAACGCCAGGCGCTCGACATCGAGCGCGACTACCGTGACCTCGCCCAACGCGACGATCTAGCCGTCGACACTCTCGGCGCACCCACCACACCCGCCGAAGCCATCGCCAGCATCACCGAAGCCCTCGCATCCCTTCGCGACACACTCCGCGCCGCCGAAGAACACCAAGCCGCCGCCAAACGGCACGCAGCACGCCTCTACATCGACCGCTAGCCTCAAACTTTCGTCTGGCTAGGCTGACCTGCGGATAAGTCGTAGGTGGCTGCGTTGTCGGATGAAGGCATGAGGGATCGCCGGCGCTGCGTTCGCCGGTTCTCCATGATTGCT
>NZ_JAIFKB010000068.1:0-2018 GCF_019641445.1 Rhodococcus sp. DMU2021
GCGAGGCCGGTCTTCTCCGCGGTGCGCAGCAGCAGGACCGCTCCGGCGTGCGACACGACACCGGTTCCGGTGGCCGATGCGGATAGATGGGGGTAGGGGGACGTAGACTTGGTGGGCCTTAGCCTCGCGGTTTCGTCTTCCGCGGGGTGAGTACGGCGTGTAAAGCACGGAAGTGCCTGTCCGGTGGTGGATTCTTGGCTTGTCGAAGGTCAAGATCCGTCATCGAGAGAGGCACTCCGCAGGTGAAGCCTAACCTCTACCCACCGCTGGTTCTCGATCGCGGCCGCGAGTCGCTGATCTCGTCGTCCGGGGCACTGCTGCTTCGCGAGACAATCCGGGTCTCGACCCTGGGGCGGGCCCTATCGCAGGTGTTGACGCCGTGGCGGTCGCCGCGATCGATCCACGATCCCGGCAAAGTACTCATCGACCTGGCCACGGCGGTCGCGCTCGGCGGTGACTGCGCCGCGGACCTGGCCGTGGTGCGGGCCCAACCGGCCCTGTTCGGACTGGTCGCCTCGGATCCGACGGTGTCCCGATTGGTCACCACACTCGCCGGTGACGTCGAGAACGTGCTGCCCGCGATCCGGCAGGCCCGTGCCCAGGCGCGAGCTGCGGTGTGGACGCGCCGACGACCGTTGGCCGGCAGATCGGGCAGTCGTGACGGTGGCCAGGTGATCGTCGACCTGGACTCGACATTGGTGACCGCGCACTCGGACAAGGAACTCGCGGAGCCAACCTACAAGCGGACCTTCGGGTTCGCACCGATGTGTGTGTTCGTCGACCACGGTGAGGACGGAACCGGGGAACCGCTGGTCCTGGAACTACGTTCGGGCAAGGCGTCCCCGTTCGACAAGCAGGATCACATCACCGCGCTCGATCACGCGCTCGCTCAGCTCCCGGCAGCGGAGCGGGGCCAGGTGCTGGTCCGCACGGACTCCGGTGGATGCTCGAAGGCGTTCCTGCATCACATCACCGACGCGGGCCTGGAGTATTCGATCGGGTTCCCCGCCCACGACACCGTCAAAGCTGCGATCGAGGCAATTCCTGTTCGGGCGTGGCGGGCCGCGATCGACAGCGACGGTGAATCCCGCGACGGTGCCCAGGTCGCCGAGTTGACCGCGTGGATGCCGGAACCGACCCGAGCCACCCGACCCGGACCGCAGGACTGGCCCGACGGGATGCGGGTCATCGTCCGCCGCGAACGCCCCCATCCCGGCGCCCAACTGCGGTTGACCGACGCGGACGGATGGCGGATCACCTGCTTCGCGACCAACACCCGCGGCCCCGGATGGACCCTGCCGGTCCTCGAGGTCCGGCACCGGCAACGCGCCCGCGCCGAAGACCGCATCCGCGCACTCAAGGACACCGGGATGCGGAACTTGCCGTTCCACGGCTTCGCCCAGAACCAGATCTGGCTCGAAATCGTCTCCCTCGCAGCCGAACTACTCGCCTGGACCCAAACCCTCGCCTGGGACGAGCGTGCGCAGGTTCGCAGGTGGGAACCCAAATGGCTACGCCTACGGATCCTTGCCGTCGCCGGACGCATCGTCCACACCGGTCGAAGGTGGTTGCTGCGGCTCCCGAGAGGATGGCCCCACAACCAGCTCATCGACACCGCCTGGACCGCCCTGCGCGCCGCCTAACCAGACACATCAGACCCGACGACCAGCCACGGAGGACCGGCGATCACAGCGCCGGCGATCCCGCACGCCTGCCCCACGAACGCGGCAACCACCTGATCAATCCGAAGTGATTCCGACGAGACGAAATCTTGAGGTTAGAGCGTGTCTCATGTGGACGAAGCGGGTTGTGGTACATGATGTGATCCGTGGTCGACGAGCTGTCTCTACGTTTGGTGCCGGATGCGTTGTGGGAGATCGCCGAACCGCTCATTCCACGCTTCGCGTCCCGACCACAGGGCGGTGGCAGTGCACCGATCGACGACCGGGCAGTGTTCACGGCGATTGTGTTCGTGTTGACGAGCGGCTGCGCTTGGCGGCACCTGCCACCGTCGTTCG
>NZ_JAIFKB010000069.1:0-2006 GCF_019641445.1 Rhodococcus sp. DMU2021
CCCCGTTACCTTCTTCGTAGTCCCGCACCGCGGGGCCACGGTCGCCAAGTTCGGTATGACTTCCTACCCCTGTCTCTCGAATGATCCGGGGGGTGGTGTCGCCGAGCCTGGTGGCGTCGATGGACCGCTGATAGGGACAGGGCCACCAGATTTACGGTAGGTCTCTTTGTAACGTGGGTGCCGGGTATCGATGCTGGATCGGCGACCGGTTGGACCGGACGAAAGACTGCTTCATGGACACGAGTTACGCCGTGTTTTGCGGCATCGACGTGGGTAAAAGCGATCATCACGCGGTCGGGTTGGACGCCGCCGGCAGCCGACTGTTCGACAAGGCACTGCCGAACGACGAAGCCCGCTTGCGTGCTGTGTTCGCTGATCTGGCCGCGCACGGACCGATCCTGGTGGTCGTCGATCAACCGAACACGATCGGCGCGCTGCCGGTCACCGTCGCCCGCGCCTGCGGCCACGACGTCGCCTACCTGCCGGGACTGTCGATGCGCCGGGTCGCTGACCTGTATCCGGGGCAGGCGAAAACCGATGCCCGCGACGCGTTCATCATCGCCGACACTGCCCGCACCATGCCTCACACACTGCGCCGGGTCGACGTCGGTGACGAGGCCCTGGCCGAACTCGGAGTGCTCATCGGGTTCGACGACGACCTCGCCGGTGAAGCCACCCGCATCAGCAACCGCATCCGCGGCCTGCTCACCGGCATCCACCCCGCCCTCGAACGAGTTCTGGGACCCCGGATCAGCCACCCCGCTGTCCTCGAGATCCTGTCTCGCTACGGCGGACCGGTCGGGATCCGGCAGGCCGGCAAACGCCGGATCACCACCCTCGCGGTCAAACACGCACCGCGGATGGGCACCCGACTGGCCGAGGAGATCTTCGCCGCCCTGGACGCCCAGACCGTGACGGTTCCCGGCAGCAAGGCCGCCGAGATCGTGTTGCCGAAACTCGCCGACTCGCTCAAAGAGGTGCTGCATCAACGCAGAACCATCGGGGACGACGTCGAGAGGATTCTCGACGATCACCCTCTTTCCCAGGTCCTGACCTCGATGCCCGGCATCGGTGTCAGGACCGCCGCGCGCATCCTCATCGAGATCGGTGACGGCTCGGGCTTCGCCACGGCCGGGCACCTCGCCGCCTACGCCGGCATCGCCCCGGTCACCCACCGCTCCGGCACCTCGATCCGCGGTGAACACCCGGCCCGCTCGGGCAACCGGAAACTCAAACGCGCCCTGTTCCTGTCGGCGTTCGCGGCCCTGCACGACCCGACCAGCCGCACCTACTACGACCGCAAACGAGCCGAAGGCAAGAGACACAACGCCGCCCTGATCTGCCTGGCCCGACGCCGCTGCGACGTCCTCCACGCCATGCTCAAGAACAAGACCCTCTACCGGCCACCAACCGCAGAAGCAGCGTAACCACGCCCAGCAGGCACGCTAACGCACTCGCTTCGCCAGATGGACAAGCGCATAGCCACCCGGCGTCGGAGTTCGGTGCGTTTCCTGATACCCGAACCGAGAGTAGAGCCGCAGGTTGCCGAGGCTGCGCTCACCGGTGAACAACTGCAGATCAGTGATCTGCTCAGGCAGTCGCTCTTCCACCAACTCGAGCAGCCGACTGCCCCGACCTCGACCCTGCATGTCCGGGGCCACGACCAGCCTTCCCAACTCGGCGGTGTGGGGGTCCGTCAGAGAGAGGTACACCCGCACGGCAGCGACGAGACGCCGGGAGTCATCGCGCAACCCGAACGCGATCACGTCGGGCTTCGCCAATTCGCTCACCACCTCGTCGAGGGACTGCATCAACGGGGGAAGGTTCACGTCCTCGTGGGCCTGAGCCTCAGTCACATACGCAGCCCGCTGCAACGTCAGCAGCTCACCCGCGTCCCCACCCGACAGCGTCACAACGGATTCCATGCGCGTCGACTATTCCAGCCCCTACCCGACCGCACTCCAGTGGCATCCCGAGCGGTTGACACCAACATAGGGACACCCCCC
>NZ_JAIFKB010000070.1:0-1945 GCF_019641445.1 Rhodococcus sp. DMU2021
CCGCACCCATCAGCCGTACCCGGCTGACCTTCCGCCCTCCCCCGACGCATCGAACCGTCACGTGCCACTCAACTGGCCGTGGTCCCGATCAACCACAAATCAAGATCACTACACACCTCATGCACTAAAGCTGCGAACACGAGAAACGACGGTCCGGACGTGACGGAAGAGTGGTATTTCCCGAGTGGCGCGGCGAAACATCTGACTTGGTTCGGCGCGTCCTACATAAAAAATAAGTCTTCGTATGCGAGGGTCTTCCGCATGACGGACCGCGGGGGATCGCACGCCGAGGATTGGGAACAGTTGTGGCTGCCGCTGTGGCCGCTGGCAACGGACGATTTGTTGTTGGGGGTGTATCGGATGCCTCGCCATGATGCGCTCGAGCGGCGTTATCTCGAGGCCAACCCTCAGGCGCTGAGCAATCTGTTGGTCGTCGATGTCGACCACCCGGACGCGGCACTGCGGACGCTGTCGGCGGCAGGGAACCATCCGCTGCCGAACGCGATCGTGGAGAACCCCCGCAACGGACACGCGCACGCCGTGTGGGCACTGACCGAGCCGTTCACACGCACCGAGTACGCCCGCAGGAAACCACTCGCCTACGCCGCTGCCGTCACCGAGGGACTGCGTCGAGCCGTCGACGGTGACGCCGCCTACTCAGGTCTGATGACTAAGAACCCGACCCATTCGGCATGGGCAACGCACTGGATCCACCCCGAACCGCGGAGCCTGACCGAACTCGAACACGAGCTCGGCCGGCACATGCCCCCGCCGCGATGGCGGCAAAGCAAACGACGCCGCGAGAACCCGGTCGGGCTCGGCCGCAACTGCGCACTATTCGAGTCAGCGCGAACCTGGGCATACCGCGAAATCCGTTGCCACTGGGGCAATCCCGCTGGATTGGACCGAGCGATCCGAACGGAGGCCGCGCAACTCAACACCGCCTTTTCCGAGCCCCTGCCCGACAGCGAAGTACGCGCGATCGCCGCCTCCATCCACCGCTGGATCGTCACCAAATCACGCATGTGGGCCGACGGTCCGGCCGTCTACGAAGCCACCTTCGTCGCCATGCAATCCGCCCGCGGCCGCAAGAGCGGCAAAGTCATGACACCAGCGAAGATCGAAGCCAATCGTCAGCGGGCGACGAAGTTCGACCGCGATCTGGTGTGGAAGGAGGCGACAGATGGGAGCTGAGAATCCGGTTCGGCGCACCCGCACAGCCCGCGAGGTCGCAGAGCGGATCGGTGCGTCGTCTCGCACAGTGCGCCGCATCATGGCCGAGCCGCGGGAGGAGTACCTCGCTCGCGCTGCCGAACGTCGGGAGCGGGTGCTCGAACTACGCGCCCAGGGCCTGAAGCTGCGCGAGATCGCCGAGGAGGTCGGCATGACAGTCGGTGGAGTCGGCACGATCCTGCACCACGCGCGTAAGGCGGAGCAGTCCCAGCCCAAGGAGGCGACAGCGTGAGCGAGACGATCGCGGCCCGCATCGTTGCGGTGCAGTCACAGCTGAACGCCGTGCACACCGAGCTCCGCGCTTTGGCGGAGCTGGTGAACATGTTCGACGCGGACACCCTCGATGCGGACACCGAGACCTCGGTGCGTGAAGTGATCGACTCACTCGCCGATGCCGGCCTCGCCCTCAACGGCGCCGACGACCCCCTCGCCGCAGCTGCGCACCACGCCCGTTTCCTTCCCTAGACGACCCGAAAGGGTGGGAGAATTTACAGCGAAGCGTCCGGTCCCGCAGGGGGGGGCGACCGGACGCTTCGCTGTAAGGCACCCACTCCCGTCCTTCTTCGTGATCGCTTCGTCCTGCCAAAATCGGGACACACCTCTTGCAGAAGTTCTGACACCCGGGAAAGGCCGGCCTCCGGACCGCTCACCGACCACCCGGTTCGGCTCTGAGATCGCCGGAGAGCGCCGTGCCCTATTCCCGGGGTCGGGG
>NZ_JAIFKB010000071.1:0-1842 GCF_019641445.1 Rhodococcus sp. DMU2021
CCGCCCTGTACACCCGTGCGACCACCGGCACCGTCCGCGCGGTCGAGGTCGCCCTGTTCGAGGCACTCGGCGAGTGGATGGGATCACCCGCCTACTACACGGAGTACGGCGAAAACCAACCCGAGCGCGTCGGCGCCGCGCATGCCACGATCGTCCCCTACGGTCCCTTCCCGACTGCCGACGGCGAGGTTCTGCTCGCGGTCCAGAACGACCGGGAGTGGGTCTCACTCTGCACGAAGGTGCTCGGCGACCCGGACCTGGCCACCGATGAACGCTTCCACAGCAATTCGACGCGCGTCGAGCACCGCGCGGAGTGCAACGAGGTGATCGCCCAGCGGACCCGCCTGCTGAGCACCGCCGAACTCCTCGCGCAGCTCGACGCCGCGGCGATCGCCAACGGCCGCCTCGGCTCGGTGTCCGACTTCCTCGACCACCCCTCGCTCGCGGGCCGGGACCGCTGGCGGCAGGTCGACACCCCCGGCGGCGTCGTCCGCGCACTGCTGCCGCCCGCCACCCTGAGCGGGATCGAACCGCGCTTCGACCCCGTCCCGGCGCACGGCGCCCACACGGACGCCGTCCTGACCGAACTCGGCTATTCGCCCGACGCGATCACCGCACTGCGCACCGCCGCCACGGTCTGACGGACCCTTCGCGGCGCCCGTTCCCACTTCCCCCGAGTTCCCCGACCCGACAAGGTGACCCATGCCCGATCACTCGCCCCACCGGAGGCGCGCGGCGCTCGTCGCGCCCGGATTCCCCGGTAGGCTCGTTTGGGCTTCTACATCAAGAAAGTGGTTGTGATGCAAGACACACTCTTGAAGACCGTGGGCAAAGTTGTCCCGTGTGGAGTGATTCAGCACAGTGCGTCGCATCTGGACGAGGCGCGCGTGGCTGTGGCCGAGAATTTTTATCCCCATCATTTGGAGGCCTTGGCTACCGACTCGGGTCTGAATATGTCGCTAAAGACTGTTCAGCTCGGAGGCGTCACCTTAGGCCGTCTCGCCTACGGCGCCGAAGTGAGCCTTGACTTCGGTGAGCTGAGCAATGCCTACCACATCAGCATCCCGCTGTCCGGGCGCGTGGAGGCCGTAGTTGGCCGACAGGTTAGTGTTTCCATGCCCGGGCTGGCTTCTGTTTATCTCCCGGTGGGACCGACGAAGATTTCCCGGTGGAGCGCCGATTGCGCACAGTACGGCGTAAAAATCGACCGCGAATATCTCGAAGCTGAACTGACGACTTTGGTCGGGCACCCCGTTCGTACTCCCGTAAAGTTCGATCCGCTGGTGGACCTGACCCGAGGACCAGCGGAAAGCTGGATCTCGCTGATCCTCACGCTTGCCGCCGATCTCGACCGCGAGGCGGGAGTGCTTTATGACCCGCTGATGTCGAGTTCGCTCGCGCAAGCGGTGACGACCGGCTTTCTCCTTGCCTCGGGCCACGACCATCAAGAATCACTGCAGGAACCTCGTCGTCCCGTCCGTCCTCGCATCGTCAAACGCGCCGTCGACGCGATACATGCCAGTCCTGAAAAACCGTTCACGGTCAATGACCTGGCCGAAGTGGCCGGCGCAAGTGTGCGCAGCCTGCAGGACGGTTTCCAACAGCACCTCGGAGTTCCACCGATGACCTATCTCCGGAGCGTCCGACTCGAGCGCGTCCACGAGGAGCTGAGCCGAAATGATGCCGACAAGTCCACAGTGGCCGACGTGGCACATCGCTGGGGCTTCGGGCACCTAGGCAGATTCGCTGCGGAGTACCGCAGACGCTACGGCGAGACACCGTCCCGTACCCTCAACGGCGCCTGAAGGCATCTGACCCACGACAGCCCGGCCACGAACGCAC
>NZ_JAIFKB010000072.1:0-1811 GCF_019641445.1 Rhodococcus sp. DMU2021
CCGAAGCGATCGACCTGGTTCCTGACCAGGCGTGGACCCCGGCCTACGATTCCGACGGCCAGGTCCGCGACGGGGCCTGGGTCGCCGAGATCACCGACCTGCTCGATCTGTCGTCGTGGCCGGAAGGCATGCGGGTGATCGTCCGGAAGGAGAGGCCGCATCCGGGTGCACAGTTGCGGTTCACCGACCGCGACGGGCTGCGCCTGACCGCGTTCGTGACGAACACCCGCCGAGGCCAGCTGCCCGATCTGGAGCTGCGGCACCGGCGTAGGGCTCGGTGCGAGGACCGGATCCGAGCAGCGAAAGTCACCGGGTTGCAGAATCTTCCGTTGCACCGTTTCGATCAGAACCGGATTTGGTTGGCGCTCGTGCAACTCGCATGCGAGCTGCTCGCGTGGATGCAGATGCTCGCGTTGACCGAGCTTCCGGCACGGCGGTGGGAACCGAAACGGGTGCGGCTGCGGCTGCTGTCGATCGCGGGGAGGATCGCCCGACATGCCCGCCGTGTTCGTCTGCGGCTGGCCGTCACAGCTCCGGATGTCGATGTTCTCATGGCCGGCCTGAACCGGCTCGCAGCGCTTCCTGCGCCTGCGTGACCAGTTCTTATCTGTCCGATCGAGACGAAAGGAAACCGTTCTCGGGGCCGTGGACCTCGGCGTCACCCGACCGTGTCGGGCGACCGAGCGTAGATGCACACCGGATCCACGGTCTCCACACCCAATCCGAAGCCGCTCAGGCCGGCACGCGGGACTCGCGAAAGATTGAGGCTAGAACTCCTTGCGTAAAGCGGATGAAAGCAGCGTCGAGTGGATAGACGGATGAATGTGACGCACCTAACTTTCATGTAATGAGTGTGGCGATGCAAAGACAGGAAAGGTGATGAGCTTCGTGACTATTGACGGCCGCCTTCTGCGGAACTCTCTCGGACACTTTGCAACCGGTGTCACCGTGGTGACTTACGAAATCGACGGTGAACAGTTGGGGCTGACTTTGAACGCCTTCACTGCCGTGTCCCTCGACCCACCGCTGATACTGGTCTCCCTAGACCGGCGCAGCAACGCCAGCAAGAACCTGGAAGGCCGGCCCTTCGTGGTCAACATCCTTTCCGGCGCTCAGCTGCAGCACGCGATGAACTTCGCGGGAAAACCCCAGCAGGACTGCATTATCGATTGGCACGACTGCACCCCCGGCCAACCGCCGAGATTGGCTGGCTGTGCCGGCTATTTCGAATGCGCACCGTGGCATTCGTACGACGGCGGCGATCACATCTTGTATCTCGGCGAGGTCAAGGACTTCGGGGTCGCCCCAGACGTTGAGCCCCTGCTGTTTTATGGCGGCAAGTTCCGCACGGTGGGGGGATACGCCGACGATGTACTTCAAGCCACCTGAATACAACACGCCTCTCCAGATCCGCCTCTACAGCAAGGAGTTTGAAGATCATGACGACGGAACAGACGGCACCGCCAACCGCCGCCAGTGCCACTACTCGACCACTCAACGGCGAGGAATACCTGGAGAGCATCCGCGACGGGCGCGAGGTGTGGATCTATGGTGAACGTGTCAAGGACGTCACGACCCATCCGGCGTTCCGCAACAGTGCGCGCATGGTCGCCCGCCAATACGACGCCCTTCACGACAAGGAAAACTATCCAAGCCTTCAGGTTCCGACCGACACCGGTAGCGGCGGATACACCCACCCGTTCTTCAAGTCCCCTTATACGAGCAATGACCTGCGTGAATCCGCCGATGCCATTGCGAGTTTCGCTCGCCTGAATTACGGCTGGATGGGCCGCAGCCCCGACTATAAGGCC
>NZ_JAIFKB010000073.1:0-1808 GCF_019641445.1 Rhodococcus sp. DMU2021
TACAGGTTCGTGCCGCCCCCGACGGGTAGGTAGGTGATGTCGCCGACGTAGCGGCGGTTCGGTTCGCCGGCGGAGAAGTCGCGGCCGATCAGATCGGGGAAACGCCGTCCCGACTGGTCGGGGATCGTGGTGCGCACGCGACGGCGCAGCCGGACGCCGGCTAGGCCGTGCTCGCGCATCACGCGGGCCACCCGCTTGTGGTTGACCCGCCCGTCCGCGGCCGCACCCTCGTTCAGGTCGGCGGTGATCCTGGGTGCCCCCGAGGCACGGTCCCCGCCCAGCGCCGGGTCCTGCAGCACCCGGATCCGCTCAGCCAGCGCCGCATCCTCGGCTTGCCTCGCGGCACGTCCCGGCGCAGCGGCCAGCCACGCATAGAACGACGACCGGGCGATCTCGATGACCTCGCACAACCGCTTCACGCCCCAGGCGTCCTTGTGGTCCTCGACGAACTGGAAGCGGTTCACCAGTTCGTCTCCCCGGCGAAATACTTCGCCGCCTGGCGAAGGATGTCCCGCTCCTCAGCGAGCTTGGCCTGCTCGACCCTCAACGCGGCGTTCTCCGACTCCAGCCGCGCGATCCTCGCCGTCTGTGACTCGGGCCGGCCTCGGCTCGGCGCGACCGGCGCTGCACCCGCCGTCATGGTCCCCGAGCCCAGCTTGTCGACCCACTCCTTCAACGCGCCCCGAGACACGCCCAGATCCGCCGCGATCCCCTTGAGCGTCGCGCCCGGCGTGGACTCATACAAGTCCACCGCCCGACGGCGGAACTCGTCGGTGTAGTTCTTTCTGGCCATCCTTGGATTCTCGCTTCCCTCAGCAGTGTGCTGGATTCCACGTGTCCAAGATCAGGGGTCAAGCTCCCTCTGCGGGTACATCCTCCTCGAGCACCCGGCGATGTACCCGCAGAACTCGTCTTCGACCAATCTTGATGTGAGCGTTCACCATCGCAGCTGATCCAGGCCACGTCGTCACCACGGACCGAGGTCTGCCAGCACCTCGAACCTCGGCATCGCAACGTTCCGACCACACCACGACAACAAGGACGATCGTGACCAACGATGTTGAAAACGCCGCGTGTCCTCATCTGGACGCGGTCGACGAGCAAGCGCTCGAGGCACTGTTCTTCTCTGCGCGCACAGCGAACACCTTCGCTCCTATTCCGGTGTCCGACCAGCAACTCGCCGACATCTGGGAACTGGCGCGATGGGCACCGACCGGGGCGAATACGCAACCGCTGCGAGTGGTGTTCGTGCGAACAGATGCCGGACGCGCCCGACTCACTGCTCACATGTACGAGGGGAACAAGGCCAAGACCGCGTCGGCTCCTGCGGTCGCAATCCTGGCCATTGACACTCGTTTCCACGAATACATGAGCGCACTGCTGCCATTCAAACCGGAAGTCGCTCAGCTCTACGCCTCGAACGAGGCACTCCGTGATGCCAGCGCACGGCTCAATGCTGCTCTGCAGGCCGGCTATTTTATCCTTGCAGTCCGAGCCCGGGGTTTGGCTGCGGGTCCGATGAGCGGTTTCGACGCATCGTCCCTGGACGCCGACTTCTTCCCCGACGGCCGGTGGCGGTCGCTGCTGGTGGTCAACATCGGCCGTCCGGGTAAGAATGCATGGTTGGGAAGACTTCCACGTCTCGACCACACCGAGTGTCTGCGCTGGGAATGATCGACGACCCGTTACTCGGCGAGAAAGTCGAGTAACGGGCGGATCCGATAGTCCACCATCTCCCGCATCACCAGCGCCGTCGTGGTGCGTTTGACGCCTTTGATGTTCAGGATGTCCCCAGCGATGCGATACAG
>NZ_JAIFKB010000074.1:0-1762 GCF_019641445.1 Rhodococcus sp. DMU2021
CCTGAGTTGGCTCACGTATTCGGCATGAACGACGGCTCACGTCTGTGACCTGCTGGTTCTCGCCGTGATCGAGCTGATTTCACGCACTAACAGCCCGGGTTTTAGGCTCAGCGGGTGGCGTTTATCAGGAAGGTGCGCACCAAGTCCGGGGCCACGGCCGTGCAGGTCGCCCGATATGTGGGCGGCCGGCAGGAGATCGTCAAACACATCGGTTCCGCCCACACCGACGTCGAACTCGGCATGCTCCTCGAACGCGCTCGCGCCTGGCTCGAACCCGACCAGCAGGCCCTCGATCTGGGCGTCACGCCTCAGATTCCCGTGGAAATGCCGCTGGTCACCGGGCAGAGCGCACTGCTCGAACCGGAAGCTGAACCTGTGCAGGTTGACGTGCCGGGACGTACCGAATCGACCGGGTCGGTGCTGCTGCGGCAGGTGCTGGCCGAGGTGTACGACCAGCTCGGCTTCGGGATCGTCGACGATGCGGTGTTCCGCGACCTGGTGATCGCTCGCATCGTCGAACCCGGCTCGAAGCTCGACGCCGGCCGGGTCCTGCAGGACCTCGGGGCGGACCCGCCGAGCTACGCGACGATCAAACGTCACTTGGGTCAGGTCATCACCGGAAAGTACCGGGACCGCATCGCCGAGAAATGTTTCGCCCATGCCGCCGAAACCGGTGGCTTGAGCCTGTTGTTGTACGACGTGACGACCTTGTATTTCGAGGCCGAAAAGGAAGATGACCTGCGGAAAGTCGGATACTCGAAGGAGCGTCGGGTCGACCCGCAGATCGTCGTCGGGTTGCTCGTCGATCGCACCGGTTTCCCCCTCGAGATCGGATGCTACGAGGGCAATTCGGCCGAGACCCACACGATCGTGCCGATCGTGCGGCAGTTCCAGGCCCGCCATGACCTCGAAGGGGTCGAGATGGTCGTCGCCGCCGACGCCGGGATGTTGTCCGCGTCCAATCTCGCAGCACTGGACGAGGCCGGACTCAAGTTCATCGTCGGATCCCGCGCCACGAAAGCGCCTGGTGATCTCGCCTCCCACTTTCATTGGAACGGCAATGTTTTCACCGATGGGCAGATCATCGACACGATCACGCCACGGCACGGCCGCTCGGTGGTCAACAACTCTCGCAAGCGCGCCGAACCGGTATGGGATCGGGCGGCGCATCCGAATGCGTGGCGGGCGGTGTGGCAGTACTCGCGCAGCCGCGCCGCCCGGGACGAGAAGACACTCAACGCGCAGGAAGCCCGCGCCCGGGCCGTGGTCGACGGGGACACCGCACCGAAGTCGACGCGATTCGTGAAGACAACTGCGAAAGGCCGGCGACTGGATACTGCGTCGCTCGAACGAGCCCGGATGCTCGTCGGGCTGAAGGGATATGTCACCAATCTTCCTGTCTCGCTGATGGACCCGGGAGAAATCATCGACAAGTATCACGAGTTGTGGCATGTGGAGCAGTCATTTCGGATGTCGAAGACGGATCTGCGGGCACGGCCGATCTTCCACCGCACCCGCGACGCAATCGAGGCGCACCTGACCGTGGTGTTCACGGCCTTGGCTATCTCACGGGTGGTGCAGGAACGCAGTGGGCTCGCGATCGGCAAGGTCGTCAAGCTGCTGCGGCCGCTGCGGTCGGCGACCATCGCGATCAACGGAACCCGGCACACGTTCCCGCCGCAGGTCGAGGCCGATATGCAGGTGCTGCTCGACCGGATTTCAGGTACCGAAGTCACGCACTAACGAAATGAGCCAACTCGGG
>NZ_JAIFKB010000075.1:0-1660 GCF_019641445.1 Rhodococcus sp. DMU2021
CCTGGAGATTTCCTCTCATGCGGGCTGAGCCCGGCGTGTAAAGCACGGAAGTGCCTGTCCGGTAGTGGATTCTTGGCTTGTCGAAGGTCAAGTATCCGTCATCGAGAGAGGCACTCCGCAGGTGAAGCCTAACCCGTACCCAGCTCTGGTTCTCGATCCTCGCCGCGAGTCGCTGATTTCCTCGTCCGGGGCACTGCTGCTGCGCGAGACGGTCAGGGTCTGTGGCGTCGATCGGGCACTGTCGACGGCGTTGACACCGTGGCGGGCGCCGCGATCACGTCATGACCCGGGCAAGGTGCTGATCGACCTGGCCATGGCGATCGCGCTCGGTGGTGACTGCGCCGCCGACCTCGCGGTGGTGCGCGCCCAACCCGAACTGTTCGGACCGGTCGCCTCCGATCCGACGGTGTCCCGGCTGGTCACCGGCCTTGCCGCAGAAATCGAGACGGTGCTGCCCGCGATCCGGGCTGCTCGTGCATCGGCTCGAGCGGCGGCGTGGGATCGCCGCCGACCACTGGCCGGCACCGCGGGCAACCGTGACGGTGGTCAGGTGATCGTCGATCTGGACTCGACACTGGTGACCGCGCACTCGGACAAGGAACTCGCCGAGCCGACCTACAAGCGCACGTTCGGGTTCTCGCCGATGTGCGTGTTCGTCGACCATGGCGAACACGGCACCGGCGAACCGCTGGTCCTGGATCTGCGGCCGGGCAAGGCTTCCCCATTCGACAAGGAGGACCACATCACCGCCCTCGACCACGCCCTCGATCAGCTGCCTGCATCGGAGCGTGGGCAGGTGTTGGTACGTACCGATTCCGGCGGGTGCTCCAAAGCGTTCCTGCATCACATCACCGACCTCGGGCTCGAGTATTCGATCGGGTTCCCCGCGCACGAGACGGTGAAGACGGCGATCGAGGCAATCCCTGTTCAGGCGTGGCGGGCGGCGGTCGACGGCGAGGGTGAACCTCGTGACGGCGCCCAGGTCGCGGAGCTGACCGCGTGGATGCCGGAACCGACCCGGGTCACCAGGCCCGGGCCGAAGGACTGGCCCGCCGGGATGCGGGTGATCGTCCGACGTGAGCGTCCGCATCCCGGCGCGCAGTTGCGGTTGACCGATGCCGACGGGTGGCGGATCACCTGTTTCGCGACCAACACCCGCGGTCCCGGCTGGACCCTGCCGGTCCTCGAGGTCCGGCACAGGCAACGGGCCCGAGCCGAGGACCGTATCCGCGGGTTGAAGGACACCGGCATGCGGAACCTGCCGTTTCACGGGTTCGCCCAGAATCAGATCTGGCTCGAAATCGTCTCCCTCGCAGCCGAATTACTGGCCTGGACTCAGACTCTTGCTTGGGGTGAGCGTGCACCGGTCCGCCGGTGGGAACCCAAACGGCTGCGCCTGCGGATCCTCACTGTCGCCGGCCGCATCATCAACACCGGCAGGAGACGATTGCTGCGACTGCCGAAGGGTTGGCCCTACAACCACCTCATTGACGCCGCCTGGACCACATTGCGCACCGCCTGAGCATTCACCTCGAACCGACGAGCAATCATGGAGAACCGGCGAACGCAGCGCCGGCGATCCCTCATGCCTTCATCCGACAACGCAGCCACCTACGACTTATCCGCAGGTCAGCCTAGCCAGACGAAAGTTTGAGGCTAG
>NZ_JAIFKB010000076.1:0-1645 GCF_019641445.1 Rhodococcus sp. DMU2021
GGGTGATGAGGTGGAAGCCTGCGTTGAACGCGTTCGCGATCACCTTCGCTGGACGGCTCGAAAGAACCATCCACTAATGAGAACCGCCGGGCCCCACACACCGTTTAACGGACAGACCCTGCTTGTTCTCACGAACTTTGATCGTCAACGCATCGGCGGTGACGAAGGTGAACGGTCCGGCTTCGTCGAGGCGGCGGTGCCGGAATGCGGCGACCTGCTCGTCGAGGTCTTCGGCCATGCGTGAGACCTGCGACTTCGACAGTGAGTCGATGCCGAGTTGAGGGGGACCCATTCGATGGTCCAGTCGCTATGCGGCTTGGGGTTGGTGGGTCGTGGTCCACTGTAGGGCGAACTCGGCGGGGGTGAGTCCGTGGTGGGCCGAATGGGGTCGGTTGGCGTTGTAGTCGATCCTCCAGTCTTCGATGATGACCCGGGCTTCGCGCAGGGAGTCAAAGCGCCAGGAGTTGAGCAGCTCGTCGCGCAGGCGGCCGTTGAACGATTCGATCCAGGCGTTCTGCCACGGGGAGCCGGGGTCGATGAATAGTGATCCGGTGCCGTTGAATCGGCACCAGTCGTTGACGGCGTGAGCGACGAATTCCGGTCCGTTGTCGAACCGCACGTAGCACGGTGGACCATGTATCAGGGCCAGGCGGTCGAGAACGTCAACCACGCCATCGGCGTTGATGACGCGGTCGACGTGGATCGCCAGGGCTTCGCGGGTGAACTCGTCGATCACGTTGAGCATTTTGATGGTTCGGCCGTCGGCGGTGGTGTCGAATTGGAAGTCCATCGCCCAGATCACGTTCGGCCGGATTGGGCACATCGCCCCAACCGCGGTCCCGATTCCGGTGAGCCGTTTCTTCCTGCGGCGCTGGGGAACTCGCAGCCCCTCCTCGCGCCACAGGCGGCGGATGCGTTTGTTGTTGACCGTGAAGCCCGCTTTGCGCGCGGCGATCGCGGCGCGTCGCCAGCCCCAGCGGGGCCGGTCGGTGGAAAACCCACGTAGCCAGGACCGCAGCTCGGCTTCCTCCGCGGTGATCGGCGCTGGGTGCAGTCGCATCGTGGAGCGGTGGATGCCCACCACAGCACATGCTCGCCGCTCAGATACCCCGAACCGCTCACGCAGCATCGTCACGGCGCTGCGCTTGCGGTTCGGGGTCAGAAGTTTCCCGACGAAATCTCCTTGAGCATGTCGATATCGAGGGCCTGGTTGGCGACCAACTTCTTGAGCCGAGCGTTCTCAGCTTCGAGTTCTTTGAGGCGTTTGACGTCATTGGCCTTCATGCCCCCGTACTGGGCCACCCAGCGATGCCAGGTCGACTCTGTGACCTCCAGATGCCGGCACACCTCAGCCAACTCCTGCCCGGTCCCGAGGAGCTTGTTGCCCTCGGCCAGCTTGCGGATGATCTGATCCGGCGTATGCCGCCGGCGCTTGCTACCTGCCATGTCGTCGTCGATTCTTCCTGCCCAAACACTCGGGCAACAGAGTCGCACAACAACTGGACCACTACGAAGGGCCCACCTCAGCACATACACGTTTGTTGCCCGCCAGAAAGAAGTGATTCGGCGGCGAGGTGAAAACCTGTCCCCCGCCGAGGTCGAGGAAGCCTTGCTCGCGCACCCGGATGTCGACGAATGCGCCGTC
>NZ_JAIFKB010000077.1:0-1566 GCF_019641445.1 Rhodococcus sp. DMU2021
CATCCGCTGCCTGAAACGGTATCTCGTTCGGCAGCTCTATCCACTCATCGTCCAGACGCTGCAGCCTCGACGCCAAACGACCGCCGCTTGACAGCAAGTCAATAGGAGTGTCGCAGTTGGTAGGGGCGGGTGTCGACCGACCCCGTTGCCGTGTCGGTGATTGAAAAAGGGCCCGCGCCCTTGTGAGCTGGGTGTTCTTCGGCATCCAGGACAGCAAGGAACGCGGGCATGCTCCACGGTAGTTCATTGCTGCTCGATCTCGACGGCGTCGTCGTCGAGTCGGTGCAGCGCACGGTCGAGGGCAGTCGCATCGTGCACATCGCGACGGCACCACAGTGGGTCGGAATCTGCCCGCAGTGCGGGCAGAGGTCCTCGCGTTCGAAGGGGTGGGTCACTACCACCCCGCGGGACGTGCGGGTCGGACCCGACCGCCCGGAACTCGTGTGGAGTAAGCGGAAATGGTTGTGCACCAACATCTCCTGCGATCGAAGAGTGTTCACCGAGTCGACGCCGGGAGTGCCACCCCGGACACGGGTGACACCACGGGCGAAGGCGCTGCTGGCCGAGGCGGTCCTCGACGGGGACCGGTCGGTGTCCGCGGTCGCCGGCGACTACAGGTGCGCCTGGCACACCGTGCACGACCACCTCGTGATGGTCGCCGACGCCGCCCTGGCCGGCGAACCCGAGCCGGTGCTCGTGCTCGGCATCGACGAAACCAGGCGCGGGAAGGCGAGATGGGAAACCGATCCCGACACCGGTGCGCGGTCGTGGGTGGACCGGTGGGACACCGGCCTGGTCGACATCCTGGGTGATCAGGGATTGTTGGCGCAGGTCAACGGACGCACCTCGGCTGTGGTGACCGACTGGCTCGACGATCGGGAGGAAGCATGGAAGTCGCAGATCACCCACGTCGCGATCGACATGTCCGCCGTCTACGCCAAAGCGGTCCGCGAGGCCCTGCCGAATGCCCGGCTGGTGGTGGACCGGTTCCACCTGGTTAAGAAGGCGAACGAGATGGTCGACACCGTCCGCCGAAGGGTCACCCAGGCCGAGCGGGGCCGGCGTGGCCGCAAGAGCGATGTGGAATGGATCAATCGGCGTCGACTGCTGCGGGCCTCCGAACGGCTCACCGGCGAGCAACGATCGACCCTGTTCGAGAAACTGACCGAAGCGGATCCACACGAAAGACATCGCCGCAGCATGGATCGCCAAGGAGTTGTTGCGGGACGTGTTGCGCTGCACCGATCGTGGTGGCCTTCGCTATGAGATTCGGGACAGACTGTATCGGTTCTATCGATTCTGTGCGGCGTGCCGTGTTCCGGAGATCGGCAAGTTCGCGGCGACGATCTCGACTTGGCAGGAACCGATGGTCCTGGCGATCACCACCGGCCTGTCGAATGCGCGCAGCGAGGGCTACAACCGGATCGTCAAACACGTCGGCCGGATCGCTGAATCGTCCCTGGTTTCATTGAGGGTGAGCCAGATATCCCGGAAGGATCACCCCAGACTCACCATGGCGAACTACAAATACCCACAGGAACTGCGCGAGCGAGCGACCCGACTCGC
>NZ_JAIFKB010000078.1:0-1537 GCF_019641445.1 Rhodococcus sp. DMU2021
CGAAGCTTGTGCGTGCGGCGCGGCCGGTCCTGGATCGGTTGGCCGATCAACTCGCCGATGCGCCGGTGACGATCTTGCTCGCCTCGCAGGATGCGACCATCGTCGATCGGCGGGCCGGGCAGCGGTCACTGCTCGGCCGTCTCGACCGTGCCCAGGTCGCCCCGGGGTTCATCTTCGCCGAGGAATGCGCCGGAACCAACGGGATCGGCACCGCCCTCGAAGAACGCAAAGCGTTCCGGGTCCGCGGGGAAGAGCACCTGCTCGAGGCGTTGCATCCGCTGGCCTGTGTCGGCTCCCCGATCGTCGATCCGGTCTCACGCGCGGTGACCGGCATCGTCGACATCACCTGCGAGATCGGCGATGTCAACGAGCTGATGGCACCGCTGGTGCTCTCGGCGGTACGCGATATCGAAGAGCGATTGTTCGCCCTGTCCGCCCGCAGCGAGCAGAACCTGCTGCGCGAATACATGCGCAGCAAACGCCGCGGCCACGCCGCGGTGGTGGCGATGAGCCGGGACACGGTGATCGCGACCCCGACGGTGTCACGGTTGATGGACTCGACCGATCAGATGATGATCTGGGACTGGATCAGCACCCATCTGGCCGCCAAGGACGAATGGGAAGGACCGCTGCGTTTCGCCGACGGGATCGACGTGCGGGTCCATGCCCGCCGGGTCGGTGAGTCCACCGATCCGCTCAGCGCGATCCTCGAACTGCGCCCGCTGGCCTCCCCGGCTCCGCCGCGACCGCGCGCCCGCCTGGCCCCCGCCGCGCCCGCCGGTGTGGCGCCGGCGACGCGTATCGCCGGCCGCAGCCTGGCCGCGCACCGACTCCAGGACCGGGTCGACGAGATCACCGCGACCGTCGCGCCGGTGCTGATCGTCGGTGAGTCCGGTGTCGGCAAAACCCATCTGGCGCGGCAGATCCAGCACCGCTGGGGCCGGCACGACCCGGTCCCGAGCGTCGATGCGTCGACGTTGACCCCCTCGGCGGTGGCCGAGTTGCGGGCGCGTCTGTCCGGCAGTTTCGCGTGCATCATCGAGCACCTCGACGAGGTCCCCGACGACGCTGTGGCTTCTACCCGGCGGTTGCTCGACGCTGCCGTCGAGCTGGGTGCACCGGTGATCGCCACCGCCACCTCGAGCACCCCCGACGATCTGCGGCATCAGGTGCAGACCCATGTGCGGCGCAGTGTGTGCATCCCGCCGCTGCGCCAGCGCATCGAAGATCTCACCGATCTCGCGCGGGAGTTGCTCGCCGCCGAACTCCCCGACCGTCCGACCCCGCAACTGCAACCGGCCGCGCATCGGGCGTTGATCGACCATCACTGGCCCGGCAACCTGCGTGAACTCGCCTCGGTGCTCAGTACCGCGGCGGCGCGGTCGATGGGATTCGACATCAAACTCGAACATCTGCCCGCCGACTACCGCGCCCTCGGCGCCGGCCGCCGGTTGACCTCGCTCGAACGCACCGAACGCGAAGCGATCGTCCGCGCCCTCGACGAGTCCGACGGCAACAAATCCCTCGCCGCCCACCG
>NZ_JAIFKB010000079.1:0-1492 GCF_019641445.1 Rhodococcus sp. DMU2021
CAATACCGTTTACTTAGAATGTCACGGCTGTTATTCTCGAGCGCGTGCCACGTGTGGGATGGGTCAAGCCGAACAGTGACCAACGGTTGTCCGATCACATCTCATTAGGGGTGTTGACCGGGGTTTTTCCACCCGAGATGATCGACGACATCCTGACCGTATGCGGCCGAGTCGAACGCCGGAATCGCCTGTTACCGGCGCGAGTGGCGGTGTACTACGTCCTTGCGCTCGCGCTGTTCTCCACCTGCTCGTACGAGGAGGTGATGCGCAAACTGGTGACCGGGCTCGAATGGGCCTCGGGCTGGTCGCATCAGTGGACGATCCCGACGAAGGCGGCATTGTTCCAGGCGCGCAAGCGCCTGGGCCCGGAACCGTTGCGCATGCTGTACGAGAAAGTGGCAGTGCCGCTGGCCGATCCGCAGGTTCCGGGTGGGTTCTACCGATCCCGGCGACTGATGAGCATCGACGGATTGACCCTGGATGTGCCGGACAACGACGCGAACGTCGAGCATTTCGGTCGGCCGCCGTCCTCCCGCGGTGGCGGCCGCGGCGGAGCGTTCCCGCAGGTTCGGGTGCTGGGGTTGGCCGAATGCGGCTCACACGCGATCGTCGACGCCGCGCTCGGGACATACAAACAGGGCGAACAGAGCCTGGCCGAGTCAATCGTGCGGTCGCTGCAGTCGGGGATGCTGCTGCTCGCCGACCGTGGATTCTTCAGCTATCGACTGTGGCAGATGTGCGCCGACACCGGTGCCGACTTGCTGTGGCGAATGAAGTCCAACGCTGTACTTCCTGTCGAAAAACGCTATCCAGACGGATCTTTCGCATCCCACGTCTACCCGGGAACGAAGGCGCGCCGGAACCGCGCCGACGGCATCGCGGTCCGGGTGATCGAGTACACCCTCGACGTGGTGGGCGAAGACGGTGAGCCCGCACCCGTGGGTGATCAGACACCGTATCGTCTGTTGACCACGATCACCGACCCCGACGCCGCGCCTGCCGCCGAGTTGGCCGGGCTGTATTCGCAGCGGTGGGAGATCGAGACCGCGTTCGACGAACTCAAGACCCACCAGCGCGGTCCGGGGGTGGTACTGCGGTCGAAAACCCCCGACGGGGTGATCCAAGAGGTCTACGGCCACCTCTGCGTCCACTACGCGATTCGGACCCTGATGTACTCGGCAGCAACACATTCCGGAGACGACCCCGACAGACTGTCGTTCACCCGCACCCTCCGGGCCGCTCGCCGCACCACCGCGAGTCACCCGGGCTTTTCCCCCTCGAACCCAGAATGATGCGCACTGCCGTGTCACCACGGAAATCCTTCACGAACGCCTCCCTCCCCGACGTCCCCGCGCCAACCCACGCGTAGTCAAACGCAAGATGTCCGTCTTTCACGTCAAACATCCGTATCAGCGGAACGCGCCCTATATCGGACGCCGCCCTGTCGTCCTCTCAGGCGACTCCGTCCCATCGCCATAAGTAAACGGTATTG
>NZ_JAIFKB010000080.1:0-1412 GCF_019641445.1 Rhodococcus sp. DMU2021
AGTTGAGTCCCCGATGATGGTGTAACGCGGTTGCCGGCCTCGTCGTAGTAGACGTGGAGCGGCCACCGCGTGATCTTCGAGTGAACCCTTCACAGCACTCTCGAACGGAGCATCACGGTGACCGCACCTCACATTGTCGACCCTGCCGGCCTGCTTGGCGAGGCCCTGGCGGAAGCCTCCCCGGACCTCATGCGCAACCTGCTGCAGACGGTGATCAACGCGCTGCTGTCCGCCGACGCCGACGCGGTGGTCGGTGCCGAGTGGGGCCAACGCAGCCCGGACCGGACCGCGCAGCGCAACGGCTACCGGCACCGCGACCTGGACACCCGGGTCGGCACGATCGACGTCGCGATCCCCAAGCTGCGCACCGGGACGTACTTCCCCGAGTGGCTGCTCGAGCGGCGCAAGCGGGCCGAGTCGGCGCTGATCACGGTGGTGGCGGACTGTTATCTGGCCGGGGTGAGCACCCGCCGGATGGACAAGCTCGTCAAGCAGCTGGGCATCAACAGCCTGTCGAAGTCGCAGGTGTCCCGGATGGCCGCCGACCTCGACGCCCAGGTCGAGGCCTTCCGCCACCGGCCCCTCGACGAGGCCGGACCCTTCACGTTCGTCGCCGCCGACGCCCTGACCATGAAGGTGCGCGAGGGCGGGCGGGTCATCAACGCCGTGGTCCTGATCGCGACCGGTGTCAACGGTGACGGGCACCGCGAGGTCCTGGGCATGCGGGTGGCCACGGCCGAGACCGGGGCGGCGTGGAACGAGTTCTTCGCCGACCTCGTGGCCCGCGGCCTGGCTGGGGTCCGGCTCGTGACCTCAGACGCGCACGCCGGCCTCGTCGAGGCCATCGCGGCCAACCTTCCCGGCGCCACCTGGCAGCGCTGCCGCACCCACTACGCCGCCAACCTCATGAGCGTGACCCCGAAGTCGATGTGGCCGGCGGTCAAGGCGATGCTGCACTCGGTCTACGACCAGCCCGACGCCGCCGCGGTGCACGCCCAGTTCGACCGGCTGCTGGACTACGTGGCCGCCAAGCTGCCGGCGGTGGCCGAGCACCTCGACGCCGCCCGCGCCGACATCCTGGCCTTCACCGCCTTCCCCAAGGACGTCTGGACCCAGATCTGGTCCAACAACCCCTCCGAGCGGCTGAACAAGGAGATCCGGCGCCGCACCGACGCCGTGGGCATCTTCCCCAACCGGCAGGCCATCGTTCGCCTCGTCGGGGCCGTGCTGGCCGAACAGACCGACGAATGGGCCGAAGGCCGCCGCTACCTCGGCCTCGAAGTCCTCGCCCGCTGCCGACTCGCTCCAGTGACCGACACGACGACGGAGGTGAGCACCGACCCCGTCCTCGAACTCAGCGCCTAACCCCTACGAAGGATCACAGGCGATACACCACTACCTGGGACTTGACC
>NZ_JAIFKB010000081.1:0-1382 GCF_019641445.1 Rhodococcus sp. DMU2021
GGGACTGTCCGGAAAACGGTGTGTGAAGGTCCGGTCTGACCCGAAAGGAAATGACCGTGACTGACACGACAGAAGTGCTGGGCGAGGCGATCATTGATCCCGTGACCGGGGAGATCATCGATCAGAAGGAGTTCGCGGAGCGTTTGCTCGCGCAGGCGAAGGAGCAGGGCGTGAGCCTGGTCGGGCCGGGAGGCCTGCTGAGCCAGCTCACGAAGAGCGTGCTCGAGACCGCTCTGGAAGCAGAACTGACCGAGCATCTCGGTCACGAACACGGCGGAACACCGATCGCGGAGAACATGCGCAACGGGACCCGCACCAAGACCGTACTGACCGAGATCGGGCCGGTCGAGATCGAAGTTCCCCGGGACCGGGACGGCTCGTTCGAACCGGTCATCGTCCCGAAACGCAAACGCCGGCTGGACGGGATCGATCAGATCGTGCTCTCGTTGACCGCCCGTGGGTTGACCACCGGTGAGATCGCCGCGCACTTCGACGAGGTCTACGGGGCGAAGGTCTCCAAGGACACCATCAGCAGGATCACCGAGAAGGTGACCGCCGAACTTGCCGAGTGGTCCTCCCGGCCACTGGATCCGATCTACCCGGTCATCTTCGTCGACGCGATCGTGGTGAAGGTCCGTGACGGGCAGGTGCGCAACACCCCGTTCTACGTCGTGATGGGCGTGACCGTCAGCGGTGAGCGCGACATTCTCGGCATCTGGGCCGGCGACGGTGCTGAAGGCGCCCGGTTCTGGTTGCAGGTGTTCAGCGAGTTGAAAAACCGCGGCGTCGAGGACGTGTTCATCGCCGTGTGTGACGGGCTGAAAGGGCTTCCCGAGGCGATCAACACCACCTGGGAGCACACGGTGGTTCAGCAGTGCATCGTGCACCTGATCCGCAACAGCTTCCGGTACGCCGGCCGGCAGCATCGCGATGCGATCGTCAAGTCCCTCAAGCCGGTCTACACGGCTCCGAGTGAGCAGGCCGCGAAGGATCGATTCAGCGAGTTTGCCGCCGAGTGGGGCGAGCGTTATCCGGCGATCGTGCAGTTGTGGGAGAACGCCTGGGCGGAGTTCGTTCCGTTCCTCGAGTACGACGTCGAGATCCGGCGGGTGATCTGCACGACGAACGCGATCGAGTCGATCAATGCTCGCTATCGGCGGGCAGTCCGCGCCCGAGGACACTTTCCCAACGAGGCATCGGCGCTCAAGTGCCTGTACTTGGTGACGCGGTCCCTTGACCCCACGGGCGGGGGCCGCGCACGCTGGGTGATGAGGTGGAAGCCTGCGTTGAACGCGTTCGCGATCACCTTCGCTGGACGGCTCGAAAGAACCATCCACTAATGAGAACCGCCGGGCCCCACACACCGTTTAACGGACAGACCC
>NZ_JAIFKB010000082.1:0-1364 GCF_019641445.1 Rhodococcus sp. DMU2021
GGGCCTTACCCCCAGCAAATGGACACGGGTGGTGGATTACGCCGCGGATGCCAGCGTAGCGATGTAGAGGGTCTCGTAGGTGTTCGGGGACCGGTGTCCGCACCAGGAATGTCGTCGTCGGGTGTTGTAGCGGGTGACCCAACGGAACACCTGACGCCGGCACGTGGCTTCGTCCGACCAGACGTTCGCGTTCTGGAGGACTTCTCGTTTGAGGGCGGCGTTGAAGGATTCGGCGAGACTGTTGTCGGCGCTCGTGCCGACTTTACCCATCGACTGGGTGACGCCGAGGTCGGCGCAGAGGGAAGCGAAATCCTTCGAGGTGTATTGCGCGCCGTGATCGGAGTGAAAGATAGACCCGGACAATCCATTACGATCTCCATGAGCAGCAAGGAGAGCGTCGGCGACGAGGTCGGTGCGCATATGGTCGGCGATCGCCCAGCCGGCGAGTTTGCGGGAGTAGCAATCGATCACCGTCGCCAGATACAGGTTGGCACCGCCCTCGATCGGTAAATATGTAATGTCGCCGACGTAGATACAGTTCGGTGCAGGGGCGGTGAAGTCCCGCTCGAGCAGGTCGGGCACCTTCTGGTCCGCAGGTTCTGGGACGGTGGTCGTGACCCGTCGTCGACGGCGGTAGCCGACAATGCTGTTCTGACGCATCACCCGGGCCACCCGCTTGTGGTTGACCCTCTCGTTCACGGTGACGCCATCGTTGAGTTCTGCGGTGATCCTGGGTGCTCCGTAGGTGTTGTCCTCGGTATGGATCGCCCGGATTCGTTCGGCCAGCTGCGCGTCGGCCGCGGCGCGAGCGGTCCTGTCCGGCTCGGCGGACTTCCAGGCGTAGTAGGACGAACGCTCGAGCTCGACGAGCTCGCACAACCGCTTCACCTGATAGGTGTCGGAGTGGTCGGCGACGAACTGGAAGCGGGTCACCAGTTCGTCTCCCCGGCGAAATACTTGGCCGCCTTACGAAGGATCTCGCGTTCGGTGGTGAGCTTGGTTGCTTCCGCTCGTAGGGCGGCATTCTCGGCTTCGAGACGGGCGAGTTTCTGCTCGACGGTCTCCGATTCGCTACCCGTGCCGGAGCTCAGGCTATGAGGCCGTGCCGGAGTATGCACCCGGGTGCCGTCGACGTGGGTTTTGGTGCCGGTCCCGTACTGGTCGATCCAGCCTGTCAAGGTGCCGCGCACGACCCCGAGGTCAGCGGCGATACCTCGGATCGTCGCGCCCGGCGTGGACTCGTACAACTCGACCGCCTGGCGCCGGAACTCCTCCGAGTAGTTCTTTCGTGACATGACTGAAGATCATCTCGCTTCCCCAGCAGATGCTGGATTCAGCGTGTCCAAGAACCGGGGTCAAGGCCC
>NZ_JAIFKB010000083.1:0-1358 GCF_019641445.1 Rhodococcus sp. DMU2021
GGGGATAGCCCCTGGGTGGTGGACACGCTGACACTGGCCCATACTGGGCCGGAGAATGCAGGACATCACCATGACGAAGAAGAAGTACTCTGACGAGTTCAAGGCCGACGCCGTGCGACTCTACGAGAGCCGCCCGGAAGTGTCGTACTCGTCGTTGGCCGCGGATCTGGGAGTCGCTCGGGGGTCGTTGAAGACGTGGGTGCATCTGGCGCGTAAGAAGGCCGCGATGGCGCGGTCTGCGCCCGAAAAGAGCGTGGATGCCTCGGAGACACCCGAAGAGCAGTGTGCGCGGATGCAGGCCGAGATCGAGCAGATCCGGGCCCGCAACCAGGCTTTGGTCGCGGAGAACGACAAGCTCAGCGAGGAACGAGACATCCTGCGCAAGGCCACGAAATATTTCGCGGCAGAGACGAACTGGTGATCCGCTTCCGGTTCGTTGACGACCACCGGGACACCCATGAGGTGAAGCGGATGTGCACGGTGCTCGGCATCCACCGGTCGAGCTACTACAAGTGGCGAGCCGGGAAGGCGGCTCGGCTTGCCCGCCAGCAGGCCGATGCGGCGCTGGTCGACCGAATACGTGCCCACCACCAGGAATGGGACCACACCCTCGGTTACCGGCGGATGACCGCCGAACTGGCCGATGATGACGCGGTGCCGGGCACGGTCAATCACAAGCGGGTGGCCAGGTTGATGCGACGCAACAACATCGTCGGTGTGCACCTGCGTAAACCGAAGAGCACGACGATCAAGGATCCTGGGGCGCAGGTCTTCGAAGACCTGCTCAACCGTGATTTCACCGCTGCCGAGCCTGGACGAGTATTCGTCGGTGACATCACCTATCTTCCGCACAGCAGCACCGGTGAGTTCCTCTACTTGGCGACCGTGATCGACGTGTGTTCCAAACGGCTCGTCGGCTGGTCGATCGCAGATCACATGCGTACCGAGCTCGTGGAGAACGCGCTCGACAATGCGGCGTCGGCCCGAGGGTCGCTGGAAGGAGCGATTTTCCACTCCGACCACGGCCGTCAATTCACCTCCTCGGACTACCAGGCAACATGTCGCCGGCACGGCGTGCGGCAATCGATGGGCCGGATCGGGTCGAGCGCCGACAACGCGATGGCCGAGTCCTTCAATGCGTCGTTGAAGCGGGAGACGCTTCAGGGCGCGAAACGCTGGCTCGACGAAGCACAATGCCGCACCGAGGTTTTCCGCTGGATCACTCGATACAACACACGCCGACGGCACTCATCACTGCGGAACCGATCACCACTTGACTTCGAGGTCGACCATGGGGCTACCCTCGATCAGGCCGCCTGACGTACACACCCCGTGTCCACTATCCAGGGGTCACGCCC
>NZ_JAIFKB010000084.1:0-1334 GCF_019641445.1 Rhodococcus sp. DMU2021
TGTCAAGTCCCGAGTTTTGTTGAGGCTGAGCGTGTGTTCAGTTCTCAGGCCGCAGAAGCGGCTGGCGGTTGTGCGTAGTGGGCGGTCTCGACCTCGGCCGGAGTCCGATAGTCGAGCATGCCGTGGACCCGTTCGGTATTGAACCAATGCACCCACTGCGCCGTAGCGGCCTCGACGTCCTCCCGACCGGCCCAAGGACCGTCGAGGAAGATCAACTCGGCCTTGTACAGCGAGTTCAGCGCCTCCGCCATCGCGTTGTCATAGGAGTCGCCCTTCGATCCGACGGAGGCGACCGCCGCGGCCTGATCCAGAGTCTGGGCGTAGCGCAGTGCTCGGTATTGCACGCCGCGATCGCTGTGATGGACCAGGCCGGTGACGCCGTGGCCTGCACGGCGCCGTGCCCACAGGCCCATCTTCAACGCGTCGAGAGCCAGATCGGTGTACATCCGCGTCGAGGTCTGCCAACCAACAATCATGCGAGAGAACACATCCAGGACGAACGCGACGTAGACCCACCCGGACTGCGTGCGCACATACGTCAGATCGGCCACCCACAACTGGTTCGGCGCAGTGGCCGTGAAATCCCGCTCGACGAGGTCCCCAGGCCGATCGGTTTCCGGTGCCGGCTTCGTCGTCCGTGGCCATTTTCCGCGCACGGTGCCGCGGACACCGAGTTCGCGGCAGAGCCGCTCGATGGTGCAGCGGGCCACCTCGCGGCCCTCCCGGACCAGCTGGGCGTGAATCTTGCGGATCCCGTAGACCCGCATCCGTGGGTGGGAGTGGATGCGCATGATGTGTTCTTTGAGGACGGCATCGCGGCGTGCACGGGCGCTGGGTTCGCGACCGATGAAGGCGTAGTAGGTGCCCGGGGCGATCTTGACCTCGGTGTTCTCCGACAGAACGCGACAGATCGGTTCGATCCCCCAGCGGTGTTTGTGTTCGTCGATGAACGCGACGATCACTTCAGTCGGCGGTCGAACTCCGCCTTCGCGAAAAAAGCTGTGGCAGAACGTAATATTTCCATCGACTGACGTAGTTCGCGGTTCTCTTTCTCCAGGCGCCGGATGCGTGCTTCGGCATCGACGGGCTCGGTCGGGAGTTCGGCGTCTTCGGCCTTGCGCACCCAGGTCCGCAAGGCCTCCTTGTGGACGCCGGTCTGCTCGGCGATCCGGTTGATGGCGCCGGTGCGGGTATCGGGGTCGCGGCGGGCTTCGACGGCGAGTCGGGTCGCTCGCTCGCGCAGTTCCTGTGGGTATTTGTAGTTCGCCATGGTGAGTCTGGGGTGATCCTTCCGGGATATCTGGCTCACCCTCAATGAAACCAGGGACGATTCA
>NZ_JAIFKB010000085.1:0-1279 GCF_019641445.1 Rhodococcus sp. DMU2021
GGGACTGCTGCACGGATAGGTGACATCTGATCTGTGGTGCCGCAAGGCACTGCTGGAAGGATGTGCCCTGTGCCGAAGCCGTATCCCAAAGAGTTCCGTGACGACGTCGTCCGTGTTGCCCGTGGCCGTGAGCCCGGTCAGCAACTGAAGCAGATCGCCGCCGATTTCGGGATCAGCGAGTCCTGCCTGGCGAACTGGATGAAGGCCGCCGACGTCGAGGACGGCGTCAAGCCCGGAACCACCGCCAGTGAGAACGCCGAGCTGCGCGAAGCCCGGAAACGGATCCGGCTGCTCGAACAGGAGAACGAGGTCCTGCGTCGCGCCGCGGCATATCTGTCGCAGGCGAACCTGCCGGGAAAATGATGTACCCGCTCGTCCGTGAGTTGGCCGTTGACGGCATCCCCGTCGCGGTGACGTGCCGGGTCCTCAAAATCGCGCGCCAGCCCTACTACCGGTGGCTTGCCACACCGGTGACCGCTGCCGAACTCGACGAGGCCTACCGGGCCAACGCCCTGTTCGACGCCCACCGCGACGACCCCGAATTCGGGTACCGGTTCCTCGTCGACGAGGCCGCCGACGCCGGCCAGACGATGGCGCAGCGCACCGGGTGGCGGATCTGCTCAGCCAACAAGTGGTGGAGCTCGTTCGGCAAGAAACGCGGCACCAAACACGTCCGTTCCGGGCCGCCGGTCCACGACGACCTCGTCGCCCGCAACTTCACCGCCGATAAGCGGAATCGATTGTGGCTCACAGATATCACCGAGCATCACACCGGTGAGGGCAAGCTCTACCTGTGCGCGATCAAGGACGTGCACTCGAACCGGATCGTCGGCTACTCCATCGACTCGAGAATGAAAGCCCGACTCGCGGTCGACGCCCTCGACTCCGCCGTCGCCCGCCGGGCCGCGGCCGGAGATCAGGTCGCCGGCTGCATCGTCCACAGCGACCGCGGATCGCAATTCCGGTCCAGGAAATTCGTCCACGCTCTCGGCCGGCACGCGATGGTCGGATCGATGGGCCGAGTCGGCGCCTGCGGCGACAACGCCGCCATGGAATCGTTCTTCTCACTGCTGCAGAAGAACGTCCTCGACCGCCAGCCCTGGGCGATCCGGAACGAGCTCCGGATCGCGATCATCACCTGGATCGAACGGACCTACCACCGCCGCCGACGCCAAGCCAGGCTCGGCAGATTGACCCCTGTCGAATACGAGACCATCATGACCACACCAGCCACTCAGGCTGCGTGACCGAACCTGTCACCTGATCGTGCAGCAGTCCC
>NZ_JAIFKB010000086.1:0-1267 GCF_019641445.1 Rhodococcus sp. DMU2021
GGGACTGCTGCACGGATAGGTGACATCTGAACTGTGGTGCCGTGAGGCACTGCTGGAAGGATGGACCCCGTGCCCAAGCCCTATCCGAAAGAGTTCCGCGACGACGTCGTCCGCGTGGCCCGCAACCGCGAACCAGGTCAGCACCTGCGGCAGATCGCCGCCGACTTCGGCATCAGCGAATCCTGCCTGACCAACTGGCTCAGGAATGCCGACGTCGAGGACGGCACCAAGCCAGGGACGACGAACGAGGAGTCCAGAGAGAACCGCGAGCTGAGAAAGCGGATCCGGTTGCTTGAGCAGGAGAACGAAGTGCTGCGGCGGGCCGCGGCGTATCTATCACAGGCGAATCTTCCGGGAAAATGATGTACCCGCTCGTCCGCGAGCTGGCCGCCGGCGGGATTCCCGTCGCGGTGACGTGCCGGGTTCTGGGGATCGCGCGCCAGCCGTACTACCGGTGGCTCGCCGACCCGGTCACCGACGCCGAACTCGAGGAGGCGTACCGGGCGAACGCCCTGTTCGACGCCCACCGCGAGGACCCGGAGTTCGGCTACCGGTTCCTCGCCGACGAAGCCCGCGATGCGGGCGAGTCGATGTCGGACCGCACGGCGTGGCGGATCTGTTCGACCAACAGGTGGTGGAGTGTGTTCGGCAAGAAACGTGGCTCGAAGAAGGGCCGCTCCGGGCCGCCGGTGCACGATGATCTCGTCGGCCGCGTCTTCACCGCGGATGCTCCAAACACTTTGTGGCTCACCGATATCACCGAACACAGAACCGAGGAAGGCAAGCTCTACCTGTGTGCGGTCAAGGACGTGTACTCGAACCGGATCGTCGGCTACTCGATCAGCGATCGGATGAAATCCCGTCTGGCTGTCACGGCCCTCGAATCGGCAGTGGCACGGCGGGACTCGGTTGCCGGATGTGTGGTTCATTCCGACCGTGGATCGCAATTTCGCAGCCGGAAATTTGTCCGCGCCCTCGCCCGCCACGACCTGGTCGGATCGATGGGTCGGGTGGGTGCGGCCGGCGACAATGCCGCGATGGAATCGTTCTTTGCGCTGCTCCAGAAGAACGTCCTCGACCGGCAGAGATGGGCCACACGCGAGCAGTTGCGCATCGCGATCGTGACTTGGATCGAGCGGACCTATCACCGCCGGCGACGTCAGCTCCGGCTCGGCAGATTGACGCCTGTCGAGTTCGAGACCATCATGACCACACCAGCCACACAGGCTGCGTGACCGAATCTGTCACCGGATCGTGCAGCAGTCCC
>NZ_JAIFKB010000087.1:0-1226 GCF_019641445.1 Rhodococcus sp. DMU2021
GCCAAGTCCGGCGCCGACGCCATCCACCCCGGCTACGGCTTCCTCTCCGAGAACGCCGACTTCGCCCAGGCCGTGATCGACGCCGGCCTCATCTGGATCGGCCCCTCGCCGCAGTCCATCCGCGACCTCGGCGACAAGGTCACCGCCCGCCACATCGCCGAGCGCGCCAAGGCTCCGATGGCGGCCGGCACCAAGGACCCGGTCAAGAACGCCGACGAGGTCGTCGAGTTCGCCGAGAAGTACGGCGTGCCGGTCGCGATCAAGGCCGCTTTCGGCGGTGGTGGACGCGGCATGAAGGTCGCGCAGACCATCGAGGAGATCCCCGAGCTGTTCGAGTCGGCCACTCGTGAGGCCGTCGCCGCCTTCGGTCGCGGCGAGTGCTTCGTCGAGCAGTACCTCGACAAGGCCCGCCACGTCGAGGCCCAGGTCATCGCCGACCAGCACGGCAACGTCATCGTCGCCGGCACCCGCGACTGCTCGCTGCAGCGCCGCTTCCAGAAGCTCGTCGAGGAGGCCCCCGCGCCGTTCCTGACCGACGAGCAGCGCAAGCGCATCCACGACTCCGCCAAGGCCATCTGCCGCGAGGCCGGTTACTACGGCGCCGGCACGGTCGAGTACCTCGTGCAGGGCGACACCGTCTCCTTCCTCGAGGTCAACACCCGCCTGCAGGTCGAGCACCCGGTCACCGAGGAGACCGCCGGCATCGACCTCGTGCGTCAGCAGTTCCGCATCGCCAACGGCGAGAAGCTCGAGCTCACCGAGGACCCGACCCCGCGCGGCCACAGCTTCGAGTTCCGCATCAACGGTGAGGACGCCGGTCGCGGCTTCCTCCCCGCTCCCGGCCCGATCACCGTCTACAAGGAGCCCACGGGCCCCGGCGTGCGTGTCGACTCGGGTGTCGTCGCCGGCGACGTCATCGGCGGTCAGTTCGACTCGATGCTCGCCAAGCTGATCGTCACCGGTGAGACCCGCGAGCAGGCGCTGCAGCGTGCTGCCCGCGCGCTGGCCGAGTTCGAGGTCGAGGGCCTGGCCACGGTGATCCCGTTCCACCGCCACATCGTCGAGAACCCGGCGTTCGTGGGCGACGGCGAGAAGTTCGACGTCTACACCAAGTGGATCGAGAACGAGTGGGACAACACCATCGAGCCGTACACCGGTGGTGCCCCGATCGAGGACGAGGACGAGGCCCTGCCGCGGCAGAACGTCGTCGTCGAGGTCGGCGGACG
>NZ_JAIFKB010000088.1:0-1115 GCF_019641445.1 Rhodococcus sp. DMU2021
ATGGTCACCCGCGCACTGCGGCGCTTCCACGACGGGCCGGCGACGCGGTTCGTCTCCAACGTCGACCCCGCCGATCTGACCGCGGCACTGGCCGACCTGGACCCGGCGACGACCGTGTTCATCGTCGCGTCGAAGACGTTTTCCACCCTCGAAACCCTCTCCAACGCCACCGCCGCCCGCCGCTGGCTCGTCGACGCCCTCGGGGAGGACGCCGTGGCGAAGCATTTCGTCGCGGTGTCGACGCACACCGAGCGGGTGGTCGAGTTCGGCATCGACCCGGCGAACATGTTCGAGTTCTGGGACTGGGTCGGCGGCCGTTATTCGGTCGGCTCGGCGATCGGGCTGGCGGTGATGTGCGCCATCGGACGCGAGCGGTTCGCCGAGTTCCTCGCCGGCATGCACACCATCGACACCCACTTCGCCACCACCGCCCCGGCACAGAACGCACCGTTGCTGGCGGGGGTGATCGGGGTGTGGAATGCGAGCATCCTCGGTTATCGGTCGCGCGCGGTGGTGCCCTATGCGCAGGATCTGGCGCGGCTGCCGGCCTATCTGCAGCAGCTGACCATGGAATCGAACGGCAAATCCGTGCGCGCCGACGGCACACCGGTGGTGTGTCCGACCGGGGAGGTGTTCTGGGGTGAGCCCGGTACCAACGGTCAGCACGCCTTCTTCCAGCTGCTGCACCAGGGCACCGAGATCGTCCCCGTCGACTTTCTCGGCCTCGCCCGTAGCGGCGACGACCTGCCCGCCCGCGACGGGCAGACCAGCATGCAGGTGTTGTTGCTGGCGAACATGTTCGCCCAGGCCAAAGTGTTGGCCTTCGGGCGTGATGCCGACGAGGTCCGCGCCGACGGCATCGACGAGGCGTTGGTGGCGCACAAGGTGATGCCCGGGGATCGGCCGTCGACGACGATCCTCGCCCCGGAACTGACCCCGTCGGTGGTCGGGCAGATCATCGCCTTCTACGAACATCAGACCTTCGTCCAAGGCGTCGTGTGGGGGATCGACTCGTTCGACCAGTGGGGCGTCGAACTCGGCAAGACCCAGGCCACCGCCCTGCAGACGGTGCTCGCCGGCGACGAGATCCCCGAGACCGGCGACGCGTCCACCGA
>NZ_JAIFKB010000089.1:0-1044 GCF_019641445.1 Rhodococcus sp. DMU2021
ATCTGCAGGGCCGTGGTGTCGTCGGCGATCAAGGACAGGGGCCGGGCCGCGTCCAGCCGCTCGAGCAACTGCGTGGCGCTGTTCTCGTCATGGTCGAGCAGGCGCACGATCCCGTTGCCGTTCCACGCCTCCAGGCCGGCGGCGGTGCCGACGGTCTCCTCCCGCAGCTGCTGAAGCTTCAAGACTGCGGGAGTTCCGTCGGACCGAAGCACGGGCAAGACCAGTGACGCCATGCCATATGCGGGCGGGCCATCAAGCCGCAGCTCCCAGCGGTCCAGGAACTCACCGCCCAGCCGGGGCAGCTCGGCGATCCACGCTCGCGCCTCGGCGCCGTGCGCGCCATAAGACGCAGCGAACACATCCGGCACGTCGATATAGATCGACTTGGTCACGGAAAAGTCTCCTTCGTCAGGTTCGAAATCAGGTGCGATGGACGAAGGAGATCGCGGAGGCGCCCGAGTGCCGGGCAGGCGTCAAAGCATGCCCCAAGCCTACCCGAAAACGATCATGACCGGCCCAGGGACTCCGGCGCGGCGGCCGCCACGTCGCGCCTCGCTGACCGACGCACCGTAAGGAGCGTTGCCGAATCTCATCGACATCCTCGATCCGAACGCCGCCCCGTCGTTCACGAAACAGCTGAACAAACGTTGCTACTTCTGATCGACGCACTCACCCACGATGCTGTCACGGGCGTGATGCCAGATCAGTACGTCAGTACGACAGTGTTGTTTGCTGGCTGTGTTCGACACCGGTGTCGGGGACGAACGCGGCTTCGTTGGTGTGGTCGGGTCGGCGTTCGATGTTGAGCATCTCGGTCACCGATCGGGGGTGACTGCTCATCGCAGCACCGATCGCATCGAGTAGTTCCTGACTGAGCTGGTTCAGGTCGACCGGCGACAGGGGAGGGGCAACGTCGTCGCCACCATTGATCGGGCCGACCGCGGTGGCCAGAGCTCGGCCGGCGGATTCGAGCACCGTCCCGATCCTGCCGAGATCTTTGTGATTCATCGGAGCGGGTTCTTCGCCCCGTTCGAGCTGGTCGGA
>NZ_JAIFKB010000090.1:0-1004 GCF_019641445.1 Rhodococcus sp. DMU2021
AGAGCGACCGGCAATTGATGCTCACTTGAGTCGGCGGGTAGTAGGCCGGGTCGGCCACCGGTAATGGGTACGTGCACGGTTGATCAGACGCCGGAGCACGGTCAGTGCCGCGGCCAACGCGAGATAGAAGTCGACGATCGCGGCGCGTTTGTCTGTGCACCGCCGGAGCTTGCCGAATCCGTTCATCCACGAATGCGTGCGCTCAACGACCCAGCGTTTGCCGGCCTGGATCGGAGCCGGGATGCCCTTACGGGCGATGTCGTAGTCGTAACCCAATTCGTCGAGCAGGTCCCTCGTCCTGGCCGAGTCGTAGCCGCGATCGAGGTGCACGCACGAGTGCTGCGGCAGCGGGCCGACCATGTCCGGTACCGCCCGGATCGTCGGTTCGAGCAGCGGCGAGTCGTGCCGGTTCGCGCCCGCCGACACCATCGCCAGCGGGATCCCTCCGCCGTCGCACACCACCGAGCGTTTCGTGCCCCGCTTACCGCGATCGACCGGGGAACGGCCCGAAACCTCGCCACCACACGGTGCTTTCGTGATCGACCCGTCGACCGACAAGTGATCGAGGTCGAGGCCGAGCATCCGGTCGTACGCGGTCAGGGCGGCGCGGAGCACCTCGACGCCGATTCCTTTCGCGGACCATTCGGTCAGTCGCCTGCGGATGGTGCGGTCCGAGCATCCGACGGTGGCGATGCGTTCGTAGCCGCTACCGTGCACCAGTGCGGCGAGGATGTGCTCGAACACGACCCGGTCCGACACACGGCGGCGGTGGCAGCCCCAGGGATGTTTCGGATCGAACTCGGGACGTTCGTCGGTAGCGAGCTGGGCGGAGAACTCGACCCATAGGGGTTCGATGAGACAGACTGGCAGCAGAGGCACGGGTACTCCGGGTGATCGTGGGACTTCAGCAATCACATGATCGACTCGGTACCCGTGCCTCTACCTGTATCGACACGCCGGAACGTTCCCTGCGTTGGGCGGGCTCATCATTTGCCGGACGCTCT
>NZ_JAIFKB010000091.1:0-944 GCF_019641445.1 Rhodococcus sp. DMU2021
TTGATCGGGCCGACCGCGGTGGCCAGAGCTCGGCCGGCGGATTCGAGCACCGTCCCGATCCTGCCGAGATCTTTGTGATTCATCGGAGCGGGTTCTTCGCCCCGTTCGAGCTGGTCGGACACATCCGCTTGGTGATCTTCTTCGACCGCAGTGGACGGTTCGGTGCGTGTATCGGGGCCGCTGGACGCGGGCGAACCGTCCGCGGCCTTGTCGAAGTTCATCTCTACGGTGTCGGCGTCGGCGGCGCGGGCGAAGGATTCGACAACTGACGCGGGAACGTCCGCGGTGGGTTCGGCGACTGCGAGGTGCTGGGCGGACAGGTCGGCGAGCGTGTCGAACGACGGCACACTCTCGTCGGCGGCGTAGCTCAACGCGACGGCCGCAGCGGCGTCGAAGACGCGATTATCAGCGTCCCGGTCAGCGGCTTGCTGCTCGGCAAGGCGCCGGGTGATCTCCTCCGGAGGCATCTGCACTTGCACGTACCGCTGCTGCTGATGCCGGTAGTGCTGCGCTCGCAGAGCTTCGAGTCGCTCCGCATTCTCCTGCGCCAGTTGCTCCCATTTGCGAGTGATCTGTACCTGCGCGCCGACATGCCGGGCGGTCGCCGCCGCGGCCAGAATCTGGACCGTGATCTGCTGAGCAGGCTGTCCGCGGAATGCACCGAGAACCTCGGTGCGGTCCTTCGGTGCCGGTGCCGGCTGGCCCTGAGTGCGGCGACTGTCGACTTCCCGCAGAAAGCCGACAAGATCGGTCACGTCCTGGGCGGCTTGCGCCCTGGCCGGTCGGGATTGCGATATCGCCGGGGCACCGGCCGGAAGCGAGGCGGGTGAGTTCTGCGCACCCGCCGTGTCGGTGGGCAAGGACGTGCGTCCCCGACTGCGTAGAAACCGTCGCTTCTGGTCGCTGTCCGGCATCGTTGTTCTCCTTGTGCTGTTCGGGCGTGG
>NZ_JAIFKB010000092.1:0-907 GCF_019641445.1 Rhodococcus sp. DMU2021
ATCGAGTGCACCGGCTCGTACGGGGCTGGGGTCAGTCGTGCGATGCAGGTCGCGGGCATCGCGGTCAGTGAGGTCAACCGCCCCAACCGGTTCGATCGCCGGATTCGCGGCAAGAGCGATCCCTTCGACGCCTATTCGGCCGCTGAGGCGGTGCTGTCGGGTCGAGCCAGCGCCGCACCCAAGGGTGGCGATGGGTTGGTGGAGTCGCTCCGGGTGCTGCGCACCTCGAGGTCGTCTGCACTGACCGCCAGGACAGCGACGATCAACCAGATCAAGGGCATGCTGATCACGGCGCCAGAGGAGCTGCGTTCGCGTTACCGGGGCCTGTCGAACACCAAGTTGATCGCTGCGCTGGCGGCGTCACGACCGACACCTGCGCCGGTGACCGCAGCCGAGGCCACGGCCTACAGCCTGCGGCTGCTGGCGCGGCGCTGGCAAGCACTGACCGAGCAGATCGAGGACTTGTCCGGGCACCTGCAACGGCTACTCGAAGACCATGCCCCGGACCTGATGAGCGTCTTCGGCTGCGGCCGAGACACCGTGGCGCAGCTGCTGATCACCGCCGGCGACAACCCTGACAGGCTACGCTCGGAAGCCGCGTTCGCGGCACTGGCCGGAGCCTGTCCGATACCGGCGTCGTCGGGCAAGACCAACCGTCACCGACTCAACCGCGCAGGCGACCGGCAGGCGAACTCAGCGCTCTACCACATCGTGCTCGTGCGGCTGCGCTACGACCAGCAGACCCGTAACTACGCGACACGACGGATCGCGGAAGGCAAGACGAAGATGGAAATCATCCGCTGCCTGAAACGGTATCTCGTTCGGCAGCTCTATCCACTCATCGTCCAGACGCTGCAGCCTCGACGCCAAACGACCGCCGCTTGACAGCAAGTCAATAGGAGTGTCG
>NZ_JAIFKB010000093.1:0-885 GCF_019641445.1 Rhodococcus sp. DMU2021
TGCTCGACTATCGGACTCCGGCCGAGGTCGAGACCGCCCACTACGCACAACCGCCAGCCGCTTCTGCGGCCTGAGAACTGAACACACGCTCAGCCTCAACAAAACTCGGGACTTGACACTATGTCGAGATGGGACCGGACGGGATGCACGACCGCTCGAGTCGACCCCACCACATCCCGAACCGCACACCGGAGCCGATCAAACGCAAGATCGTCGACCTCCGGTGGCGCAAACGACTCTCACCCCAGGCGATCGGCTCTCGTCTGAACATGCCGGCGTCGACCGTGCACGCGGTGTTGGTCCGATGCCGGCTCAACCGGCTCTCGCACATCGACATCCGCACCGGCGAGACCATCCGCCGCTACGAACACCCCCATCCGGGGTCGATGATCCACGTCGACGTCAAGAAACTCGGCAACATCCCCATCGGCGGCGGCTGGCGATTCGTCGGCCGCATCCAGGGCCGCAGGAACCGCCAGGCCACACCGGTAACCCGCCGCAGCAAGCACCACAACGAACTACTCGGACACGCCTTCGTGCACACCGTCATCGACGACCATTCCCGCGTTGCATACGCCGAGATCCACGACGACGAAACCGCTGTCACCGCAGCCGGCGTACTCCAGCGTGCCGTGGGCTGGTTCGCAGCCCGCGGCGTCACCGTCGAACGGGTCCTGTCCGACAACGGCGGCTGCTACCGATCCGCCCTGTGGAAGCACACCTGCACCGACCTAGGCATCACGGCGAAGTACACCCGCCCCTACCAGCCCCTACCAACTGCGACACTCCTATTGACTTGCTGTCAAGCGGCGGTCGTTTGGCGTCGAGGCTGCAGCGTCTGGACGATGAGTGGATAGAGCTGCCGAACGAGATACCGTTTCAGGC
>NZ_JAIFKB010000094.1:0-878 GCF_019641445.1 Rhodococcus sp. DMU2021
GAAAGACCTCGACACCCAGGTCGAGGCCTTCCGGAACCGACCCCTCGATGCGGGCCCGTACACGTTCGTCGCCGCCGACGCCCTGGTCCTCAAGGTCCGCGAGAACGGACGGGTGGTGAACGTGCACGCCCTGGTCGCGGTCGGGGTCAACGCCGACGGCTACCGCGAGATCCTGGGGCTGGACGTCACCTCCGCCGAGGACGGCGCCGGCTGGCTGACCTTCTTCCGCGGGTTGGTCGCCCGCGGCCTGTCCGGGGTGCGGTTGGTGACCTCCGATGCCCACGCCGGCCTCGTCGCGGCGATCGGCGCAACCCTGCCCGGCGCCTCCTGGCAGCGGTGCCGCACCCACTACTCGACGAACCTCATGGCCGTCACACCGAAGTCGTCGTGGCCCTGGGTGAAGACACTGCTGCACTCCGTGTACGACCAGCCCGACGCGGATTCCGTTCACGCACAATACGATCGAATCATCGATGCACTCACCGAGAAGCTGCCGAAGGTGGCCGATCACCTCGACGCCGCCCGGTCGGATCTGTTGGCGTTCACCGCGTTCCCGAAGCAGATCTGGAAACAGATCTGGAGCAACAATCCGCAGGAGCGCCTCAATAAGGAGATCCGCCGCCGGACCGACGTGGTGGGGATCTTCCCGGACCGCACCGCTCTGATCCGACTCGTCGGGGCGGTGCTGGCCGAGCAGCACGACGAGTGGATCGAAGGCCGCCGCTACCTCGGCCTCGACGTACTCGCCCGCTCCCGCACCGACAAGCCCGCCGACAGTGTCACCGAGGGCACCGAGGAGGTGACACCGGCCTTGACCGCCTGATCCACCGACGAGGAATCACGCGACGACGTCGTACACCACCTCACGGGACTTGACC
>NZ_JAIFKB010000095.1:0-828 GCF_019641445.1 Rhodococcus sp. DMU2021
TGAGTGTGACATCGTCCCAGTCGAGTACTCCGGAGAGGTGCGGCAGGCCGTGCGACCACTCCCATAGGACGTTTTCGGCACCGAGATCGCCATGCACCACTGCTCGGGTGAGGTGGGGAAGGCTGTCGAGTGCTGTGAGTTCCCGCTCGGCATGACGACCCCTCGACATGCGAGCTCCTACCACCGGCGCAGCAGGGCCGTGGCAATGGCGACCTGAACGGGTTCCAGCATCACCTTTCCGTCTTCGACCTCCCATAGGGCGTTCTGCAGCACGCGGCCGAGGGTCCAGCCGGTCGCCCGGTTCCGGTCCAGACCGAGGACCTCGGTCAGCAGGTCGAAGCGTCGGAGCACCGCGCGAGTCACATCACCGGTGGCCTCGACCTCATCCCACCGATTGTCCAGCGCGGGCAGCAACTCGAATCCCGGGTCGCCGGCCAGGGGTTCGGGATCGATCGCCAGCCAGGGTTCCCGCTCTCCGGCAAGAACGTTGTCGTAGTGCAGATCCCAGTGCAGCAGGCGGTCGCCGGGTTCGCCCATCAGCTCGGCCACGGCGGACGCGCAGGTGCGCACCAGCCTCTGTTCGGCAGGGTCGCGCAGGGCCGGCACCGCCCGCGGGACCTGGTCGAGCATGGCGGCGGCGATGTCGGACAGCCGCCGCAGACCCGTCGGGGCAGGCACTGAGGTCAGCCGTGCCATCAGTTCGGCCAGGATCTGCAGGGCCGTGGTGTCGTCGGCGATCAAGGACAGGGGCCGGGCCGCGTCCAGCCGCTCGAGCAACTGCGTGGCGCTGTTCTCGTCATGGTCGAGCAGGCGCACGATCCCGTTGCC
>NZ_JAIFKB010000096.1:0-814 GCF_019641445.1 Rhodococcus sp. DMU2021
GTCAAGGTCGCGGTTGCCGAGGGCCAGGAGGTCGCCGAGGGCGAGCTCATCGCCGTGCTCGAGGCCATGAAGATGGAGAACCCGGTCAACGCCCACAAGGCGGGCGTCGTCACCGGCCTCGCGGTCGAGCCGGGTGCCGCGGTCACCCAGGGCACCGTGCTCACCGAGATCAAGTAACACGGAGATCAAGGCGATGTCGCGCCTGCGGGACCGAGGTGCCTGCACCTGGGCACCTCGGTTCCCACAGAGGTTGTGGTGGGTCGGATCTCGGTACTTGCTCAAAGGATGTCGCACGGCAGGTGGGCACGCCACGAGGTTGACCAGCCACCAAGAAGACGGCCGCTGAATCCGCATTGCTGCTGTCGGCTGCGAGAGCTGCGGTCCTCCCATCTCGCCGTACCTCTTGCGGCGGGGATGCCTCAGTGGAGGCGATCACTGTTCGGGGTGAGGAACCCCAGCGAGGAGCCCCAGCGAGGAGCCATCTGCCAAACCGCGAAACGGCGATGCACGCGATGCTCGTAATGCACGCTGTGCGTGACATGCGTGCGATGCATGCCCTGCGTGCACCGCTCCCAACCCGCACTCTCGTTCGGATGTGATCAGGCCGCAGCCGCGGTCCGGATCACGCTTCCGGGTCGAGCACGAAGTTGTAGGTCACCTCGGCGATGCCGTCGGCGTTGGGCTGCGGATCCAGAATGAGCTCGGGCTTGACGGCCGTGGCGACGTCGTCCTCGACCCACTCGCCGCCCTTGAAGTACAGCTGGGTGGTGATGGCGCGCTTGCCGGGAGCCTTCACCATGAGGTGCAGGTGGGC
>NZ_JAIFKB010000097.1:0-802 GCF_019641445.1 Rhodococcus sp. DMU2021
GTGGGCGTCGGTCAACCCGAACCCCACCGAATACGAGAGCCGGCGCTTGGTCAGATACTCGATCAGGTGGTGGGTGCCGCCGGCGCCGTCGATACGCACCAGCACCTTCTTCCCGACCCGGTATCCCGGGTCGAACGGCAACTGTGCCAGTGCGTCCTGCACCACGGTGACGTGATCGGCAGCGGTATTCGACCCCGAATTCCCCGGCCGCAGCAGCATCGCGACGGGTTCACCGGTGCCGCCGGCGCCATGGTCGACGAACGCACACAACGAATGGAAACCGAAGCCTCGCTTGAACGTCGGGGCGGCCTGTTCCTTCTCGGAATGTGCGGTGACCTTCGGTGGCATCGATATCGAGGACCAGCGGATGGGCTTCGCCGATGGCATGGTCGGGAGCCGACGTACCGGCGGCAGTCCAGGCATGGGTGCGGGCGGTGGCGCGGGCCCGGTCGATCGCGGCGAGGGCGGTATCGGCGTCGGCGGCCAACCTGCTGATCAGGCGGGAGACAGTCGGGTCGGAAGCCACCTGTCCGAAGACTTCCGGGTGAGCACGCAGTTGCGCGTTGTCGGCGAGGCAGTCTCCGCCGAGTGCCAGTGCTGTCGCGAGATCGAGCACGATCTTGCCGGGATCGTGTCGGGCCAGCGGTTTTCGATATGGTGCGAGTTCGGTCGTCAACGCCGCAGCGAGGCCGGTCTTCTCCGCGGTGCGCAGCAGCAGGACCGCTCCGGCGTGCGACACGACACCGGTTCCGGTGGCCGATGCGGATAGATGGGGGTAGGGGGACGTAGACTTGGTGGGCCT
>NZ_JAIFKB010000098.1:0-761 GCF_019641445.1 Rhodococcus sp. DMU2021
GCGCTGGTGACGATCGGTGGCTCCACCCCGATCCTGGTCCGCAAGGCGTTCTGGGGGAATTCGCCGTTCGCCGAGGCGATCCGCCAGTCCCAGCAGGAAAGCAAGCAGCTCGGCCCTGCCCAACAGAAAGCGTTGCCGATGGGGGAGTCCGATCGTCCCGGCAGTGAGGGTCCGCAGCAACCACGCGTCGTGGACGCGCCTGTCGTGGAGTCTTCCCGCACCACTGCCCTGTTTACGTCCGAGTTCATGTCGAAGGAATGAGCATGGTGAATCTGCCCCGCACGACCGATGATCGCTGGGATACCGGGAACGAGTCCGGAGACGGCACCGCCGACGAGTGGACCCCGGAACAGGCCGCAGTAGTCGGCTCTACCGCGGAACCGCAGGAGAAGAAAGAGCCGAAGTATGCGAATGTTATCGACTGGGTGAACGGTTTCTTCCTGCCGGTGATCCGCCGGCGGATCAGTGACAACGACGGCGGTCTGTCCTGGGATGCGAGGTGGTGGGCGTACCCGGAGGTCGTGGCCCGACTGACCGCGCTACACCAGGCATGGGAGGAAGCACGAGCTTCGGATTCGATGTCCGCGGTGTCCGCGTGGTGGATTCAGCACCTCGAACCCCATCTGAAGGTCATCCTCGACGGCGACACCGGACCGATGGCCAACGCCAAAGCCGACCGCAGCTTCATGGGCTGGCCGGCCATGCCCGCGGACCCGATTCCCTCCGATCTGGTCGACACGATCATCAGCCAGTACGGCTAG
>NZ_JAIFKB010000099.1:0-759 GCF_019641445.1 Rhodococcus sp. DMU2021
CGTCGACGCGGTGATCCCGCCGTCGCACACGCGCGGACAGATCGTCTCCGCGCTGCGCCTGCTCGAGCGGAAGATGGTTTCGCTCCCGCCGAAGAAGCATGGAAACATTCCGCTGTGACCGCGGTGACGGAACGGGCCGACGTCGACGCTCAGTCGGACGAGGCCGTACTGCTCGGCACACCTGTGCTGCACCACGATCCGATCGTGTTCTCCGGCAACCCCTCCGCTGAGGAGATCGCGGCGGTGCTCATCGTGTTCGCCGCGGCGGGCGCTGCCCCTGCCCCCATGGCACCCGTCGACGAGGAGGCGTGGGGGGCTCCCTCTCAGATGATGCGGTACGGGTTGTCTACGGCGCCCACCACTTTCGTCAATGCTCGCTGTGTTCGATGAAGGAAAATCGATGACTTACTCTCACAAGCATTCTTATAGTCAGATCACGAAGGTGCTCGTCGCGAATCGCGGCGAGATCGCTGTGCGGGTCATCCGAGCCGCCAAGGACGCGGGCTACGGCAGTGTCGCCGTCTACGCCGAACCGGACGCAGACGCACAGTTCGTGAAGCTCGCCGACGAGGCGTTCGCGCTGGGCGGCACCACCTCGGCCGAGTCCTACCTGGTGTTCGACAAGATCCTCGACGCCGCCGCCAAGTCCGGCGCCGACGCCATCCACCCCGGCTACGGCTTCCTCTCCGAGAACGCCGACTTCGCCCAGGCCGTGATCGACGCCGGCCTCATCTGGATCGGCCCCTCGCCGCAGTCCAT
>NZ_JAIFKB010000100.1:0-731 GCF_019641445.1 Rhodococcus sp. DMU2021
GAACTTCCACACACCTTCATCGCTGAGCAGTCCTGCCTGCTCTCCGCTTTCGCGGCTCAGGTGCTTGCGGGCGGTGGCGAACTGGATCTCCTTCTTCGCCTCGGTGGTCGGGTAATCGCCGTGCTGCGCCTTGTAGGCGCTGCACAGTTCTTCAACGTCGTGGACGTACTCCTGACTGTTCTGAAACCACGAAAACGCCCGTCCGAGGGCGGTGCTCTGGGACCAGTTCAGCTGCTCTTCGACTGATGCTCCGGGTCCGGGCTTGGTGTCCAAAGCGTTCGGAGTACGCGCTGCACCGAACACCGACCGCATCGCGGATTCGGTGACTTCGGTGCCGATCTCGACACCGACCTTTTCGGCCAGTTTCCCGCACCACACCCCCGGTGGCGTGCCCTTGGCCAGGTAGTAATCGACCGCATCGGGCTTGCGGGACTCGGTGGCGTCGCCCTTGGCGACATGCTTGGTGAGATAGACATAGCCGTCCCCAGCATTGAGCTTGTGGACGGTCATCACAGCGCCGATTATGCCATGTCGCACCTTTAGTGCATGAGGTGTGTAGAGATTCTTGGGGCGAACGGAGTTCGATCCAAGGTCTGACAGGACCTCGATGGTCCTGTCAGAGCAGCGGAGCTGCGTGTGTTAGGCACGTGAGCGTCATGGTTTGTCGGTGAGTGATCGGGTCTGGACGCCAGTCGAGTGTCTTCGGTTCCGGTCGTCGGTCTCCCCGCGAC
>NZ_JAIFKB010000101.1:0-715 GCF_019641445.1 Rhodococcus sp. DMU2021
GCAACGCGGTCGGCGACCACGCCTACACCCTGACGGTGACCGACATCGCCACTGGCTGGACCGAGAACCGGTCGGTGCCGAACAAGGCCCGCAAGTGGGTGCTCGCCGCGCTCGAGGAGATTGCCGGCATCCTGCCGTTCCCGATCCGCGGTGTCGACTCCGACAACGGCAGCGAATTCATCAACCACCACCTGCTCGCCTGGTGCGAGCAGCGGCAGATCACCTTCACCCGGTCCCGACCCGGCAACTCCAACGACGGCGCGCACGTCGAGCAGAAGAACTGGGCGATCGTGCGGACCGTCGTCGGCTACCACCGTTACGACACCCCGGCAGAGTTGTTGCTACTGAACAGGATCTGGGTTCTGCAGTCGAGTCTGTCGAACTACTTCTGTCCGCAGCAGAAACTGATCTCGAAGGTGCGGGACGGGGCGAAGGTGATCAAGAAGTACGACACGGCTACCACCCCGAAACGCCGCGCCGAGCAGCACGAGACGGTCACCGTCGAGGACAAGGCGATCCTCGCCGACACCTACGTGCGCCTGAACCCGGCGGCGATCCAGCGGCAGATCCAGGCGTTGACCGCCGAGCTGCTGACCCTGACCATCGCCAAGGCCGGTCCGGCCCGCGTCCCCGCCGTCACGGCAGTCGCCACGCGCGCATCATCGGATGAGGCAACGAAGCAAACCTCGCGCGCATCTTGACGTGAGGCAATAGG
>NZ_JAIFKB010000102.1:0-697 GCF_019641445.1 Rhodococcus sp. DMU2021
GTCACAGCGGAATGTTTCCATGCTTCTTCGGCGGGAGCGAAACCATCTTCCGCTCGAGCAGGCGCAGCGCGGAGACGATCTGTCCGCGCGTGTGCGACGGCGGGATCACCGCGTCGACGTAACCGCGCTCGGCGGCGACGTACGGGTTCACCAGGGTGTCTTCGTACTCGTTCTGCAGCTCGAGGCGCAGCGCGTCGACGTCCTGACCGTTCTTGGCGGCCTCGAGCAGGCGCTTGCGGTAGACGAAGCCGACGGCGCCGGAGGCACCCATGACGGCGATCTGCGCGGTCGGCCACGCGAGGTTGACGTCGGCACCCATGTGCTTGGAACCCATGACGTCGTACGCGCCGCCGTAGGCCTTACGGGTGATGACCGTGATCTTGCCGACGGTCGCCTCGCCGTAGGCGTAGAGCAGCTTGGCGCCGCGGCGGATGATGCCGTTGTACTCCTGCTCGGTGCCGGGCAGGAAGCCGGGAACGTCGACGAGCGTGATGATCGGCACGTTGAACGCGTCGCAGGTGCGGACGAAGCGCGCGGCCTTCTCGGACGCGTCGATGTCGAGGCAGCCGGCGAACTGCGTGGGCTGGTTGGCGACGATGCCGACGCTGCGGCCGTCGACGCGCCCGAAGCCGACGATGATGTTCTTCGCGCGCTCGGCCTGGACCTCGAGGAACTCGTCGTCGTCGAGCAGGCGACG
>NZ_JAIFKB010000103.1:0-687 GCF_019641445.1 Rhodococcus sp. DMU2021
GCAGGGCCGAGCTGCTTGCTTTCCTGCTGGGACTGGCGGATCGCCTCGGCGAACGGCGAATTCCCCCAGAACGCCTTGCGGACCAGGATCGGGGTGGAGCCACCGATCGTCACCAGCGCCCGGGTTTTCGGCAGCGCCCGCAGGTCCCGCTTGTCGAAGATGGTTTCCTTCTGCCAGCTGCTCGACACACTCGCCTGACCGCTGGAAAAGAAGCCGGTAGGGCGGCTGCGGGACTCGGTGTCGACGTAGTGGGTGCCCACGGCATCGACCAGACCCGACAGGAAGGCGTCGTCTTCGACATTGCCGCCGTACCAGATCACGCTGCACGCATCGACCATCGACTTGAACGCTTCGCGACCCCAGACCTTCTCCCCTTGGGAGGGGGACTGGAAGAAGGTGATGAGGATGATGCCGCGGCCACCGAAGTGCGAGTACCAGCGCGGCAGGTCCTCGATCTTGCAGATGTTGGCGGCCTCGTCGAGCACCGCCGTCAGCGGGATCGGCATCCGCTCCGATTCCTGCTGCTCGGAGTATTCCTCGGCGCAGGTAAGGATCTGCCCGACCAGGGCACTCGAGATCGCCGAGGACGAGCCGGGGCCGTCCTTGGACAGCGCATACATCGTGTCGGTGCGGGTGACGAACTCGGCGGAAATGAACTCCGGCAGGTCGTGGACGTGCTCACCTTCT
>NZ_JAIFKB010000104.1:0-670 GCF_019641445.1 Rhodococcus sp. DMU2021
GGTGAGTTCTGCGCACCCGCCGTGTCGGTGGGCAAGGACGTGCGTCCCCGACTGCGTAGAAACCGTCGCTTCTGGTCGCTGTCCGGCATCGTTGTTCTCCTTGTGCTGTTCGGGCGTGGGCGCTGCAGCCGACGTTCTACAGGTCCCGTTCCGGTCCGGTGTCGTGGTCGAGGGGGTCGAGACCGAACTGGACGTTCGCCCCCGAATCGGTGTGTGTCCGTCGCGTCGACGTACCGGTGGTGAAGTCGGGTCCGCCGGCCTTGCGTCGGGTGACCTCGGTGTCGATCTGGCCGATGATGGTGCGTTCGGCGGTGATCGATTCCTCGAGTCGGGTGATGCGGTCGGTGATCCGCCCGATCGTGCGTTCGTCGGTGGCGCGGGCACGGGCCTTGGCCGCCTCGGCGGCGCGATAGTGCTGTGCACCGCGTTCGATCACGGGCCAGCGTCGCTCCGGGGGTGCTGCCTGTTCTGCGGCGGTCACAGCGGCGCGGGCAGCGGCGATCTGGTGTTCGGTGGCCTGCGGGGACCGGGTCAGGGCATCGAGTCGGGTGCGGGCAGCGCGCACCTCCGCGATGTTGCGTTCGTCGATCTCGACCTGCGCCAGGGACCGCTCCACCGCCCCGGTGGCGGACATCTCGCCTCGTGCCCGGTCCAGTTCGTCGCGGGCCAG
>NZ_JAIFKB010000105.1:0-653 GCF_019641445.1 Rhodococcus sp. DMU2021
GCCGACGCCGAGCTGGTCGACCGGCTCGTCGCCGACACCGATCTGGTGGTGCACTTCGCCGCCGAATCCCACAACGACAACTCCCTGGCGAACCCCGCACCGTTCGTGCAGACCAATCTCGTGGGCACCTTCACCCTGCTCGAGGCCGTCCGCAAGTACGACGTGCGTTATCACCACATCTCCACCGACGAGGTCTATGGCGACCTGCCGCTGAACGATCCGATCAAGTTCACCGAGACCACCGCCTACAATCCGTCGAGCCCCTATTCGTCGACGAAGGCCGGCTCGGATCTGCTGGTGCGCGCCTGGGTGCGTTCGTTCGGCGTCCGCGCGACCATCTCCAACTGCTCGAACAACTACGGCCCCTATCAGCACGTGGAGAAGTTCATCCCCCGCCAGATCACCAACGTGCTCACCGGTGTGCGCCCCAAGCTCTACGGCACCGGCACCAACGTGCGGGATTGGATCCACGTCGACGACCACAACAGCGCCGTGTGGACGATCATCGAACACGGCCGGCTCGGCGAGACCTATCTGATCGGCGCGGACGGGGAGACCGACAACCGTACCGTCGTCGAAACCGTCCTCGAGCTGTGCGGCAAGGGCCGTGACGAGTTCGATTTCGTCACCGACCGCCCCGGCCACGACCTGCG
>NZ_JAIFKB010000106.1:0-642 GCF_019641445.1 Rhodococcus sp. DMU2021
CCGACCAGGTCGATCTCCACGAACCCCGGGACTGCGTCGTCCCACTGCGCCCACGTGCGGATCGGGATCTGCGACTTGAGCAACGACCCCGGTTTGGTGTGTGCCCGGCCCTTCGGATCGAGCCTGCGCCGGTCTTCGGCCAGCCGACGGTCGATGGTCGCCGCCGACATCGACACCAACAACTCCGCAGTGGCGTCGTCGATGCTCAACTCGCCGAACCGACGTAGCGTCGGCACCAGGTCCGGCAGCACCGCCGCCAGCCGTTTACCGGCCGGCGCACCGAGCACTGCCCAGCAGAATCGTAGTGCCGCAATCACGTCCGAGCCGTACTTCGGTGGTCTCGGGGTGCGTCCCCTGACCGTCGTGGGGTGCAACGCCTGCGTCAACGCCTTACGGGCGTGATTGCGATGCCAGCCGGTCGTGGCACACAATTCGTCGAGGATGACACCCTTGGCGGCCTTGTTGGCCCGGGCGTACCGCGTCGCGATCGTCTTGGTCACGGCCTTGCGTTGACTCATCGACAGCCCCATCGTTCGGGCCTACCGCCCGGCCCGAGCCGGACACGGCAGGCGCACCGCACGCGCGCATTCTCAGTTGAGGCAACGACTACCTCTATGCGCGCATTTTGGATGAGTCAACGCG
>NZ_JAIFKB010000107.1:0-616 GCF_019641445.1 Rhodococcus sp. DMU2021
CAGGATGCCGCTGTAGGCGTACATGCCCGCGGCGATGTCCGCTATCGAGACGCCGGTCTTCGACGGGCAGTCGGCCGGGCCGGTCAGCGAGATCAGGCCGGTTTCGCCCTGCACCAGCATGTCGTAGGCCTTGCGGTCCGACCAGGGGCCGGTGTTGCCGTATCCGGAGATGTCGCAGGGTATCAGCGCCGGGTGGCGTTGCCGGAGCGAGTCGGCGTCGAGATGCATGCGAGCTGCGGCGCCCGGCGCGAGGTTCTGCACGAACACGTCCGCGGTGGCCAGCAGGCGCTCGAGGATGTCGCGTCCCTCGGCGGATTTCAGGTCGAGCGTGACGGATTCCTTGGAGCGATTGAGCCAGACGAAGTAGCTGGACTGGCCGTGGACGGTCTCGTCGTAGCGGCGGGCGAAGTCGCCGCCGTCGGGTCGTTCGATCTTGATGACGCGGGCGCCGAGGTCGGCGAGTTGCCGGGTGGCGAACGGGGCGGCCACGGCCTGCTCGATGCTCACGACGGTGATGCCCGCGAGGGGAAGGGTGTTCGAGGGAGTGGCGGCTGCGCCGGCATCAAAATGTACGGCCATATTGCGGAATTGTACGTTGCTTGTATCGACTTTCCAA
>NZ_JAIFKB010000108.1:0-564 GCF_019641445.1 Rhodococcus sp. DMU2021
GAACGACATGCCGAACACTTCGCTGGCTTCCTCCAGCTTGCCGCGGCCATCACCTGTTTCAAGAAACTCTCCACATGAGACACGCTCTTAGCCCCTGATCTTGGACACGGTGTCATTTCGGTTATGCCGCTTCCGCGAGGGTAGCGGAGGCAGCGGCTTCGTAGGCGTTCGGGCTGATATTGCCGATCGCGGAGTGGCGGCGCCGGGTGTTGTAGCGGTTCGCCCAGCGGAACACGGCGCGGTAGGCAGTGGCCGCGTCGGGAAACGCAGAACGGCCTTCGAGGAGTTCACGTTTGAGGGTCGCGTTGAACGACTCGGCGAGGGCATTGTCGGCGGACGATCCGATCGCCCCCATCGACTGGGTCACCCCGAGTTGCTCGCAGAGGGCGGCGTATGCCTTCGAGGTGTAGACCGACCCGTGGTCTGAGTGGAACACCGAACCGGTAAGGGAACCGCGCTCGCGCCGGGCGGCTTCGAGCGCGCCCCCGACGAGTTCGGTGCGCATGTGGTCGGCCATCGCCCACCCGGTGAGCTTCCGCGAGCCGAGGTCGATGCACGAGGCGA
>NZ_JAIFKB010000109.1:0-548 GCF_019641445.1 Rhodococcus sp. DMU2021
CACAGCCGCACCCGCCGAGGGTCGGTTCCCCGCTGGCCGATTGCGGTGATCCACGGCGCGCTGCATTCGAGTGCGGTGGTGGTGTAGGAGTCGATGAACGCGTGCATCTGCTGCTCGCATGAGCGGGCGTAGGCGGCGAGGATGGGATCGGTTTGGGCCGCGGCGTCGGTCAGTGTAGGCACGCGGTAGGCGGCTACCGCGTCGGTGCGGCGGCGTGGCAGTTGCGCTCCGTCGGAGTTGTCGATGCGGGTCTTCAGGGCGCGGGCGATGACCTGGCCGGGGGAGTTGGTCTCGGTGTCGATCCGGCCGGCTCTGCCTTCGGAGCTCATCACGGCGGCGGCCTCGCGCAGCAGAGCCTCGGTGTCCCACCCGAAAGTTTCCGACTGGGCGACGTAGGTGACGATCTGATCCCACCCCCCGAGGCTGTGTACCCAGCCGAACTGCTCCTCGGTGAGGATCCGATCGAGTAGCTCTTCGGTGTAGTCCTCGTACAGCTCCCCGACGGCGAGCATGTAGGTGTTGGTGATCGTCGACCAGGATGCGGCCTT
>NZ_JAIFKB010000110.1:0-548 GCF_019641445.1 Rhodococcus sp. DMU2021
AAGGCCGCATCCTGGTCGACGATCACCAACACCTACATGCTCGCCGTCGGGGAGCTGTACGAGGACTACACCGAAGAGCTACTCGATCGGATCCTCACCGAGGAGCAGTTCGGCTGGGTGCACAGCCTCGGGGGGTGGGATCAGATCGTCACCTACGTCGCCCAGTCGGAAACTTTCGGGTGGGACACCGAGGCTCTGCTGCGTGAGGCCGCCGCCGTGATGAGCTCCGAAGGCAGAGCCGGCCGGATCGACACCGACCGCAACTCCCCCGGCCAGGTCATCGCCCGCGCCCTGAAGACCCGCATCGATTCCGGGGACGGAGCGCAGTTGCCGCGCCGCCGTACCGATGCGGTGGCCGGCTACCGTGTGCCCGCACTGACCGACGCCGCGGCCGAAACCGATCCCATCCTCGCCGCCTACGCCCGCTCGTGCGAGCAGCAGATGCACGCGTTCATCGACTCCTACACCACCACCGCACTCGAATGCAGCGCGCCGTGGATCACCGCAATCGGCCAGCGGGGAACCGACCCTCGGCGGGTGCGGCTGTG
>NZ_JAIFKB010000111.1:0-546 GCF_019641445.1 Rhodococcus sp. DMU2021
GGTATGGAGATGCGCCACATGAGGTACTTCAGCGCGGTCGTCGAGGAGGGTAACTTCACTCGGGCCGCCGAACGGTTGTCCATGGCTCAGTCGCCGCTGTCCCAGCAGATCCGTGCACTCGAACGCGAACTCGGCGTGCAGTTGCTCGAACGCACCACCCGCTCGATCACGCTCACCGCAGCGGGCCGGGTGTTCTACGACCGGTGCGTTGCGCTGCTCGACGACGCCGAAGACGCCATGGAATCCGCACGAAAAGCCGATCGCGGGGAAATGGGCGCACTGTCATTGGGATTCACCGGATCGGCCACCTACGATCTGATGCCCAATCTGGTGCGGGCCTACCGTGAGCGCAATCCCCTCGTCGAACTCACCCTGCGCAGCGAAATGCTCACTCCAGCTCAGGTCGATGCGCTGCTCGACGGCACCTTGTCCGTCGGCCTGCTGCGCCCTCCGGTGAAAAGTCCCGGCATCATCGTCGAGCTGCTCCGTCATGAACCACTCTTGGTCGCCTTACCGGTACAACATCCTCGTGCCATCGCCACTGCG
>NZ_JAIFKB010000112.1:0-536 GCF_019641445.1 Rhodococcus sp. DMU2021
CGGCCATAGCGACAGGGAAACGCCCGGTCCCATTCCGAACCCGGAAGCTAAGCCTGTCTGCGCCGATGGTACTGCACTCGACAGGGTGTGGGAGAGTAGGACACCGCCGAACACCCGTTACCGAAGACCCCCAACATTGTTGGGGGTCTTCGGCTTTGAGGAGGGGAGCCGCTTTCGCGGGTCCCCTTTTTTCGTACGCGGACATTCGGTCGGGCTATGCTCGGATACGTGGGGCGGAACGGGCCGGCGACAAGCGTGACCGGTGATTTCGAACTCACCATGGACGAACTGCGGGCGGTCGTCCGATACGTGACGGAGAGTGCACAGGACGTGCTTCCCGTCTTCGAGGAATCCGTGCCCGAGGACCGTCGTCCACGTTCAGCACTCGATGCGGCGCGAGAATTCGTCGACGGTGCGCCCGAGTTGGCTCATTTCGTTAGTGCGTGACTTCGGTACCTGAAATCCGGTCGAGCAGCACCTGCATATCGGCCTCGACCTGCGGCGGGAACGTGTGCCGGGTTCCGTTGATCGCGATG
>NZ_JAIFKB010000113.1:0-535 GCF_019641445.1 Rhodococcus sp. DMU2021
GCGGTCGCGAGTTCCGCCGATGTTGCGCGGCCGCGGTCGGCGAGGTGGACGAGGACGTCGAGCTTGCCCGTGGAAAGCGTCTTGTGTGCGTTGAGCTGTCTCCACAGCGGGCGCAGGGATTCCCGCAGGGAGTGGGCGAGGGTTGTTTCGATCGTGTCCACCCGATCGAATATACAACTAAGTTTATCAATTTTGCTGATTACCTACGTGAAGGATATGTTCGTTGCGCCACCGCGCAGCCGAGCTGAACTCGGGTATGGCGCCGTCCATGCATGTGCAGCAGCGGGCTGGGTCCCGGGGACTTTTCGACGCGGTGCTGTCAATGGTGTCCGCGGGCCGCCCGGTTCTACTGAGGCAGCCGAATGCTGCGCGAGGCAGGTGGGTAGGGCCACGCCGTCGCAGCATGCCGGCGCGGAGTGGACGAAGAAGGATCGGATGCCTTCGGTCGCCTCTCGGCGAAAGGCGCAGCACGGCTCCAGCCGAACGGAACTCCATGAAGGCAAAGGGTTGAGCCCGGGGGACACGAAAACGCACC
>NZ_JAIFKB010000114.1:0-532 GCF_019641445.1 Rhodococcus sp. DMU2021
TCGAGCACGAGATCGAGAAGGTGCACTACAACCGCAAGGGCTTCACCGGCACCAAGGGCTCCATCGAAGGCCCCTACTACGTCCCGGACAGCCCGAAGCTCCCGGCCAAGTGCACGATGCCGATGCGCGAGAAGGACAAGGTCGCGCCGCCGCTGGTCTTCAAGGGCCAGGTCACCGACCTCGAGGGCAAAGGCCTGCACGGCGCCACCGTCGAGCTGTGGCACGCCGACGAAGAGGGCTTCTACTCGCAATTCGCCCCCGGCATCCCCGAGTGGAACCTGCGCGGCACCGTCGAGGTCGACGAGAACGGCAACTTCGAGATCACCACGCTCAAGCCGGCTCCCTACAAGATCCCGGCCGACGGACCGACCGGCTGGTTCATCAGCTCCTACGGCGGACACCCCTGGCGTCCGGCCCACCTGCACCTCATGGTGAAGGCTCCCGGCAAGCGCGCCATCACCACCCAGCTGTACTTCAAGGGCGGCGAGTGGGTCGAGGACGACGTCGCCACGGCCGTCAAGCCCGAGCTCAT
>NZ_JAIFKB010000115.1:0-525 GCF_019641445.1 Rhodococcus sp. DMU2021
GCAGTGGGACGAGCGCGGTGGCAAGCACAAGGACCCGGACCGGGAACCGCGGCGCCGGCGGCGGGCGACCTATACCCGCCCGCACGGAGTGCGGCATCTGTTCGCCGCGTACGACCTGGGCAAGGACAAGCTCTACGGGCACGTCAAGACCACGAAGAACCGCACCACGTTCCTCGAATTCTGCCGCTACCTGCGCACCTTGTGCCCAGCCGAGGTCCGTATCGCGATCGTGTGCGACAACTTCTCACCCCACCTGACCACGAGAAAGTGCCGTCGCGTCGCGGAGTGGGCAGAGGCGAACAACGTCGAGATCGCGTACACCCCGACGAACAGTTCGTGGTTGAACCGGATCGAGGCGCAGTTCACGGCGTTGCGGTACTTCGCACTCGACGGCACCGATCACGGTAGTCATCGGGAGCAGGGGTCGATGATCCGTAGCTACATCATCTGGCGCAACAAGCACGCCGAGGATCAACGGCTACGCGAAATCGTGAACAGGGCGAACGTAGCCTGATGCGGCACTAG
>NZ_JAIFKB010000116.1:0-523 GCF_019641445.1 Rhodococcus sp. DMU2021
CCCACCACTGATCGACCTCGACCGTGGCGGCCTGGTCGATCCCGTCCTGCACTGCGGCGACGTGCTCGCCGCGCTGCTCGGCGGTGGCCGGTTCGGCCGGCTCCTGGGTGTCGAGTACAGCCTGGGTGGTGTCGAGGAAGTCCTCGGTGAACGGACGCTCGACGTCGGCGCGGGCCTCGACGATCGCGTCGGCGACCTCGGTGGTGACCGGATGCTGTGTCGGCTCGCCGGTGCGGGCCTGCCAGTACGCCTCGGCAGCGCGGTGCCCGAGTTCGCCCCAGCGTTTCGGGTCGGACAGCATCACTCGGCACACCAGGAACTGCTCGTCGGTGAGCGAGTCGCGATCGGCCATCAGATCCGCGAGGGCGACCTGGGCTTTGACCGTGAAATGCCCGTCGGCCCACGACAGGAACTGCGCTGCGGTGTTGACCTGCGGGTTGGCGGCAGTGTCGGCGTCGGTGTCCGGTTCGGCGAGGCGTTCGAGCACCCGGCGCTCGACGTCGGCCAGGGGGTCGATCCGCGG
>NZ_JAIFKB010000117.1:0-504 GCF_019641445.1 Rhodococcus sp. DMU2021
TAGGCCCGCTCGTACAGCTCGTCCGGCAACCGGTGCTCGAGCAGTACCTTCGCTGCGGCCTGGCGCAGCGGGGGCGCTTCGCGGGCGGCCTCGGCGATCAGGCTCTTGACCTCGGAACGGGTCACGGCCGGCAGGTAGTCCGGGCGCCGGCCTTCGACCTGGGCGATCAGCCGAGGATCGACGGCGACCTCGGCGATCAGAGCCTGCCGTTCGCCAGCAGTGGCCTCGCGACGTGCCTGCTCGACACCGGCGAACCACTGGTGGCGGATCTCATCGCGGCCCGTGCGGCTGCGCACCTTGCCGATCGCGGCGGCGACCTGCGGATCGGTGTCCGGCTGCGGCAGCGTCAGCGGATCGGCCGGGTCATAGGCGGCGCGGCCTCGTGCCCACCACTGATCGACCTCGACCGTGGCGGCCTGGTCGATCCCGTCCTGCACTGCGGCGACGTGCTCGCCGCGCTGCTCGGCGGTGGCCGGTTCGGCCGGCTCCTGGGTGTCGAGTACA
>NZ_JAIFKB010000118.1:0-503 GCF_019641445.1 Rhodococcus sp. DMU2021
CGAAGGGATCCGGCCGTTGTTCGACGAATCCGATTAGCGGCTCACAGACAAGGGCAGGGACCGGGCGAAGCCAAGCAGTGCGCAATTCGACCTGCTTACAACGCCGAATATCACGCTGGTGGTTGCCTATCCAACGGTGACGATGACGTTGATGAGGTGATGGGTCCAGTGCACGGACTACTCCTAGGAGCGCACATGTGCTGGGTCGATGTTCTATGCGGTCCCTCGAAAGGGACCGGTTCCGGTCCGGAACGCCGATGCGCAGTATCGGCACACTGTTGTCCCGCCCGGATGGGATGGCGTCCGACGCACTTGTGACATACCCGAACACATAGCAGCGATCCGCTTTCTGTCGCCGCCTGCGCATACAGCTTTCTGTCGCCGCCTGCGCATACATAGGAACACCGGCGCGGCGTCGACACCTGAGGACAAGAACGGCTACCGATGACAGCGACAGATTCTTTCGCACTTCCCGATATCCACACCACCGTCGGCAAACTGGC